>NZ_JBEKBF010000018.1:0-82593 GCF_050015535.1 Binatus soli (SeqCode) | reverse complement strand
GCAGCAGACCCTCGACCAACGTCGCCGGCTGCACTACTCAACTGCAGCCTCAACCTCAACCCAGATGGGCCAGATCCTCTCTTAAATCGATTGCTGACTTGTCCAAAAGGTTCTGACGACGTACACTTGTTGACCAACGCTTTGGCGATCTGTTCTCGCAGGGATAATTCGGATGCAGCGCCGAAGCGGTCCAGTATGTCATCGTATACCGCGACGGCCTTCTCGCTTCGGCCGAGTTGACCCAGCCTGTAGCCCTTGTTAACCAACGCTTTGGCGATCTGTTCTCGCAGGGATAATTCGGATGCAGCGCCGAAGCGGGCCAGCACGTCGTCGTAAACCGCAAGTTCTTCCTCATATCGGCCTAGTTCGCCGAGCCTGGCCCCCTTGTTGAACAGCGCTCTGGCAGCCTCTTCTCGCACAGGCACCTCGGACGCAAAGCCGAAGCGGGCGACTAGGTCGTCGTAGGCCGCAATTTCTTCCTCGCGTCGGCCGAGTTGACCGAGCGCGACCCCCCTATTAAACAGCGCTCGCGCGGTCCAGCCGTGCCCGTCCGAGTCGGTGGCCGAACCGAAACGTTCGACGATTTCCGCGAAGATGGCGATCGATTCATTTTGATTGTTCAAATAGAACTGGGCCCCGCCCAGCAATTCTTTGGCTCGCGCCCATTCGATGTCGGAGGACGCCATAGCCAAGGCCTTATCTGCGCAGAATAGGGCACCGGAGTAATCTGGAGTCTCAGCCCCCATCAGTCTGTCCGCTTCTGCGATCCAATAATCGAAGCTTGGGCTCACTGGCGTCGCGTCAGTAGGCGCTACGCCAGCCGGCATCGTAGGTGGACCGATTATGAGACTGTCAGAAGAAGGAGCATTTACGGTTCTCTCATGATCTAGAAGCCATTCCGCCAATTGCGCTTCCAGCAGTTCGCTGAAATCGTCCGGCACCGCGTAGGATTTGAACAGGTATTTCTTTCCATTCTCGATCCGCCGCTTGAAAGCGAGGACAGCTTTCAGTTGCTCCCCAGGATCTTTCAACTGCGATTTGGCGACTTCCTTGAAAAACAGGGCTATGTTGCGGATCTTTGTCTGTTCGTAAAGCTGCTCCGCCAGCTCCCATTCTTCTTCCGTCCCGGAAGAATGTCCGCCGCCGGTTGGCGTGCCCCAGCGATTGTGCAGGACGAATACTGCGTAGTCACATTCTTTGAGGTCTTCGTTAATGAGCGCTTGCGGGCGTCCGACGCCGGCGATCGTGTCCTCCCACCCGACGGGATGGAACGTGACCCCCCGACGTTCGGCATGGTGCCTAGTGAATTTTTCGAGCGTTTTGCTGAAGAGCTTTCGTTCCTTGTCGAGCCCTCCGGGCGAGCCGATGAAGACATAGTATTGGGTGAGAGACTTTGGCACGGCTAACACGTCAACTATCTGGAAGAGCGCCCATGGTCAACTGACGAGGAGCGCCCGATCAACATTCTGTCGCCTCCACTAAGCGAGTAGCAGCGAGCCGCACTATACGAACACCGAAGCGGACGGTTGAAGAATACGGACGCAGAATCTTGAATCGCGCGCCAGTTCCCATCTTATTCTTAACGATGGCCACCCGTGCCCACGGGCGCGCTGTATAAGGACCCTCACCTTTATCCTCGCCCTAACAGGGCGAGGATAATAAAGATCCGATCGGGTTACGCAAAGCTCTCCTTACAGGGAGAGCAAATTAACGCGTATTTCCCGCGCCGCCTAAGCTCAGTGGCGCGGAGGCTTGGTTCCTTCGTATTTCAGACTCATGTTTGCGATACCAGCGGCAACGTTCAAGCCATTCTGGCCCTCGACTGACACGGGTTGCAGCGCGATCGATCGATGAAAACCACCGAGCAAGACATTTGCTCCAGCGCCTACTCCCAGCGCCACGCTCGCCTGCACGCCAGCGTAGTCTCCGGCCAGAGCACCGGCGCCCAGCTCAGTCGTTGGAGCCGCAACTGCCCATAGAATCACTGCTGATTGCAGATAACCGATGTCGGCGCCGAACTTGGAAATACTGCCGCTGTAATATTCCGTGCGATGCTTATTCGACGCGTAGGTACAGTGGATTTTGTGCGAGGACCCTATAATAAAGCCCCATCCGGACGCTTCCTGGCAGGTCAAATAACCTGTTTTGACCGTCATCTTCTCCTCGGCATGCGCGGGCACGGCGGCCAAGCCTAACAGCGCCATCACCACTATTGCACTCGCCATCCCAGTCTTGTTTTTCATCGGCTACCTCCTTCGCAATGATGTCCATGGTCACTTCATTTAAGACCCGTTGGCGTCTCCGCCAAACCTCTGCCTGTTTTCAGGAACCGATGGCATCTCATGAATTGTATATCGGAGCATGCCGTCCTGCCAGTGTGCCCGGCGCGCGTTCACCGATTTACACACGGCAACGCGGCGATGTGACCCCGAAGCTTAACCTTTTTCAAAAGAGTGATGTCTGTAACGCGCGCGGAGCCGGTTCTGCCAGCCGATCCGGCAGGCGCGCCAATTCACCCTCGAATCGAAACCTGCTCGCCTCAAGGTAGGGCGAGTGGTTCTCGATAGATATCCATTTGCGGCCTTCGCGTTCACACGCCTCGCCGGTCGTGTTGCTTCCAGCAAAGGGGTCAAGAACCAAATCGCCAGAGTCGGTAAGGAATCGAATGAAGAAAGCCGGCACCTGAACAGGAAATCGAGCCGGATGAGGCTTGATATTGTTCAGCTTGCACAGTTCAAGATACCGTCCGTTGGCGTCATTGTTGCCATGCACCAGAAGATTCGATGGAATGGAACCGCCTCGATCGGTGAATTTCTTGGTGATGATATGTCCGGACGGACGGACCTTCGCTCTGTATCCGCGCTTTACCAGCCGTCGCATGTCCGGGCTGTATTCATTGAGCACGCGCTGATTGTCCGCCTTGGGGTCAGGCGTCTTCGATAACCACCAAAGACAGTTGACTGCGTCTTTCATCCGGATCTTTCGGACTGTTACCCATTCGGCCGGTGAGGGAAGCTTCGCGGGATTATACCAATAGAATTCTTGGGCTAAGTAGAAGCCGACCTCCCGAACCAAAGCAATCAACAAATCGAAATGATACAAGGAGCGGGTCGGCTTACCGGGTGTCCACGCACCGCCGATGTCGATCACAAAACTGCCGTCGTCTCGCAAGAGGCGGTGTACTTCGCGTGCGAACGGTAGAAACCACTCCACATAATCGCGCTGGTTGGCGTTGCCGTATTCCTTCTTGAAGTGAAGTGCATAGGGCGGTGAGGTGAAAGCGAGATTCACGCTCCCAGCCTCAAGCCCGGCCATAAAGGGTAGGGAATTCGCTACGTAGGCACGACCCAGCTTTGTTTCGTAAAGCGGTTTCGTCGGCAACTGCGGGTCGCCGGAGTGCCCGCTACTTAATCGCGTCCTTGAAGGCATTGAACAGATCATAGCTCCAAAAGCCTTCCGGTTGGAGCGGAACCGGCTGCATAATCGTAAGAAATCGTTCTAACGGCTTGGGCCGTCTAGTGAGACGGCGGGTTGCCACAAAAAGGTATTCCCATTTCCCCGTGAAATTAAAGAGACAGGCAGCGAGCACGTCGAATTCCTCCGGCTTGTAGCCGCGTGTAGGCTCGCCTTTCTTGTTGTTGCGGGTCTTCTGGAGTTCGACGCGCGCCGATCCCTGCGGACGTTTGGTTTGGCTAGGCGAACGGACGTTCTTGCACTCGATCTTAATCTCCCGACCTGCATAGGGCACGACGAAATCTGGTTGGCCGTCCTTGTCCTGCCAGATGACGCTTTGGAGAGCACCTTCCCGTTGCATTTGTTCGAGCTTCTGAAAGAGAAACCACTCGGCAAGCTTGCCTTTCACGTCCACCTGCGCACGAAACCCGCGCTCTATGGCGGACAGAATATCCCATGCTGTGGTATTCCATTTCTCTTCGAGCGGATGCTTCTTCATCTCGCACCGCGCTCGGGAAAAAGCTCGCGCACCGTGACGCCAAGGGCTTGCGCGAGGTCACAAATAACGCGGAGAGTGGGATTCCTCTCACCTCGTTCGATACCGCCGACATAGGTCCAGTGTCGGCCGCATCTAACGGCGAGATCTTCCTGGGTCCAACCTCGCTGTTCGCGAAGCTCGCGAACGCGTCGGCCGAATACGATAGAGGGCGATGCCACAATCGCATAAAAGCCGGAATGAAGACGATGTTTCTAGAGACTATGAGTATTGTGAAGTACGCCCCGCCTTGCGCTACTCCACCGTCACCGGCTTCGCCGGATTGCGCGGCTGATCGACGTCGGTGCCAGTCCCCTGCTCAAGCGATGCGTTTAATCTCAATGGTCCTTGGTGCGCTTCAAGCTGCCGTCGGGGCTGTCGCCGTGCTGCCTGCGCCAGGCCGCCATCCATCCCGCCTTTTCGCGTTGCGGATGATGCGACATCACAAGCGAGCCGTCGCGCACCTCGCGAACGATGGTCGTCCCTGACGCGACGTACACGTCGTTGCCGACCTTGACCGGCGCAACCAGTTGCGTGTCGCATCCGACCATGCATCGGTCGCCGATCACCGTCTGATGCTTGTCGTAGCCGTCGTAATTCACCGTGATAACGCCGCATCCGATGTTGGTGTCGGCGCCGATGGTAGCGTCGCCGAGGTAGCTGAGATGGCTGGCCTTGGCGCCGCGTCCGAGGCGGGCCTTTTTGGTCTCGACAAAATTGCCAATCCGGTTGTGCCCGGCGAGTTCGGTGCCGGCGCGCAGGTTGGCGAATGGGCCGATTTCGGAATCTTCGCCGATCACGCAATCTTCGGCGCGCACGCCCAGCTTCAGATGGCATCGCGGGCCGATCGTCACGTTGCTGAGCCATGCGGTGCCGTCTATTCGCACGCCCTCGCCGAGCTTGCACATCCCGATAATCTGGACGTTGGGACCGATTACGCAATCGGGCGCGATTTCGGCCTGCTCAGAAATGTAGGCGGTAGGGGGATCGACGAGGGTCACGCCGGATTGCATCAGCTTTCGGTTAACGGCCGCACGAATTTCCGCTTCCATATTTGCCAGCTCCTCTCGCGAGTTGATTCCGGCGAATTCCGCCGGGTCGGCAGCAACCCACGCTTCGACTTTTTCGCTTTCGCTTTCGTTGCGCGCACGCGCAATCGCAACGATATCGGTCAGGTAATACTCACCCTGCGCGTTGCCGGGTTTCAGTTCCGCCAGCGCCGACCGCAGCAACGCCGCATCGACCAGGTAAAAGCCGGTATTGATTTCCTTGACGGCGCGCTCGGCCGGCGTCGCGTCGCGGAACTCGACGATTTTCTCGACCATCCCGCCGCCGTCGCGAATCACCCGGCCGTACGCGGCGGGATCGTCGAGCATGATACTGATGAACGAGAGCTTTGCGCCGCGCTTTCGATGTGCGTCAAGAAAAGCGCGCAGGGTAGCCGGGGTGATTGCCGGCATGTCGCCGTAAGCGATGAACACGTCGCCGGTGAAGCCGGTTGGAATCCGGCTGAGGCCGCATCGCGCCGCGTCGCCGGTTCCGCGCTGAGGCTCCTGGAGCGCGAATCGCGCTTTGGAGAAGCCTGCTGCGGCTTCGACTTCGCGAGCTTGCCGGCCCACGACGATCACGATTGGCTCGGGCTCGAGCGCGGCGGCGGCGCGAATCGCGCGCGCGATCATCGGTTCTCCGCCAAGCTCGTGCAGGACCTTGGCCCGCTTCGAGCGCATCCTGGTCCCTTTGCCCGCGGCTAGGATGATTGCGGCAACGCTCATGATCGGTCCCGGCTATTGGTAATCATCGAAGTTCGAGACTTTCCACGTATCGGCGGTCTTGCGCGCCGTGATCAGCAAGTTGCGATTGAAGGCGCCGTCGTCGGGCACGTCGATGGTCGCGCGAAACAGGAACTCGACATGGTCGGCGCCGTCGCGCTCGGCGATGAGTTTGTAATGCACGACGGGCTTTTGAGTACTGGCGTCGATTTTCTGGCCGCCGATCATCTGTATCTCGCGATGAAGCTTGTCGAGTGCGAGGCCGATACAGAATGGCTCGGCCGCCTTCAGATCGATCGCTACATAGTATTGGTCCACGAAGCGATCGACGACGCCGCGCGCGCTGTTGGCCGGATGGCATCCGGTGGCAACGATCGAAGCGAACGCCGCGATGAAAAGAAGCCCGGCGCATCGGTCAAGAAGGAGGAATCTGCGGGAGGTCATGATTTTTTCTTGAAGAGAGCCTCCAGCTTGCCTTGCGCACCGGCTTTCGTTTTCGCCGGCGGCTTTGCGGCCGCATCGCCGGGCGCGAAGTATTCGCAGAAATTAAATCGCTCCTTGTCCACCACCCGCTCGGCCATGGTCTCACGGCAACTGTTGTTGTAGGCGGGATCGTAAAAGCCGCAATTGCGGCATGAGTGCATCGCGCGGCCGCATCCGGGACATTCGTCGCGAAAACCGACGCGATCCATCCCGGCGATGACTTCGATTTTGATCGCGCAATGCCAACAGTTCATGGCGAAGCCATGGGTTCTTCGCGCGACATAATGCGCCGCGAGATTTGCATAATTCGAAAGCGTTGGTTCCCTGAGGGACGCGCTGAGAGAGGCATGCTTTTTCGGCTGAATCGCCGCTGATAGCATAGCCGCTCAGGTGGGTGCGCGCGAGACAATGGAGGCGGAGGTAGAGGCTTTTGCGGCGGCGCTGAAGAAGGCGTCGCGTGCGGCGGAAAATACGGTGACGAATTATCGTCGCGATCTGCTCGCGCTGCGAAGTTTTCTGCTGGAGCGAGCGGAGCTGGTCGGCAGACGGGTCGATGAAATCGACGTCACGGGCATCACGGCGGATCATATCCGCAGCTACCTGGCCGAATTGATGAAAACTGCAAAACGCGCCACCGTGCAGCGCAGACTGAGCGCGATCAAGGCGTTTTTCCGCTACCGCGAGACGACGACTGGCGAGCCAAGCCCCGCGCGGTCGATTCGCTCGCCAAAAAACGAAAGACGGCTGCCGTCGATATTGCAGCCGGACGAAGTTCGCCGGCTGATCGAAGCATTTGCAGATGACTCGAAACCCGCGGCGATACGCGATCGCGCGATATTCGAGACGCTGTATTCGTCGGGGCTGCGCGTCGGCGAGCTGGTCGGGCTCAACTGGCGCGATATCGACGAAGAGCTCGGGATGGTCATGGTGCGAGCGGGCAAGGGCAACAAGGATCGGCTGGCGCCGGTGGGCGAGCCGGCGCTGGATGCATTGAGGGCGTGGCGGCGCGCGACGGCGGTTGCGTGGGAGCCCGACAGCGCGGTGATTACAAATCTTCGCGGCGGCAGACTGACCACGCGCAGCGTCGAGATGATCATGCAGCGGCGATTGGCGGCTGCGGGTCTGAGCGCGGGAATCACGCCGCATGGGCTGCGTCACAGTTTCGCAACGCATATGCTTGGCAACGGGGCGGACCTGAGGTCGATACAGGAAATGCTCGGCCATGCGAGCCTGGCGACCACGCAGCGGTATACTCATGTGAGCGTGAATCATTTGAAAGAGGTTTATCGACGTGCCTTTCCACGGGTTTGACAAGGGCCTCGAGCCGGGCGCCGAAATCCGCCACACGACGATTCTGAGCGTGCGCCACGAAGGGCACGTCGTCATCGCGGGTGACGGACAGGTGAGCGTTGGACAAACGATCATGAAGACCAAGGCGAAGAAAGTGCGCCGGCTGCATCAGGATCGCGTGCTGGCGGGATTCGCAGGCTCGACCGCAGACGCGCTTACGCTGTTCGACAAGTTCGAATCGAAGCTGCAGGAATACAACGGCGTGCTTCGCCGCGCCGCAGTCGAGCTGGCCAAGGACTGGCGCACGGATCGAATCCTGCGGCGGCTCGAGGCGATGCTGGTGGTGGCGGACAAAGAGAGCTCGCTGCTTATTTCAGGCGTCGGCGACGTGCTCGAGCCCGACGACGGGATATTGGCGATCGGATCGGGCGGCAACTACGCGCTATCAGCAGCGCGCGCGCTGGTTCGCCACGGCTCGGGGATGACGGCGCGCCAGATCGCGGAAGGCGCGATGAAAATCGCGTCGGAAGTCTGCGTTTACACCAACGACCAATTTGTCTTCGAAGAGTTGTAACCACAATACTCCAGGAAGTTTCCAGCCGATGGCAGTTCCACAAGTGATGACGCCGCGCGAGATCGTCTCGGAGCTCGACCGCTATATCGTCGGGCAGCATGAGGCGAAGCGCGCAGTTGCGATCGCGCTGCGCAACCGGTGGCGGCGGCAGAATGTCGCGCCGGAGTTGCGCGACGAAATTGCGCCCAAGAATATCCTGATGATCGGACCGACCGGCGTCGGCAAGACGGAAATCGCGCGGCGGCTGGCGCGGCTGGCGCAAGCGCCGTTCGTGAAGGTGGAAGCGTCGCGCTACACCGAGGTCGGCTACGTCGGGCGCGACGTCGAGTCGATGATTCGCGACCTGGCGGAAATTGCGGTCAAGATGGCGCGCGACGAAGCGCACGATCGGGTTGCGATCAAGGCGCGCGAGAACGCCGAGGAGCGATTGCTCGATCTGCTGTTCCCGGTGCCCACCAAGGTCCGCCGGCCCGCGGGTATCACGCCCGAGGGGAATATCGAAGCGATCGACAACGACTCGCACAAGGACACGCGCGAGAAATTGCGCAAGCTGCTCAATGGCGGCCATCTGGACGATCGTGAAGTCGAGCTCGAAGTCAGCGCGAACGCCGCGCCGAATATCGAGGTCTTCACGCCGCAAGGGATGGAAGAGATGGGCCTCAACATGAAGGAGCTGATGAATCAGCTCATGCCCAAGAAAACGCGCACGCGCAAAGTGAAGATTCCCGAGGCGCTGGAGTTGCTGACAACGGAGGAAGCGGCGCGGCTGGTGGATATGGAGGCGGTGGCGCACGAGGCGATCAGCCGGGCGGAGCAGTCAGGCATCGTGTTCATCGACGAGATAGACAAGATCGCGGGGCGGGAGACGCATGGGCCCGACGTCTCGCGCGAGGGGGTGCAGCGCGACCTGCTGCCAATCGTCGAAGGATCGACGGTCAACACGAAATACGGAGCGGTCAAGACCGACCACATTTTGTTTGTCGCGTCGGGGGCGTTTCACACGTCGAAACCGTCGGACCTGATTCCCGAGTTCCAGGGGCGCTTTCCGATTCGCGTCGAGCTGAAGGCGCTCACGCGCGAAGATTTCATCCGCATTCTGACCGAGCCCGAGAACGCGCTGACCCGGCAATACGTCGCGCTGATGGAGACCGAGGGCGTGCATATGCGCTTCACCGAGGACGGGGTGGCGGCGCTGGCGGAGATCGCGGCCAAGGTCAACTCGCGCTCGGAAAATATCGGCGCGCGCCGGCTGCATACGGTGCTCGAGCGGCTGTTGGAAGAGTTGTCGTTCAACGCGCCGGAACTGCAGGATCGCGAGCTGACGATCGACGCCGCATACGTTCACGGCCGGCTCGATGAAATCGTCAAGGACGAGGATCTCTCGCGGTATATTCTGTAGCTCCCATTCACCGTTACAATTGCCGTAATAGCCGCTGCCAAGCGATGGATTGCGCGGCGCGCTCAATACTGTTTTGATTTTCTTTTTTGGAGAGGTTCGTTAAGGCGTGAAAGAGGCCGTCCACAATCGAGCCGAAGTGCTCATCGAAGCGCTGCCCTACATTCAGCGCTTTCGCGGCAAAACGTTCGTGATCAAATACGGCGGCCACGCGATGCAGACCGAGGAGTTTCGCGAAAGCTTTGCGCAGGAAGTCGTGCTGCTCGACCTGGTCGGGATCAACCCGATCATCGTGCACGGCGGCGGGCCGCAGATTACGGAACTTATCGGCAAGCTCGGGCTGAAGTCGCGCTTCGTGCGCGGGATGCGCGTCACCGATCCGGCGACGATGGAAGCGGCCGAGATGGTCCTGCAAAGAATCAACAAGGACCTGGTGGCGACGATTTCCCGCCAGGGTGGCCGCGCGGTTGGGCTCTCGGGCAAGGATGGCGACCTGATCAGGTCACGCAAGATGCGGATGGTCGTGACCGATGACAACGGCAAACGCTCGCGGGTCGATATCGGGCTGGTCGGCGAAGTCGATCGGGTGAATCCGGAATTGCTGCGCACGCTCGAAGCCAACAACTTCATTCCGGTGATCGCGCCGACCGGGTTCGGCCGCGACGGCCAGACCTACAACATCAATGCCGACGTCGCGGCGGGCGAGATCGCGGCCGCGCTCAAAGCGGAAAAATTGATCCTGCTGAGCGACGTCGAGGGCGTGAAGGACAAGGACGGCAAATTGCTTCCGACGCTCGATGCCGCGGAAGCCAGGCGACTGATCGCGCGCGGGGTGATTGCGGAAGGGATGATTCCGAAGGTCGAATGTTGCATCGAGGCGCTGAACAAGGGCGTGGCGAAGACCCACATAATCGACGGCCGCGTCAAACACGCGGTGCTGCTGGAAATCTTCACCCGCTCGGGAATCGGCACCGAAGTGGTTCAACGCCGCGCCAAAGTGTCGGCGTTGACCGACACGGCGCGCAACGCAGAGGGCAGCGGCAAGGCGCGATGAACAATGCCGAGATAGTAGAACTCACGCATCGACACATGGTCGATGTTTACGGATGCCTCCCGATCGCGTTCGCACGCGGGCATGGCGCGTATCTGTATGACGCCGACGGCAACCGTTATCTCGATTTTTTCTGCGGGCTGGCGGTCACCAGTCTCGGTCATGGGAATCCCCGCGTCGTGCGCGCTATCAAGGAGCAGGCGGAAAAGCTCACGCACGTTTCCAACGTCTTTCACACCGAACCGACTGCGCGATTGGCCGAGCGGCTGGCGAATCGTTTCGGCGAGGGAAAGGTTTTCCTGGGCAACTCGGGGGCCGAAGCCAACGAGGCCGCGATCAAACTTGCGCGGCGATGGGGCAGCAACGCGGGCGGCGGGCGCTTCGAGATTTTGGCGACGCTCGGATCATTCCACGGACGCACGCTGGCCACGCTGAGCGCGACCGGCCAGGAGCGATACCATCAGGGCTTCCAACCGCTGATGCCCGGCTTCAGACTGGTGCCCTTCGACGATCTCGCGGCGCTCGATCGCGCCCGGCGTGACGAAACCGTCGGCGTGATGATCGAACCGATCCAGGGCGAGGGCGGCGTGGTCGTGCCTCGCGCGGATTACCTGAAGCGAATGCGCGACTGGTGCGATCGCAACAAGATGCTGCTGATTCTGGACGAAGTGCAAACCGGAGTCGGGCGCACCGGGCGATTTTTCGCGTACGAGCACGCCGGCATCAAACCCGACATCGTGACGCTGGCCAAGGCGCTCGGCGGTGGAATTCCGATCGGTGCGATGATTGCGCGGCCCGAGTTCGCATCGAGCTTCACGCCCGGCAGCCACGGCAGCACGTTCGGCGGAAATCCGGTGGCGTGTGCGGCGGCGCTGGCCGTGATCGACGCGCTCGAGCAGGATGGCGTGCTGGACAACGCGTCGAGCGTCGGCGGCTATATTATCGAGCGGCTCGGCAAATTTGCGCGCTCGTGCGATCGAATCGTCGAAGTTCGGGGACTCGGAATGATCATCGGTGTGGTGCTCAAGCAGGACGTGCGTCCTATCGTCGACGAGTGCGTCAAGCAGCGGCTGCTCGTCAACGGCACTGCGGGCAACGTGCTGCGGCTGCTGCCGCCGCTGAACCTCACCCGCGAGGAAGCCGACGCCGGTCTTGCGATTATCGAAAATGCATTCAAGAGCTTGCCAATTCCGAAATGACTCGCGTCGCATACGCCAGATGAAACGCGATTTCCTCGATCTCAGTTCGCTCTCGCCGGCTGAACTCAGCGGACTGCTCGCGCTTGGCGCGCGGCTCAAGGCCGAGCTCAAGATAGGACTCGAGCATCCGCACCTGCGCGGCAAGACACTCGCGATGGTATTTCAGAAGCCGTCGCTGCGGACGCGAATCACGTTCGAGACCGGCATGACGCAGCTTGGCGGGCATGCGATTTATCTCGCACCGAATGATATCGGTATCGGGGAGCGCGAATCGGTCAAGGACGTCGCGCGTAACATTTCGCGGTCCGTGGATTTGATCATGATTCGCACCTTCTCGCACGAGACCGCGGTCGAGCTTGCGCGCGAGGCCACAGTGCCGGTCATCAATGGGCTCACCGATTTGCTTCATCCGTGCCAGTTGCTCGCCGATCTGATGACGTTGCAGGAACACTTCGGGCGCGATCTCAGGAAAGTCCGCGTCGCATTTGTGGGCGATGGATTCAACCTTGCACAGAGCTGGATCGAGGCGGCCTCGATCGCGGGTTTCGAGCTTAGGCTGGCTTGCCCGAAGGGCTACGAGCCCGAGAAGGCGTTCATGAATCGGCTGCGCGGCGAGGAAATCGGCACGCTCACCGACGATCCTGCCGGGGCGGTAAAGGACGCGGACGTCGTTTACACCGATACGTGGACTTCGATGGGCCGTGAGAAAGAAGCCGCGCAGCGCCGGCGCGACTTCAAGGGGTTCCAGGTCAACGACGCGCTGCTGAAGAATGCGCGCAAGGGCGCGATCGTAATGCATTGCCTGCCGGCGCATCGCGGCGAGGAAATCACCGACGCCGTGATCGACGGGCCGCGCTCCGTCGTGCTTGACCAAGCCGAGAATCGGCTGCATGCGCAGAAGGCGGTAATGGTCTGGCTGATACGCCCTGAAATTTTGCAGACTTCGCCGTAGCCAGAGTGACGGCGGGACGAATCATGGCAACCGAGGAAATAAACAAACTGGTGCTCGCCTATTCGGGCGGACTCGACACGTCGGTGATCCTGCGCTGGATCAAGGATCGCTTCGGATGCGAGGTGATCGCATATTGCGCGGACATCGGTCAGGGCGACGAGACCCAGGGCCTGGAAGAGAAGGCGCTCAAGACCGGAGCGAGCAAACTTCGCATCGTCGATCTTCGCGAGGAATTCGCGCGCGACTTCGTGTTCCCGATGATGCGCGCGAATGCCGTGTACGAGGGCTATTATCTGCTGGGTACGTCGATCGCGCGGCCGATGATCGCCAAGAAGCAGGTCGAGATAGCGCGCGAGGAAAGCGCCGACGCTGTCGCCCACGGCGCCACCGGCAAGGGTAACGACCAGGTGCGATTCGAGCTGACGTTTGCGCGACTCGCGCCGGACCTCAAGATCGTCGCGCCGTGGCGCCGTCTCGATTGGCCGTTCAAAGGCCGCGCCGACATGCTTGCATACGCCAACGAAAAGAAGATTCCCGTGCCCGTGACCGCCGAGAAGCCGTACTCGATGGATCGCAACATGGTCCATGTCAGCTACGAGGGCGGTATCCTCGAGGACCCGTGGCGCGAGCCTTACAACGACATGTTCCGAATGACCGTCTCTGCCGAAGACGCGCCGAACAAGCCTGAGTACGTCGAAATCGAATACGCCGGCGGCAATCCGGTCGCAATCAATGGAGAACGGCTCGCGCCCGCGCGGATTATCGAGCGCGCCAACGAAATCGCGGGTCGCCACGGGATCGGCCGCGTCGATTTGGTGGAGAACCGCTACGTCGGAATCAAATCGCGCGGAGTTTATGAGGCTCCCGGGGCGACCATCCTCTTCCATGGGCACCGTGCGGTTGAGCAACTCACGCTCGACCGCGAGGTGATGCATCTGCGCGACTCGCTTATCCCACGCTACGCGGAAATGGTGTATTACGGATATTGGTTTGCGCCCGAGCGTGAGGCGCTGCAGGCGCTGGTGGATGACACGCAGAAAAACGTCAGCGGAGTCGCGCGGCTGAAGCTCTTCAAGGGCGGCGTATGGATCGCCGGCCGCAAATCGCCGAACTCCCTGTATGATCCGAAGATCGCGAGTTTCGAGGAAGCGGGCGGGTTCAATCAGGCCGACGCCGACGGATTCATCAGGCTCGCGGGCGTGAGGCTTAGAGCGCTGGCTCGTGTGGACACGAAGAGCTGATCGTCAAATCGATCATCGGAGGACGCATCGAGTTGGGCAAGGTCATCCAGTTCAAGCCGCCGCGAACACAGCCCAAGCTGGTGCCCCGTCCGCGCACCGGAGATTGCGATCACTGCCATCACAAGATGGACGTCCATATCACCCATCCCGACGGTTCGATGAGTTGTGCGGCGCGCGGATGTGCATGCCAATTGCGGCCCGCCAACTGATGCGGCCTGCTCCGATCGTTTCACAGTGAAAGAGTGAAAGAGTGAAAGTGCGTCGCAGCCGGGAGAAGAACGCCAAAGCTGTGCCGGTCGGCGCCGCGGCGCGCAATCTCATCCGGGGAAGATTTGCGCGCGGCCGCATCCCCGAGGTCGAAGCCTTCACCGCGTCGTTGCCCTTCGACCGGCGGCTTTTTCGGCACGATATTCGCGGGTCGATCGCGCATGCGCGGATGCTCGAGAAGGCCGGACTGCTCAAGGCGAGCGAGTTGCGCGCAATCGTTGGCGGACTCGGGCGTATCGAAAGTGAAATCGCGGATGGACGCTTCAAGTTCGATATCGCCGATGAAGACATCCACCTGGCAGTCGAGCGCCGGCTGATTGCGCTGATTGGCGAGCCCGGCCGCAAGCTGCACACCGGGCGTTCGCGCAACGATCAGGTCGCGCTCGACATGCGGCTCTATCTCCGCGACGAGATTGCCGGGGTGATCGCGCTGGTCGCCGGGCTTCGCGCCGTGCTGATTCGGCTTGCCAGGCGCCACGTCGCCACGATCATGCCCGGCTATACGCATTTGCAACGGGCGCAGCCGGTCACGCTCGCGCATCATTTGCTCGCCTACGTCGAGATGCTTGGCCGGGATCGCGAGCGCTTCGAGCAGTCGGCGGCGCGCACGGCGATCATGCCGCTGGGCGCGGGAGCTTTGGCGGGGACGACGCTGCCGCTGGACCGCCGGATGGTCGCGCGAGCGTTGGGCTTCAGGGCGATCACCGCCAACAGCATGGACGCGGTGTCGGATCGCGACTTCGTGGTGGATTTTCTTTCGGCCGCCGCGCTCACGCAGGTGCATCTGTCTCGGATGAGCGAAGAAATGATTCTCTGGACGAGCACGGAGTTCGGGTTTGCGGCGCTGCCCGATGAATTTTCGACCGGTAGTTCGATGATGCCACAGAAAAAGAATCCTGATCTGCTCGAATTGATCCGCGGCAAGACCGGCCGGGTAATCGGCGATTTGGTCGCTATGCTGACGGTTTTGAAGGGCCTCCCGCTGGCCTATAACTCGGACTTGCAGGAAGACAAGGAACGCGTGTTTGACGCGCTCGACGCGCTCAAGCCGGCGCTCGAACTGCTTGCGAAGTTCTGGCCGAAACTGCGGTTTGATACCAAACGCATGCGAGCGGCAGCGGGAGGATTCGCGCTGGCCACAGATCTCGCGGAATACCTGGTCAGCCGTGGCACTGCGTTTCGCCGGGCGCATGAAATCGTCGGCGCGATAGTCCGCGAGACGGCCGAAGCGGGCCGGACGCTCGAGGACCTGAGCACCGCGGAGTTGAGACGGCATTCCAGCGCGTTTGGCGCCGGCGCAATCGCGATTCTTCGAGCCGAGAACTCGGTCGCCCGGCGTACGATCGAAGGCGGCCCGGCGCCGTCCGCAGTCAAGCGCCGCCTAAAGGAGCTCGGAGGTCGATGAATCGGGAAACCAGCCGTGCGAAGTGGTTGACGTTTGCGCTCATGATGGCTGCGCTTGCAAGCGCGGTGTTGCTCGGATGCGGCGTGAAGTCATCGCCAATACCACCGGAGGCGGCGCGTCCCGAGAAAATCCTCGGCCTTGAGGCCGCCAATGCGAAAGATGGAATTCGGCTGACCTGGCCCCGACCCGAAACCTACGCCAACGGCCAAAAGATGCGCGACCTGGGCGGCTTTACAATCTCGCGCGCCGAAGAGGGCAAGCCTGTCGAGAAGATTGGCGACATCCAGGTGCATGATGAAGGGCGATACCAGGTACAACACACCTTCACGTTCATCGACGGCGCGACCATTTTGCGCAAGACCTATCATTACCAGGTGACTTCCAACACCACCGACGGTTACGTCAGCGAACCGTCGAACGATGTGACGATCATGCGCAAGGCCGCATCGGCTCCGCCGAACCCGGAAAATTTCGTAGTGCCCACGCCAGTGCCGCTTCGATAACACCGGGCGCGAGCGGAGCTACGGCGAGCGTCCGTTTATTCGCCGGGCTGCGCTATGATAAAAACGAAGCCTTGCACCGCCGCCAAGTGAGCGAAGCAGCCGCGTGACCGACGCCACATCGCAATGAACTACTTCGAATACCGCAACGATCAGCTTTATGCCGAGGACGTGCCGATCGCCGATTTGGCGCGGCGAATCAACACGCCTTTTTTCGTATATAGCGCGCGCACGCTCAGGCGGCATTTCCGGGTCTTCGACGAGGCCTTCGCCGGCACCGACCATTTGGTCTGCTACGCGATGAAGGCGCTCTCGAATCTGAGCATCCTGAAATTGTTCGCCTCGATGGGCGCGGGATTCGATATCGTCTCCGTCGGCGAGCTGATGCGATGCCTGCGAATCGGTGCGGACCCCCGCAAGATTGTCTTCTCCGGCGTCGGCAAGACCGACGAGGAGATTGCGGCTGCGCTCGAAGCCGGCATCCTGATGATCAACGTCGAGTCGCGCCCGGAACTGCATCGCGTGGCTGAGGTCGCGGGCCGGATGAAGCATCGCGCACCGGTCAGCCTGCGCGTGAATCCCGATCTCGATCCGGGCACGCATCCGCACATTTCCACCGGCCATCGCGACAGCAAGTTTGGCGTACCGCTCTCGCAGGTGGACGAATACTACGCGGAAGCGAGCGCGCTGGCGCAGCTTGAAATCGTCGGTCTGAGCACGCATATCGGCTCGCAGATAACCGAGATGGCGCCGTTTGCCGAAGCGGGACGGAAGGTTGCCGCGATTGTCGGCCGGCTCCGCAGCGCGGGAATCGCGCTCAAGTATCTGGATCTCGGCGGCGGTCTCGGAATCCCCTATCAGGAGCAGCCGCCGCTGCCCTCGGAATACGCGCGCGCTCTGCTGAAGCCGGTCGCGGGTCTTGGGCTCAAGATAATCACCGAGCCGGGACGTGTTATGGTCGGCAACGCGGGCGTGTTTGTGACGCGAGTCCTCTACAACAAGGAGACCGACGTGAAACGCTTTGTCGTTATCGACGGCGCGATGAACGATTTGATCCGCCCCGTGCTTTACCAGGCATATCACGCAATCGTTCCCGTCGATCGCCGGATGCCCGGCAAGACCGTGACGGCAGACATCGTCGGTCCGGTTTGCGAGAGCGGCGATTTCTTCGCGCGCGAGCGCGAGATGGCTGAGCCCGCGGAGGGTGACTTGCTCGCCGTGATGAGCGCCGGCGCTTATGGCTTCGTCATGTCGTCGAACTACAATAGTCGCCCGCGCGCGCCCGAGGTCATCGTCGACGGCGCCGAAGTGCACGTGATTCGCGAGCGCGAGAGCTTCGAGGACCTGATCCGCGGCGAACATATCGTCAGCCTCAAGCCGGCGTGAGAGCGCACAAACGCGATGGCAACGCTCGAATTCACCAAGATGCACGGATGCGGCAACGACTATATCTACATCGTTGCTTTGCGCGCGCGTCCCGCCGATCCTTCCGCACTTTCAGTTAAGCTTTCCGACCGCCACTTTGGCGTAGGCGGCGACGGTTTGATCATGCTCGCGCCGTCAAGCAACGCCGATATACGAATGGAGATGTACAACGCGGACGGAAGCCGCGGCCGCATGTGCGGCAACGGAATCCGATGCCTTGCGCGGCTCGCCTTTGAGCGCGGCCTTGTGCGCGCGAATCCGATGGTTGTGGAGACCGACGCCGGGCTCAAGACGGTCGAGCTGCGGCTGGAAGCCCGCCGCGTGGTCGGCGCGACGGTCGATATGGGCGAGCCGATTCTCGAAGGCCGCGACATCCCGGTCAATGCCGTCGGCCGAATTATAGACTATCCGCTGGATGTCGCAGGCATGCGCGAGTCGATCACGGCGGTATCGATGGGCAATCCGCATTGCGTCGTGTTCGTTGCCGATGACGGCGTATTCAAGCTGCCGGATCGTGACTTCGCGGAACTGGGCCGCAAGTTCGAGCATCATCCGTTCTTTCCCCGCCGCGTAAATACCGAGTTCGTCAGGGCCGCGTCGCGCCGCAATCTCAGGATGCGCGTGTGGGAGTGCGGCTCGGGCGAGACTTGGGCCTGCGGCACTGGAGCATGCGCGGCACTGGTCGCGGCGGTTCTGACAAATCACTCCGAGCGGACCGCGACGGTAGAGTTGCGCGGCGGCAATCTTGAAATCGAATGGCGCGCCGACGGAGCCGATGCGAATCACGTCTTCATGACCGGCAACGCCGTCGAGGTTTTTCGTGGCGAGGTCGAGCTGGGCGCGGACGAGATGGTCCCGGTGAGTTGAATAAAGCGGGAGGCTTCGAACGATGTTCAATGGCGCGCTGACTGCTCTCGTAACGCCGTTTCGCGATGGCGAGGTGGACGCGCCGGCGTTGCGCGACCTTATCGAATGGCAGATTCAGAGCGGAATCGACGGGCTGGTCCCGTGCGGCTCGACCGGGGAATCCGCCACGCTCACGCACGCCGAGCATAACAACGTAATCAAGCTCACGATCGAGCAGGCGCGAAAGCGCGTCCCGGTAATTGCGGGCACCGGCTCGAACTCGACTGCGGAAGCTATTCGGCTGACCGCGGCTGCGCGCGAAATGGGTGCGGACGGCGCGCTGTTGCTATCGCCCTATTACAACAAGCCCACCCAGGACGGCATCTTCAGGCACTACAAGATGATCGCGGCGAGCGTGGATATCCCGCTGTTCGTGTACAACATTCCCGGTCGCACGGCCTCGAACATCGCGCCCGAGACCTTTGCCCGACTCAGCGAAATCAAGAACATCGTTGGCGTCAAGGAGGCGTCGGGCTCGATGGATCAGTCGTCGGATATCCTCAAGATGTGCGGCGACCGGCTCGCGATCTTTTCCGGCGACGACGGCTTGACGCTGCCGCTGATCGCGCTTGGCGCCAAGGGCGTGATCTCGACGTGCGGCAACGTGGTTCCGCGCGAGATGCGCGATCTTGCGGCAGCCGCGCTCGGGGGTGATTTCGTGAAGGCGCGCGAGATCCATTACCGATTGATCCCGCTGATACGTGCGCTGTTCGTCGAAACGAATCCGATTCCCGTCAAGCAGGCGCTCGCGTTCATGGGCAAGTGCGCCAACGAGTTGCGGATGCCGTTGGTAACGATGACAGCAGGCCCCGCGGAGAAGTTGCGCATCGCGATGAAGGAACTCCGCCTCGTCTGATCGCTCATTGGTCGCGGGAGGTTCGTTTCTGTTCGTATTGCCGCAGTTCGTGGCACGGAGAGTCAGGAACCAGACGCCGGGTGCGAACGCGAATTTCTGGCTGGGGAGAACCCGATGACTTTTGTATGGCTGGCATTTTTTGACGCTTTGTTGGCTATCGCGCTGATCGCGGCAGGAATTGTCGGCGCGCACTTCTACCTGATAGAGCCGGTCGTAGGTTTCGGGCTGTTCGGTCTCGGGGTTTTTCTTAGCGTCCTGGGTTTGCTAGTCGGTCTCCTCGCAATTTTCCTGACGCGGAAGCCTCAACTGGCAGCCGGGCGCAATCGGGCCTTGTTGGCCACAGTGGTATGCGCGCTGATCGCGCTGCCGATGATCGTTACAATCCTACTCAGTCTGAAGTACCCGCCCATCAACGACATCACGACAGATTTCGACAATCCGCCCGAGTTCGTCTTCGCCCAAAGGCTGCAGCATGAAGCGAGGCGCGACATGAAATACGACAAGGCGAAGTACGCGGATAGGCAGCAGGCGGGTTACGGGCCGATCGGTCCGATCAAGGAGCGCCTCGAACCGTCGGCGGAATTCGAGCGCGTAACAGAGGTCGCCCACGCCGCGCCTGCGTGGAAGATTACCTATTCCGATCCGGCCAGGAATACGCTCGAGGTCGTCGCGACTTCGCGGCTGTTCCATTTCCAGGATGATGTCGTGATCCAGATTCGGCCGACTCCCGACGGCGTAAGCCTGATCGAGATGCGCTCGAAATCGCGCGACGGGATCGGCGATTTCGGCGTCAACGCCCGGCGTATCCGGCGTTTCTTTGATCGCGTCGCACTCGCCCGCGGCAAGGTCAACCCTCAAGAGGAACTGCCGTAAGGGCGCGAACGAATCTGCGCTATTGCTTGAGCGCGCGAATCGTCCGCATCACGGCGGCGTTGCGATCTTCATTGACCGGATTCGTGAACACGATCGCAGTGCCGATTCCCTGCGCGCATAGCTCCTGCAGTCGCTCGCGAACGCGCGCTTCCGAGCCGACCAGCAGGGTCGCATCGATCAGTTCGTTGCTGACCGCCTTGACGGCCGCGTCGCCGTCCCGCCCCGCAGCGCGAATAGCTGCGATTTCCCGCTCGAATCCAGAATGCGCCATCATGTTGCCGTAGAACCTGAGCGCGCCGTAGCGTGACAGGAGCTTGCGCGCGGGACGACGCGCGGCTTCGAGATCGTCCGAAATGAACGCGGTGGCGAATAGCGCAGCCTCGATCTGTTTGGGATCGCGGCCGCCGATCCGTGCGCCCTCGGCCAACTCGCCGAGCGCTTCCTTGACCCGCGCCGGCGGAAAGAAGTTGAAAATGACGCCGTCTCCGATTTCGCCGGCCAGCTTCACCATCGGGCGCGATACCCCCGCCAGATAAAGTGGCAGCTTCGCGCTGACGCGCGGCCCGGTCTTGCCCCCGTCGAGCGCGGCGCGAACAGTCTTCACCGTTTCGCGCATCCTGATCAGCGGTATTCCCATTTCGATTCCCAGCGCGGAATTGCTCTCGCGATGGCCCGTGCCGAGACCGAGGATAAATCGTCCGCCGGTGAATTCCTGGACCGCGGCGGCTTCATTGGCGAGCAGATTCGGATGGCGCAGATAGATGTTCGTGATCGCAGTGCCGAGTTTGATTCGCTTGGTGTGAAGTCCGAGCGCGAGCGAGCACGCAATCGAGTCGTTGTTCGCCTCGGTCATGAAGACGCCCGAAAAGCCCGCGTCCTCCGCCGCCCGCGACCATTCGATCAGGCGAGCCGGCGGGCTGTCGGGAAGTATTGTGCAAGCAAGTGCAGTTTTGGCCATGATGAATTTTCCTTGACTTGAAGCGACACTTTCATCAAGCAGCAGTTTCCGTCAAGCCGTGTGCCCGCCGGAACCGGAGCGTTGTGCCGCCGAGCCCAAGAGTTAGTTGCGTTCGCTGGACTTATTGGGCTGCGGCATCGTACAGGTAATGCGGATTGCCAACGATGGGGCCGCTTTTCCCGGGTCACATCTCAACCTGGAGGACGAATGCGATGAAACGAATTGCTGTGGCATTGATCGCGACAAGTATGCTGATGACCGCGGTGAGTGTGGGACTCGCAAAAGATCTTTCTTCGGCCGGGATCGAAGAGGCGTTCATTGATGGGGTCGGGACCTGCGGTCCGTCGAGCAACGTCGCGGGCTCGCTCGGCAAGAGTGACGATGCGCAGGTGAAGATTGCGCTTCGCAACGCGTTGATTACTGAAGCCGCTGACGACGCCGCCGCGGTCGCGGGCTCCAACAAGGCGCACAGCGACTGCATCAGGAAGGAACTCACGTCGCGCGGATTGTCTGACAACGATATGGCCGCGCTGCCCTATTGCGTTAAGCACGACTGGCCGGATCCGTTCACCAGCCTCGGCGTGTGCGTGAAGAGTCACAGCCGCCTCGAGGGCGCGCTGAAGAAGTAGTCGCGCACATACGCTTGCTGAATGACGATTCGAACATCGGCGCGTTCCATCGCGGAGCGCGCCGATGCCGTCTTCCGTTCCTTCCCCGGCTTTCTTTCACCAATTGCTCGAGATGCTGAAACCCCAGCAGCCTGGACCGAGCCTTGGGTGGCGATGCGCCTCCAGCTATGATCGGCTTCTCCGGATGGAGCCATGATCGCAATCGTCGATTACAAAGCCGGCAACCTCACCAGCGTTCAGCGCGCGCTCGAATTCCTCGGCCATCAATCCGAGATAACCGATCGCGCCGAGCGCATCGTCGCCGCCGATCGCGTAATCCTGCCGGGCGTCGGAGCCGCCGGCGCCACGATGGAAAATCTGCGCACGCTCGGACTCGTCGAAGTTCTCCGCAACGGCGTAGCCCGCGCCGGCAAACCATTCCTGGGCATCTGCATCGGCATCCAGGTGCTGCTCGATCGCAGCGAAGAGGACGATGCCGATTGCCTCGGCATTATCGCCGGTCGCGTGGTGCGCTATCCGCGCTCGATTGACGGCCGTACCCTCAAGGTCCCGCAAATCGGATGGAACCGCGTGCGCCAGACGCGGCCTCATCGAGTCTTTGCCGGCGTGCCCGACAACACCCACTTCTATTTCGTCAATTCGTATTATCCGATTCCCGACGACCCCTCGATGGCGATTGCCGCTTCCGACTACGGCATTCCGTTCACCGCGGCCGTCGCGTGCGGCAACGTGCTCGCGACTCAATTCCATCTCGAAAAGAGCGGTGCGGCCGGCCTCAAACTGCTCGACAACTTCTGCCGGCTGAGTTGCTGACGATGCTCGCGAAACGAATCATCCCATGCCTCGATGTCCGTGAAGGGAAGGTCACCAAGGGCGTGCGCTTCCTTAAGAACGTCGATGTGGGCGATCCGGTCGCGATGGCGCGCTACTATTACAATGAGGGCGCCGACGAGATCGTCTTCTACGACATCACCGCATCCAACGAGCGCCGCGGCATCATGCTCGACGTGGTGCGCGCGGTCGCGCGCGAAATTTTCATTCCCTTCAGCGTTGGCGGCGGGCTTCGCACCCTCGAAGACATGCGCGCCGTCCTGCTCGCGGGCGCCGAGAAAGTCTCGATCGACTCCGGCGCGGTTCGCAATCCCGCGCTTATCTCCCAGGGCGCGCGCGCGTTCGGCAGCCAATGCGTAGTGCTCTCGATGCAAGTGAAAAAAACCGGCGCACGTCCTGACGTGCCGACCGGTTACGAAGTCGTGATCGACGGCGGACGTCAGCCCACCGGCCGCGACGCGCTGGCATGGTCGCGCGAGGGCGAGCGGCTTGGCGCCGGTGAGCTGTGCATCAACTCGATCGATCGCGACGGCACCAAGCTCGGTTACGATCTCGAGATCACGCGCCGCATCAGCGAAGCCGTTTCGATCCCCGTGATCGCGTCCGGCGGCGCCGGCGAACCGGCCCATCTGCGCGACGCGTTCACCATCGGCCTCGCCGACGCCGCTATCGTCGCATCCATCGTTCATTATGGAGAGCATCCGATACCCGCGCTGAAGTCATATCTCAAACGCAACGGCGTCGAGATTCGCGACGCCGTCACGGTCGACCTGGCCCCACGATGAAAATCGCGTTCGTAGTTTCGGAGTTCAACTCCGAGGTGACCATGCCGATGGAGGAGCGGGCGCGCCGCCACGCCGAGTCGCTCGGGGTCGAGGTCGCGCGCGTGGTCCGCGTTCCCGGCGTGTACGACATGGGGCCGGTCGTAAAAGCTCTCCTCAAACGCCGAGAAATCGCCGGCGTGGTGATGATCGGCGCGGTGATCAAGGGTGAGACCAATCACGACGAGCTGATCTCGCATGCGATCGCCGACGCCGGCATCCGGCTCTCGATCGAGTTTGACAAGCCGGTCGGTCTCGCCATCACCGGCCCCGGCATGACTGACGATCAGGCCGTCGCGCGAATCGACAACGCCAAAAACGGCGTCGAGGCTGTGGTCCGCGTCGCTCGCGCGCTCAAGGAAATTCGCGGTTAGCTCCCGATCGCTCCACAGGTGTTGAGAAACCGATCCGCTCCTCGTTGAGAGCGTGCCCCCGACTCCCTATACTCTTCGACGTTGGGATTGAAGATGGTAGAGGCGGGCGGCGGGGACAAAACTTTTTCCACGCGCACGGCTGCGAGAATTCTCGCGGTCACTCCCGAGCGTATTCGCTACTGGGTCAAGCACAATCTTGTGCGCCCGCTGAATTCAGGCGGCCGCAAGTATCGTTTCGCGTTCAACGATCTGCTCGAGATGCGCATGGCCAAGGAACTGCTCGGCAGCCGCCAGCATATCGATCCGATCCAGCGATGTATCGAGCGGGTGCGCGCGCTCGTCGATCCGGAGCGCTCAGTCACGTCGCTGAAACTCGTCAATGACGAAGGCCGCATTGTAGTGCGCGACGGTCCCTCGCTGATCGAGGCTGAGACGGGACAGTTGTTGCTCGACTTCGACCGCAGCTATCAGCCCGGCAAGGTCGAGGACGGTTTCGGCCCCGCCCGCGTGCGCGAGCGCTTCGAGGAGGCGCGCCGGGTCGCCGACGAGGATCCGCTCCGCGCGCTCACCATCTACAGCGAGCTCGTCGGCCGCGAGCCCGGCAACTTCGAGGCGCATCTGCGCCTGGCCACGATGCTCGAACGCGAGGGCGACCTCGGCGGCGCGCTCCGCCATCTGCTCGGCGCGGCCGCGATCGTTCCCGCCAGCGCCGACGTCCACCTGAAGCTCGGCCTGCTCTACCGCAAGAAGGACGAGCATCAGAATGCGCTGCGAAGTTTTTTGCGCACGCTGGAATGCGATCCCGCCAACGTCGAGGCCCATCGCAACGCCGCCGAGGTGTACGAAACGATGGGCCGCAAACGCGACTCGCAGCGCCATCTGAGCGCCATCCATCGTTTGATCAAAGGCGACTGATCGCCCCAACCGCCGGCGCTCGCGCCGCGTGTTGAATCAGCGCAACTCGCGGCGATAAGCTCGCTCCTATGCCGCGCGATTCGCTCAAACCGATCGACATCCTGCGCCACGAACTGAAAGCGTTGCGCTTCATTCTCGACAACTATCACTCAGGCAAACTCGGCGCCGGCGGCCTTCCGCCGCGCGAGGATTTCCAATCCGCGCAAGGCCGCATGCTCTACGATTCGATCGTCGAATCTCCCGACCGCCAGGCCGCCGAGCGCGCGATTGCAAAGCTCGAACTCGACGACGTTGACATCGATTCGTTCCTGCACCTGAGCGGCGAGCACTACTACACCTATCCGGCGCTGGTCCGTCAGCGCGCGGCGGCTATTCGCACGGGCAAGCTCACGGTCGAAGGCGCGTGAGTTCTTCGATCCCCAAAGAGCTCCATCTGCTCCTCGATTCTGCGGGCGCGCTGATCGTATTTCAGGAAAAAGGCGCGCCGTGGGCCGGCGTGCTCGCGTTCTCCAGCGAGGATCAAGCTCGCGAATTCTGCCGCATCAGCAATCTCGACGCTGCCGAAGTCGCTGCGATTTCGGCCGGCGATCCCCAGGCCGTCGCCGGTCTGATCACCTCGATCAAGCGGTGCGCCATCCGCAACCTCCTGCTCGATCTCGACTACAAGACCGGCGCCTGCACGCAAATCGACTTCGTGGGCGACTCTTTCGGCGACCCGATTGCCCGCCGACTGACGCCACGAGGCAAGCACTGACTACGCAGCGCAATTTATCTGCGGTCCGCTCACTGAAAAACGGCGCCGCGACGCCGCGCCAATTCACTCCGCCCCTTCATCGCTAAATCTTTCGATGCCACCCACTCGCGATCACGATCGCGCCCGTCGCGACGTCGCGATCGGCGGCGCCCGCGTGATGCTGAATTGGAAGAATTGGAAACCCGCGGCCCCGCGCATATCGACTCGATCCGCGAGCAACTGAAACGCCACGGCTGCGACTTTACGGTCCCCGCGCTCGGCTGAAGAACTACGTGAACATCGCGGCGATGCCTTTCGGCCGCACCGTCTTGCCCGCTGGTTTCATCGAATGCGCCAGCGCCTCGAGCTTCTGCTTGAATTCTTCCATCTCGGCCGCCTGCTTCGCTTCGAACGCCGCCGCGTCGCGCGCCGGCTTGCGCTCGAATGCCTCCCGCTCCGCCCGTCGCCGATTGTAGAAGCCCTCGAAAGTCTCCCTCACCGCCCGGTACATCGCGGTCTTCGGCACAAACGATCCCAGGCATGACGGGCAATGGAACACCACGCCCTGCGCGAACAGCCGATACGGAATCGTCCACGGCTTGTTGCAATCCTTGCAGATGACGGGCACTTCCCACGTGAGCGGATCGAATTCCGCGCGCTGTGCTGAAGTTGCCGCCGCCGCTGCTGGCGTCACCGCAGGTTTCGCAGGCTCCACCACGGGCTTGGGCGCAGCCTCCGTTGGCGCTGGCTTGGGTGCGGACGCCGCTGGCGCGACCGCAGGTTTTCCAGCCTCCTCCGCGGGCTTGGGTGCCGCTGCCGGCGCTGGCGATGGCTTGGGCGCGGCCGCTGCTTCCGCGCCGGTAGTGGCGACCGCCTGTTTGCGAAAACGCGACGGTGCGTCGTCGGGGAACGTCTCGTCGGGATGCAACTGCCTCGCGCGCGCGAGCAGCACGGCTTCGCTCTCCACGTTGGCCGGGTCGGGGATGCAGCAATCTACCGGACACACCGTCGCGCACGCTTCATGGTCGTAAAAGCCGACGCATTCGGTGCACTTCGACGGCACGATGTAATAGATGTCCTGTGCGATCGCGGGACTCGTCGCGCCGTTGAGCTCCCACGGCACTCCGCCCGCGTAAATCGCCGTGTTCGGACACTCCGGCTCGCACGCTCCGCAATTGATGCATTCGTTCGTGATCGTCGTCGCCATCTTGTGAACCCCGGTCTATCGACAAAGCTGGATTGTGATCAACTTCAAAAAACTCTAACAACGCTGATTTGAGCGGGCAATCGGCCTCCAGCCGCGACTGCTGCGTGCGATGCGCGCTTTTCGCGGCGACGTGGTTTTGACTATGCTGAGCGCGCAGCCGGGGTACACCCGGCCCGAAGCGCAATCACGACCGCAGGAGTGTCTTGCACATGGATCTTCAATTCACGTCCGAAGAAGAAGCATTTCGACTAAAGGTCCGCGGCTGGTTCGCCGAGAACATGCCGACCAGCGGACTGTCCGCCGACAGCGAGGGCCGGGACGACAAGACCTGGCTCGCCAGGGCCAAGGTCTGGCAGCGCAGACTGTACGATGCCGGCTACGTCGCGCTCGCATGGCCCAAGGAATACGGCGGCCAGGCGTTGGATCCCGTGCGGCAATCGATCGTCAACGACGAGATGGTCCGGGCCAAGGCGCCGTATCTCGTCGGCGGATTGGGACTAATGATGCTCGGGCCGACGCTTATCTCGTGGGGCAGCGAGGAACAGAAGCAGCGCTACCTGCCGAAAATTCTCACCGCCGAAGAAATCTGGTGCCAGGGTTACTCCGAACCCGGCGCGGGTTCCGACCTCGCTTCGCTGAAGACGCGGGCGGAAATCGTCGGCGATGAGTTCGTCGTGAACGGGCAGAAAGTCTGGACCTCCGGCGCGCAATACGCCGACATGATGTTCTGCCTGGTGCGCACCGACCCCGAAGCGCCCAAGCATCGCGGCATTTCATACATGCTGATCGACATGCATGCGCCGGGAATCACCGTGCGTCCTCTGGTTCAGATGACCGGCGATCGCGGCTTCAATGAAGTGTTCTTCGACAACGTCCACGTGCCGCGCAAAAATCTGGTCGCCAAGCTCAACGAAGGATGGATCGTCGCCAACGCCACGCTCTTTCATGAGCGCAACATGCTCGGCTCCGCCAGCGGCAGCGAGCAGCGCTTCAATCGCCTGCTCGCACTTGCCAAATCGATCAAGCGCGGCGGCCGTCCGCTCACCGAGGACCCCGTCTTCCGCCAACGGCTCGTGGAGCTGGAGATCCGCGTCGAGGCGATGCGCTATCACGCGATCCGCCAACTTACCGATCAGATTCGCGGCAAGAATCCGGGCGTCGAGGCAATGATCAACAAGCTGGTCGGCACCGAGCTGAATCACGACCTCGCTTCCGCCGCGATGGAGGCGATGGGCGACTACTCGATGCTCTCGCGCGACGACGAAGCCGTGCTCGATCACGGCTACTGGCCGTATGAGTGGATGTTCTCGCTCGGGCTGGTGATCGGCGGCGGCACGTCGCACATCCAGAAAAACATCATCGCGGAGCGCGGCCTCAAGATGCCCAAGTCGCGCTGAACCGCGCCCGTTATTCACGGGAGGTGTCACAGACACACGGCCGCGCCACGGGCGCGGGTAAGGGTGCATCGACGCCAAATTTGGAGAGAGGGCAATCATGGATTTCGGACTCAGCGAAGAACAACAGCAGCTCAAGGAAAGCGCGCGCGCGTTTCTCAGCGGCGAATGCCCTACCACGTTCGTGCGCAAAATAATGGCCACCGATGACGGCTATCCGCGCGAACTCTACGCTCAGATTGCGAAGCTCGGATGGAGCGGGCTCGTCGTTCCCGAGAAATTCGGCGGCGCGGGACTCGGGATGCTCGACATGGCGATGATTCTCGAAGAGGGCGGCTACGCTGCGATGCCGGGGCCGTTCCTGTTCTCGTCAGTGCTTGCGGCCAGCGTGCTCAAACTGGGCGGCTCCGAACAGCTCAACTCGAAATGGCTCACCGCGCTCGCCGAGGGCAAAGCAATCGGCACGGTCGCGGTCGTCGAGCGCGCGGGCAGCATCGATCCGGTTGACATCGCGGCGGTCGCGACGAAAGACGGCGCAGGATGGCGTCTCAACGGGACCAAGATGTTCGTGCCGTATGCCAACGTCGCCGACTTTATCGTCGTCGCCGCCAAAAGTGATGCTGGTGAAATTTTTCTGTTCGTCGTCGATGCAAAAGCGCCGGGCGTGACGATTCGTTTACTCAAGAATCTCGATCTGACGCGCCGCGTCTCGAGCGTCGAGCTCAAGGGCGCTCCCGCCGAGCGGCTTGGCGGCGGAACCGATCTTTTCGCGAAATTAATCGACGTTGCCGCTGTTGCCGTCGCTGCCGACTCGCTCGGCGGCACCGAACGCGCGCTCGAGATGGCGGTGGAATACTCCAAAGTCCGCGAGCAGTTCGGCAAACCGATCGGATCGTTCCAGGCGCTCAAGCACGCGGCCGCCGAAATCGTCGCCGACCTGGAACCCGCGCGCGCGATGCTCTGGTACGCCGCCTACGCTCAGGACACCGGCGCCGCAGACGCATCGCGCACGGCTGCGATGGCGAAGGCGCGCCTGTGCGATATCTACAGCCGCGGCACCGACCGCGCCGTTCTGATGCACGGTGGAATCGGTTTCACCTGGGAGCACGATATGCATCTGTGGTTCAAGCGCGCGCGCTTCAACGAGTCGTGCTTCGGCTCTCCCGCGTACCATCGCGAGCGCGTGGCGATTCTCGGTGCGTATTGAGGCAGAGCAGGACGCGCTCGCCCCGATGCGCCTGTTCGCCGACCGCGAACATCTTCACTGTTTCACTGCGCGCAGGATGTCGGTCTTGGTCACGATTCCATTCAGGGCGCCGGCGCCGTCCGTCACCAGCAGCATCTGCGCGCCGCGCTCGCGCACCAACAGCCGCAGTGCCTCGCTGAGATCGCAGTCGTCCGTCACGCGAATCGCGTCGCAGTCCGCGAATTCGCCGACAGTGATTTTGTCCCATTCCTCGGGAGCGACCCGGCTGAGATCGGATACACTAATCGTCCCCACGACCTGGTCGCCGTCGTACACCGGGAAGAACGTGTGCCGATGACGGGCCGCGACGCTCGAGACGAATTCGCGAATCGTTGACCCGGCTTGCGCGGAAATGACGCGATGCTGCATCACGTCCCGCACCGTCATCCCGGATAGGTCCGCGAGTTTGGCGGTTTCGTGAAGATGCTGATCGCCAGAAACCGACGCCTCGCCCGAGATTGCATAGGCGACCGCTGCGCCGATGAGGCTCGGGATGATATAGGAATGGCCGCCGGTGGTTTCCGCGACGAAGACCACGGCGGTGAGTGGAGCTTTGTATCCGGCCGCGATGAACGCCGCCATCCCGACCGCGGCATAGAGATCGTGCGTCGGCGAGTGAACGACCGATTGCGCGTAGGCGTTGCCGATCGCTCCGCCGACCAGCAGCAGCGGCACAAACATCGCGCTGACACCGCCCGAGCCGAGCGAGAAAATCGTCGCGAGCAGCTTCAACGCGGCGAATGCCAGCAGCACTTCGGTCGGAATCGGATGCCTGAGCACGTAGCGGACGGCCTCGTAGTTGGGGCCGATCGGAATGAGCGGGCCGTTGTAAATCGTCACGAACGCGAGGCCGCACAGCGCGGTGCCGAGTCCGCCGATCGTGAGCTTCAGCGTATGCGGTATCCTGCTGGCTATGGAAAACGTACGCACGCGGCGAAACGTGATGTCGAAGACGATTGCGATTAGCCCGATTCCTGCGCCGAGCAGAGCCGACCAGGCAACGTCGATCGCCCGGAAGCTGGTGCTGCCCGCGAAACCGAACAACGGCTCGGCACCGACGATCGACACCAGCGTTGCGTAAGCTACCACTGACGCGATCAGCGACGGCAGCAGCGCTTCGTGCGCGAGATCGTCCTTGTACGGCATCTCGAGCGCGAACACGATGCCGGTAAGGGGAGCGCGGAAGACCGCCGACATGCCCGCCGCTGCGCCGCTGATCAACATGATTCGGCGGTCGCGCGCTTCCAGACCGAAACGGCGCAGCTTGGTCCATAGCCACGATCCGATCGCGCCGCCGCTGTAAATGCCCGGTCCTTCGAGTGCGGCGCTGCCGCCCGAGCCGACGGTGGTCACCGCGGCGAGCAACTTCCACCAGAACGGATGCATGTCGATGTCGCCCTGATGCTCGTGGTAGGAGCGAACGATCTCCTCGGTCGAGTGTTCGTCGGGGTCGGGCGTTCGAAACTGCATTATCAGCCCCGTCACGAAGAAGCCGGCGACGAGTCCGGCCACGATTGCCCAATGATGAGCAAGGTAGTAGGGAAGTAGTGCTGCCCAGATGATCCCGAGAATGAGCACAGCGATTCCGGTGATGATGAGGCCGGTCAAGATGCCGATGATGGGCGCGACGAGAAGCCATTTCTGGATGTCGCGCGAGTACGTTGCCGTCAGGTCTTCATTGACCAGAGCGATGTACTTTCGCAATAGGGGATGCTTAAAGAAACTCGAATCCAGGAAGTTCGCCAAGATTCCCAATGCTGCGATCCTTTCCCTACTTGGAATTGGCTCAGCGAGTCATATTGCAACCTCAATGACTAGCACGATGTATCGGGCGGGCACAGTCACAGTAACAAGTGTCGCAGAATTGCAACAAACAATCTCTTGCGGGAGGTTGACGCATCGACGACTCAGCGGCGGTGTACAGGAAAGGAAGTGATGTTCAACGTCCAAATCGGGGATTTGCGGGTCGTCGATGGTTTCAATAGGCTTCGCAGCATCATACGTCGATTAGGCGTGTCGTTCCTCGTCATGTCATGACTCGAATATAGCGCTGAGGGAAATGGCACGGCAATTGGATGATTAGTTGACGAGAGATTTCACTGCCACGGATTCGTCAGGTGATGGGGGATTATGAGCGACGAAGAGAAGGAAAAAGAACAAGACAAAGGACTGAGTCTGTTGAATCCTGGGGTCAGGATTTTTCTGGTCGAAGACAACCCGGACCACGTTTTTATCGCGCTCACTGTAGTAAGGCAGGTGCTAGGCGACGATATCGAATTGGTGCATGCGTCGAATGCCGATGAAGCGTTGCTCATGATCGCGCAGTTCACGGAGCACGATCGCCCGGATTTGCTTTTGGTGGATTTGCGTTTGCCTGACAACGGCGGCTTCTCCGTGTTGCAGGCGGCGCGGGCGAACGAGGCGCTGACGGCGGTGCCGATGTTCGTTATCACGAGCTCGCTCTACGATCGCGATATTGCGGAGAGCTACCAACTCGGCGCGTCTGCCGTCCTGTGCAAGCCGCTCTCGCGCGCCAAGCTGCGCGACGAGCTGGTGCGCGTGGGCGCACTGCCGCTATCGCAGCGGTCGATCGATCCGGCATATCGCCACTAGTCAAGCTTGATCGCATTCGCACACGGGCTGTGAGTCGCGCAACTCACGGCCCGTTCGATTTTGCAGGCTTGACGCTCGCGCCGGCAAATAGGATTCTCGCTGACGGTCTGCCCGGCAGCAGACGGGACTTGCATAGCGGCGAAAATCATCGCACAGGAGTTGCCGTGAAACCCTACACATTTGAGCATAGTGACGCGCTGATGGAGCGCGCCAAAAGAGTTGTTCCCGGCGGCATCTACGGCCATCAGACGCCGCTGCTGCTTACCAGGGGCGCCTACCCGTCATTTTTCGCGCGCGGGGAGGGTTCCCACGTTTGGGACGTCGATGGCAACGAGTACATCGACTACATATGCTCTTACGGCCCAATCGTGCTCGGCCATCGGCATCCCAAAGTCGAGGAAGCCGCGCGCCGGCAGATGGAACTCGGCAACTGCTTCAACGCACCGGGGCCGGTGTGGGTCGATCTCGCGGAGCACCTTGTCTCGATCACGCCGTTCGCCGACTGGACAGTATTCGCCAAAAACGGGTCCGACGTATGCACCTGGGCGACTGAAGTCGCGCGTCAAGCGACGGGGCGGCCAAAGATCGCGATGTGCTCCGGCGCATACCACGGCACCGATGCATGGTGTACGCCCCTTCCCGGCGGTGTGACGCCGGAAGACCGCGCGAACATGGTTTATTTTCGATTCAACGATCTCGAGAGCCTCCACCACGCGGTCGAGGAAAACAGCGGCAAGATCGCGGGCGTAATCCTGTCGCCGTTCAAGCACGACGCCGGACACGACTCGGAGTTGCCGATCGAAGGATTTCTGTCCGGCGTGCGGAAAATCTGCGACGACAACGGCATGGTCTTCATCCTGGACGACGTTCGCGCCGGGTTCCGCCTGCACATGGGCGGCTCAGGCGAGTTGTTCGGAGTGCGCCCCGACCTCACGACTTACTGCAAGGCGATCGCCAACGGCTATCCGCTCGCCGCATGCCTTGGGCGCGACAGCCTGAAACAGGCAGCGCAGGAAGTGTTCTTTACGGGATCGTACTTCACCAGCGCCGTGCCGATGGCGGCGAGCCTGGCGAATCTCAAGGAGCTGCAGGCGGGTGGCGGAATCGAGAGGATGCGCACGATCGGCGAGAAGCTGCGCACCGGTCTGCTCGCGCAGGCGCGCAGCGCCGGGCTCGAGGTGACGTACTCCGGACCGCCGGCGATGCCGTACATGACGTTCAAGGCCGACGCGGGCCATCACGATCGCGCCAAGGTTTTCTGTGGCGCATGCGCGCGCAGCGGAGTGTACGTAGCGCCGCGTCACAACTGGTTCATCTCGGCTGCGCATACCGAGCGCGACATCGAGCAGACCCTGGATGTCACCGAGCGAGCGTTCGAGGCCGTGCGCAAGCAATTCGGCGCATAGCCCGTCGAGGGAACACCGGTTACGACTATATGCGTTCCAGAACGATGACCGGTATTTGACGGGTGGTGTTCTTCTGGTAGCCGGCAAACGCGGGCATCGCTTTGGCCTGCGCGTTGAACAGCCGCTCGCGCTCGGGGCCAGTGGTAATGACAGCCTTGGCCTGGAAGCGTTCGATCCCCAGCTCTATCGTCGGGGTAGGGTGAGCCTTGAGGTTGTGATACCAGGCGGGATGTTTCGGCGCTCCGGCCTTCGACGCGATTATGACGATTCGATCGCCATCCTTGGTGTACACCAGCGGAGTGGTAAAGGGACGGCCGCTCTTCGCGCCGGTCGTGGTCAGAAGAAGGAGCGGCGCGCCCACGAACGGGCCGCTTAGAACCTTGCCGCCGTTGGCGCGAAACTCTTCGATCAGTTTCTGGTTGAATTCGCGCATTGCTTTCTCGTTGAACTCCGGCATGGCGTGTCTCCTCTCTTTCGCAGTTAAACTTATGCTCGATCGTGACCCAGTCCTAGTTTAAATCTCGGGCCATTTGTCGTTCCACGGCCGGGCCTGTTCGTACGCGTACGACGCCTGCAGGACAAGGTCTTCGCGGTAACGCTCCGCGACTATTTGCAATCCGCAGGGAAGGCCGGAGTCGGTGAGTCCCGCACGCACCGACGCACCGGGATGGCCGCTCATGTTGAACGGATAGGTGAACACGACGGCGTTCAGCGGATCCTTGAGCGGCTGACCGTTGATCTCGGTCGGCATCGGACCCTTTGCGGGAAAGGCCTCGGTTGGAAGCACGGGACACAGCAGCAAGTCGAAGCGCTCGAACACGCGCTGGCACCAATCGTTGAACTCGCGGCGGCGTCGATACGCAGCGCCGTAATGCTTCCACGTGACGCGAGTTGCGCCTTCGGCGCCGGTGGCGAACGCGCGGCCGAAATTTTCGCGATCCCTGTCGAGCCATTCATGCAGCATCGCGTAGCCCTGCGTTGCGCCGACTTGCATCCAGGCGTGGCCGGTATCGGGGACAGGGTCATCGATGGTCGTCACGTCGTGGCCGAGGTTCTTGAACACGGCGGCAGCCTTTTGGATTTCGCGCGCCACGTCGTGCTGCACGAGCTGTCCGAAGTCAGGGTGAAATGCGATGCGAAGTTTGTTGGGCAAGCGCTCGAGGATCGCATGGTAGGAAATTCCCGGATGCGGGACGGAGTCGGGATCGGCCGGGTGATAGCCGACGACCGCGTCCATGAAGAGCGCGGCGTCGCGCACGGTGCGCGTGATCGCGCCATGCACGGAGGTGTCGTTCCATTGTTGCATCCCGAGAGTCGGGTCGTTGGGAATCCTGCCGTATGTCGGTTTCAGCCCGTAGCATCCCGTGTAACAGGCCGGGATTCGCACCGAGCCGCCGCCATCCGAGCCGGTCGAGATCGGCACCACGCCGCCCGCGATGGCAGCTGAAGTGCCGCCCGACGATCCGCCGGGCGTCCGCTCGAGATTCCATGGATTGCGGGTGACGCCGAACAGCAGATTTTTGGTGAAAGCCGTGTAGCCGAACTCGGGCGCGTTGGTCTTGCCGATAACGATCGCGCCGGCAGCTTTCAGCCGCGCGACCTGAATCGAATCGGACTTGGGCATGTTGTCCTTGAACGGTTTCGAGCCGTACGTGGTCCGCAGACCGGCGGCATCCTCGAGGTCCTTGACGCCGAGCGGCAACCCGGCGAGCGCTCCGACTTCCTGGTGTCGCGCGATCTTCTCGTCGAGGGCGCGCGCGTCGGCCATCGCGCCGTCGGCCCGCAGCGCGCAAAATGCGTTGAGCCTGGGGTTGGTCTGTTCGATTCGCTTGATCGTCAGCTCCATCAATTCGCTAGGCTTGATTTCGCGCCTGCGAATCATCGCGGCGAGTTCGTGCGCCGGCTTCCAGTACAGTTCGTTCATGGCGGTTACCTCCAAGGCCAGGGCGCTTGTGTGGCGAAACTTACTACGATGACGCTGGAGTTTCAAAACGAAACCGAATGAAGGCGCTCGGCGGGGGGCGGTTTGACAGCCTAACGGACGTTAGATAGATTTTTTGGCGAGTCAGTGCGAAGCGTTTCGAAAAATTCAGCCGCGCGCGCCAGCGCCAGGGTGATTAACCTGCGACGGCCCATTGACACGCGCGACCGCGCGCTGCAGGTAGCGCGGGAGCTGTTCGCCGAGCGCGGCTATCGCGGCACCAGCCTGCGCGACATCGCCAAGCGAATCGGGGTCAAGGCGCCGTCGCTGTTGCATCATTTTCCGTCCAAGCAGCAGCTCTACCTCGCGGTGCTGGACCAGTTGTTCGAGAGTGTCGAGGATGCGACCAAGGCGATCGTCTGGACACACGATAGCCGGCAGGAGCGGATGCGCCAGGCGGTTGCGGACATGGTCGACTTTATCGCCAGCCACCCCGATTTGGTTCGAATCATGTGGAAAGAGATGGCCGACGAAAGCGGAGTCGGCCGGCAAGTGCTCAAACGGCGCTTGCCGCCGCTTTTTTCCACCGCGGTCAAATTTATTTTCCGCGGCCAACGCGACGGCGAATTCCGCAGCGAAGTCGATCCGCTTCATTTCATGTGGGGCCTCAACGCGATCACGATTGGCTACTTCGCGATCTCGGCGATGATCCAGCGGCTGTGGAGTATCAACCTGCTCGAGCATGCGATGATTGACCGGCGCAAGCGCGAGCTGACCGACATGGTCGAGCGCACGCTTTTCACTTTTTGATCGTCCACCGCAGCCGGCGGTCCATCGACCGGGTAGATTCGCGCGGCGCGCATTGCGAGATTGAATCGACGAAAACCGCAAGGAGAAAATCGCGCTTATGAAGCTGGGAACCTTTTATGAGCATCAGCTGCCGCGTCCATGGAAGGAGGGCTCGGAACTGAAGCTCTTCCAGGATGCGCTGGACCAGGTCGAACTCGCGGACCGGCTCGGCATCGACCATATGTGGGAAGTGGAGCATCACTTCCTCGAGGAGTACGCGCATTCGTCGGCGCCCGAAATTTTCCTGGCCGCGGCGAGTCAGCGCACCAGGCAGATTCGGCTCGGTCACGGAATCGTGTTGCTGCCGCCGGGCTACAACCATCCGGCGCGCGTCGCGGAGCGGATCGCGACCCTCGATTTGGTGAGCGGCGGGCGGGTCGAGTTCGGCACCGGTGAATCGTCGGCGGAGCTGGAACTGGGCGGCTTTTGCATCCCGCGCGCGGACAAGCGCGCGATGTGGCAGGAGTCGCTGGGTGCGATCGCGCGAATGTTTGTCGAGGCTCCGTTTCTTGGCCATGAGGGCAAGTACTTCAAGATGCCGGTGCGTAACGTGGTGCCCAAGCCCGTACAGAAACCGCATCCGCCGCTGTGGGTCGCATGCTCGCGGCGCGAGACGATTCATCTGGCGGCCAAGCTTGGAATCGGCGCGCTGACGTTCGCGTTCGTATCGCCGGAAGAGGCGCGGCAGTGGGTCACCGACTATTACACGACGCTGGAGAATGAGTGCGAGCCGATCGGATATGCGGTCAACGCGAACATCGCGATCGTCACCGGCTTCATGTGCGACAACGACGCCGAGCGGGCGCACAAGATGGGCGACGAGGGGCTGAAGTTTTTTTCGTACGCGCTTGGCCATCATTATGCGTTTGGGCAGCACGAGCCGGGCAAGACGAACATCTGGAACAATTTCAAATCCAGCCCGATGAATTTGCCGGGCATGGACGGGGCGAACTCATGCGTCGGATCGCCCGACCAGATTCGCACGCGGCTTGGCGAATTCGAGGAAGCCGGCGTTGACCAGGTCGTGTTCATCTCGCAGGCGGGCAACAACAAGCACGAGGACATCTGCTCGTCGCTCAGCCTGTTCGCCGAAAAGGTCATGCCCGAGTTCAAGGAACGCGAACAAAAACGCGCCGGGCAGAAGGCCGAACGGATGGCGCCGATCCTGGAGAAGGCGATGAAACGCAAACCCGAGCCGAAAATTCCCAAGAGCGACGGACCCGTCGTGGTGCAAGCCGGGATGCTCGTGTAAGCGCGACGACGCCGTCAATCTTTGACGGGCGCCGTCGGCGCGGGTCCGACGCGAGTGAACTTTACCGGGAATCCGCCGCAGTCATTTGGATTGATGAGTACTTCGCGGAAATTACTCGCGTCACTGACGAGAATTCGCACCTTGACCCATCGCGCCTGCAGGAATCCATGCTCGGCGCATATTTGATCGGCAACCACGATGCCCGGCACGTGATGATCGAGAGTACCGCGCCACACGACATTGCCCGGCGGAATACTTTTGTTGCCGTCAACCAGGGTCGCGACGTAATTGCGGCCGCGCAACATCGGGTCCAGATCGATAACCACTCGAAGCGGGCCGCCCGGATAGGTGGCCGTCCAGTTTCCGTTCAGCAACCTCGCCAGGTTCATCGGCGGCGGGGGCGGTTGCACGGGAGCGGGCGGAGGCGTCGGCATCGATGGCCCCGCAGATTGTTGGAACGACTGCGAGTTGCAGGAGAAGGTCACGCATGCGAGCAGAATCGTCAGCGCTGCAAGGGCAGCGCGGCGCGCGCTGGTCGGCGACGGACTCGCGGTGATCAACGTTCGTGAGCAGTGGCGGTGGGTACTCGGGCGCGGCATAGATTCCTCCAGCGGATGGATGGTCAAGCATGGTCAAGTATAGACTGACCTGCGGCGCAGCACAGCAGAGTCATTTTTTCCGCGGCGCGTCAATATGGGTGCGTTGACGCTGTGAGCCGGCATCAGGAGTGACGAGTTGGCCAACGATTACATCGAAGCGTCGCGCGTCTTTCACGAAATCACCAAGCATTCGTATACCAGCGTACGTTCGTCGCCGCACATTCTGGACTGGGACATCAAGCCGGTCCCCTACAAGATTTATCCGGGAGCCGCGTCCGTCGCTTTGCCGCGCGATCTGAATCTTTCCGCGACGCCCACGCTGTCGGCGCTTTCGTCGTACGTACCGGCGGGATTTTCCGCATCGATCGAAACCGCCGCGCTGACCCGCATCCTGTTCTGTGCCGGCGGCCTGACGCGGCACAAGCGGGTGGGAGCCGACGATTATCATTTCCGCGCCGCGGCGTCGGCGGGCGCGCTATATCCAATCGAGATTTATGTGGCGACGGGAGCCGTGGAGGGTCTCGAGGCGGGCCTTTACCATTTTTCACCCGCTGATTTGCGGATGAGCGGGCTGCGACGTGGCGATTGGCGCAGTTACATGGCAGACGCGGCCGCGAAGGGCAACTCGATTCTGCGCGCGCGTGCAGTGATCGTATTATCGGCTATCTACTGGCGCAGCGAATGGAAATATCGCGCGCGGGCGTATCGCTATTGCTATTGGGACGCGGGAACCATGCTGGCGAATCTGCTTGCAGCCGCGGCGGCCGAGGAAATTTCCGCGGAGGTGATCACCGCATTCGAGGATCCCGCGCTCGAGGCGCTGCTCGGAATCGACGGCGAGCGCGAGGGCATGGTCGCGCTTGTTGCGCTCGGGCGATCGGACCAACCAGCCGCGCCATCGCCTGAAATCGAGCCGTTGGTGCTCGAGTCGATTCCGCTCTCGTCCAGGGAGGTCGCGTACCCTGACCTGGTCAAGATGCATCGCGAATCGCGCCTGGTCACGGCCGATGAGGTCGCAACGGTTGCGGCTGCGAAATTGGACTCGGCGCCAACGTCGTCAAGCACGCGCCAGCTTCGTTTCGAAACAATAGCGTCCGAAGATTCCACGGGACTCGGCGAGACCATCATCCGCCGCGGATCGTCGCGAGCATTCGCCCAGGATGCGATTGGCGCGGAAGAACTCGCGACGATCATGGCCGCCTCAAGCGAGCATCCGCAGGCCGACTTTCCGCCGTTGACCGACACTTATCTAATCGTCAACGCAGCCGACGCAATGGAACCCGGAGCGTACTACTACAACCGGCAAGCGCGCGCGTTCGAGATGCTGAAGGCGGGCAACTTCCGCGGCGAGGCCGGATATCTGTGCCTCGAACAGCAGCTCGGCCTGGATTGTTCCGCACTGGTTGTTTACATGGCAGATCTCGAGCGCACGCTGCACGCGTTGGGAAATCGCGGCTACGGCGACGCGCATCTCGAGGCTGGAATTCTTGGCGGCCGCGCCTACCTTGCGGCATATTCGCTCGGCCGCGGCGCGACGGGACTCACCTTCTACGACGACGACACGACGAAATTTTTCGAGCCGCACGCCGCCGGAAAGAGTCCTTTGCTGATGATTGCGCTCGGAATTCCCCGCTCGCTGATGAAATCATAGTCAGGGCCACGGGCAGGTTGAAAGAGTCGGCGAAAAGGAACCGCGACAAGGTGCTGATGACTGCCTGATAGGCGGATGCCTGTCGTTTGAGCAGGCACATTGCATTTTTCATCAATACTCACTCGATTTTGAAATGGCACTTTTCCTGCTTTGAGCTTCCTTCATGCTCCCGCCCGTAACGGGAGTGACGCGTGCGCATATGGCGGACAACAAACCAATCCGCGATGTGAATCGAAGGAGGCAAGATGGCTGAAGAACAGAAAAAGATGCTGCCGACGCTGGGCTTGACCGGAGTCACGGTCAACGCGATGGCGCTCATCGCCCCGGGAGCCTTCCTGTGGATTACATTCGTGCAGCAGGCGGGTTACGCGTTTCCGTCGGGGATGGCGATGTGGGCCGGTATTTTCGTCGCGCTGCTGCTGGCGTACGCGACCGCAATTTCGTACGCAGAGCTCGCGAAACTTTATCCGGGTGCGGGCAGTTCGTACCTGTTTGCAGAGCAGGCCTTCCTGAGCAAAACCCACGCGTACAGGTTCGCGCGCGTGGCGAAGTTCGTAATCGGATGGTCGTCGCATCTGTATTACTGGATGTATCCCGGCGTCATGGTCGCCACGATGGGCATCATGATCGGGTACATCGTCGGCACGGTCGCGCCGAGTACGATGAACGCGGGAATTCCCGGCCCGGTATTCATGGCGATAGTTGCGATAATTTTCGCTTACGCCGTGGCCTGGATCGCGTTCCAGGGAGTCAACGGTTCCACCTTCGTCAATATCGGGATCAACGGAATCCAGATCGTGGCGCTGCTGTTTTTCTCCGCGCTCGCGATAGCTTACCGCGCCGCGCATCCCGCGGGCTCGGCGGGTCTGGCGCTCGATGCCAATGGCAACACGATCGCTGCGACACTGAGCTACGGCATAGCCGGCGATCACCCGTCGCACGCCAGCGCACTCTCGGTCATCCTGCCGCACCGGTTTGACTGGGTGATGCTGCAGGCGACGGTCGCGATACTGCTGCTGGTCGGCTTCGAGTCGGTGACAGCGCTGGGCGAGGAAGCGAAGAACCCCAAAAAGGACATCCCACGCGGCGTTCTGCTGTCGCTCACGATCCAGGGGTTGTTCTGCTACCTGATCGAATACTTCGCGGCCAACTATTTCCTGAGCAGCGCGTACAGTCTTGCGGAGGCCAAAGGATCGGCGGCGCCACTCGGCGACATGATGGTGATCATCGGCAACGCGTTGCTCGGCGGACACGGCCAGGCGTTCATGCTGATGGAAGCGCTGACGGTTTTTCTGGCGCTGATCGGCACCACGCTGTCGTGCATCAACACCGGCGCGCGCGTGACCTACGCGATGGGGCGTGACGAAGAAGTGCCCGAGCACTTCGGTCTGCTGCATGGCAAGAACCTGACGCCGCATCGCGCGATTTGGGTGCTCGCAACGATATCGGCAATCCTCGGCGCATACGCCGCGCTGTTCTACTTCGCCGGCGGATCGGCGCCTGATGACAAGACGATTGCGACTCTCCCGCACAACCTGTGGTACTCGCTCGGAATGAGCTCCAACGCGTCACTCTCGTCGCTGCCCAACGGGTTGTTGCTGGTCACTCTCACTTCAAACTTCGGAACCTTTCTGCTCTACGGTCTGACGAACATTGTGTGCATCGTCGCCTACTCGGAGCGTGACGAGTTCCATGGACTCAAGCACATGGTGGTGCCGGTGTTCGGCGCGGTCGCGAACTTCGCCTGCCTCGCGTTCTACATCATCGGACCGCTGGAGGGGCTCGGCAGCGTGAAGGAACCACTGATTGCGGTCGCGATCGCGGCGATTTGGGGAATCTACGGCGCGATTTACTTCGTACGTAATTCCAAGAAGCGGGGCAAAGAGACGATCCTCGTAACCAAGCCGGCCTGATCCCAGGCGCTGGTTTGGCGAATAATCCTTGGGGGGCGGGCCGCGAGTGGTCGCGGCCCGCCCCTTGGCCATTCAATCAACTTTACACTTCACCGTTAGCCGGGTAGCTCACTGCAAATGGATTCGTCGCTCTCCGCTTCTCCTTCGGTAGAGCAGGCTTTCGAGTTGGCGCTGTTGTCCGATGTAGGTACGCAGCGCGCCGACAATGAAGACTCGTGCGGGCATTTCATCGAGAGTCCCGACAGCGTGATGTTCGCGATTGCCGACGGCGTCGGCGGCTACGAAGGCGGTGAAATCGCGAGCCGGATGGCGATCGACATAACGCTTGAAGCTTACCGCGAGAGCCCGCCAGCGTGGGGCGCCGCCAAGCGGCTCCATCGCGCGATTACGCGGGCCAACATCGAGATTCACGACAAGGCGCTGACCGTGCCGGAACTGAGCCGGATGGCGACCACGATCACCGCGGTTGCGGTGGAGAAGGGGATGCTGTCGGCGGTGCACGTCGGAGATTGCCGGCTGCATCTGATCCGTCAGAGGCAAATCTCGCAAATCACCAAGGATCACACGATGGTCGCCGACCGGGTCAGGATGGGAGTGATGTCGGTGGCGCGCGCGAAGGATCATCCGGAGCGCGGGATGCTCCTGCGCAGCCTTGGACACGAGTTGATCGTGTCGATCGATCGGATCGCGATGCCGCTGCTGGAGCGCGATCGCCTGATACTGTGCAGCGACGGACTTTACAACGTCCTGGATGACAAGGAACTGGAATCACTGACGCGCGGCGTTGACGCCGAGACGGGATGCCGTAACTTGATCGATACGGCCAATAAGCGCGGTACCGCCGACAATCTGACCTGCGCTGTCTTCAGAATGACGTCGCCGACCGGGCATACGGCGACCACCGGCGGATGGCGCGATCGATTGCGAGGATTATTCGGGCGATGAAGCGTTTGGCGCCGGTAGTGATCTAATAGAATTGGGTTTCAAAACGGAAATTCCGGATAATACTGCAAATTGCAACGAGAGTCTGCGGATTTTGCGAATATCATGGCATCAGCGAATTTGCGCCTAGCAGACATCCTGTTATGATTTGCAAATTCGCAGGCTGCATTTTGCATCATAGCCGCGTGGCGTCGGCATTTCCGGCGGCGCCTCAAGAAGGTTCTACTTGGCCGCCATTATAAAGCCGATAAGGCCAACGGGCTCTAATCAGCCCGAGCCGCAGGCACTGTTCGGAAAACAGACCAAGGCAATCGTCGTCACGACCGGAATGCTCGCCTTCATTTCCTTCTGGCGAGCGTCCGCGATCGTCCTTTGCGACCTTGCTTCGACCGCCTACTACATCGGCGGCATCGTCGAGCAGGCCTGCGGTCGCTCTGCCCCATACTTCATTCTCGCCGTTATGCTGTTCTCGTACGCGGTGCGCGCGGTGTACGTCGAGTCGTGCTCGATGTTCACGCGCGGCGGTGTATATCGCGTCGTCAAAGAAGCGATGGGCTCGACGCTGGCAAAAATCTCGGTGTCGGCCCTGATGTTCGATTACATTCTGACCGGGCCAATCAGCGGCGTCTCGGCTGGCCAATACCTGGTCGGTTTGATCAACGAGCTGCTCAAGCTTGCGCACTCGGGAATTATTCTGCCGGCTGATTTCTCGGCCGCCTTCTTCGCCATTGCCGTGACCGCATATTTCTGGCGTCAGAATATTCTTGGCATCGAAGAATCCAGTGGCAAGGCGATGCGGATCATGCAGGTCACGACCGTGATGGCCGTGATCATGATCGCATGGTGCGGCCTGACGATTTTCATGCGTGGTGCGCATTTGCCGCCCTTCGAATTGAAGTTCACCGACGACTCGCTGGGATGGCTCAAGCACTTTCCCGGCGCGCGTACTATCGGCACGCTTGGAATCCTGATCGCGTTCGGCCATTCGATCCTCGCGATGTCGGGTGAGGAATCTCTGGCACAAATCAATCGCGAGATCGAGGCGCCCAAGCTCAAGAATCTCCTGCGCACCGGCCTGGTCATCTTCATTTACAGCCTGCTGCTGACCTCGTTGGTGTCTTTTTTCGCGGTCATGATCATCCCGGACAGTGTCCGGATGGCCAATTACGGTGGCGATCTGATCGGCGGGCTCGCGATGTTCATGGTCGGCCCGCTGTGGGCGCGGCTCGCGCTGCGCGCATTCGTCGTATTTGTCGGATTCCTGATTCTCGCCGGCGCCGTTAACACCGCGATCGTCGGTTCGACGGGCGTGCTTACTCGCGTCGCGGAAGACGGCGTACTGCTCGATTGGTTCCGCCATCCGCACAAGAAGTACGGCACCAACTATCGCATCGTAAATATGGTCGCGATGCTCCAAATCGCCACCATCGTGCTCTCGCGCGGCGACATGTTCTTGCTCGGCGAGGCCTACGCATTCGGCGTCATCTGGAGCTTCGTCTTCAAAACGCTCTCCGTGCTGATTCTGCGCTACAAGGACCAGTACCATCGCTTGTGGAGGATGCCGCTGAATCTGACCTGGTTCCGCCCCGGTGGTAAGGACTTCCCGCTCGGTCTCACGCTGACGTTTGCGGTTTTGTTAGCGACCGCGGTCATCAACCTGTTTACCAAGCAGGTCGCAACGATCTCAGGCATCAGCTTCACGCTCGCGCTGTTCCTGATTTTCGAGATTTCGGAAAAAGTCAACGGCCAGGCCCAGCACGCCTACGGCTAGGAACCCGAGAAGTTTAATCTGCAACTGGTCGAGGAAGATCAGGTCGATCCGATTCGGCTGGGGCTATCCGCGCCGCACAAAGTGCTGGTTGCGATCCGCGACCCCAACAATCTCGCGCATTTGCATCGCTACTTGTCCGAGCCTGACAACGCGGAACTGATTGCAATGACCGTCCGCACCGAGCGGGGTCTCGCCTCGAGCGAGGGCGCGCAGGTCTTCACCGACCACGAGGAAAAGCTCTTCAGCAAGGTGGTCAAGGTGTGCGAGGACCACGGCCGCGCCGTGACGCCTCTGGTCACGGTCTCCAACGACCAGATTTACGCGATCGCGCGGATGGCCTACCTGTTGCACGTTGATGAAGTCGTTATGGGTGTGTCGGAGCGCTTCCATCCTGACGTGCAGTTGGAGAACTTCGCGATGCATTGGGGATCGCTCGGCGACTCGGACGAGCATCACGTAAAAGTGCGCGTGCTCTCCGATACCCGCGACATCCGGGCGGAAATCTGATTTTAAACCTCGCGCAACAGAAGAAACGCTTGCAAGACCTCATCGAATCGCTGTGAAGTTCCGCCACGCCGCCGCCCTCGCGCTCGTGGGCTGGTATTTGATGCTGCCCCCGCTAACCCCGAACGGGCGATGGATCGATACGACTGCGCCGCTCAGCGCATGGTACAAGGTGAAACCTCCGTATGCGTCAAGGGATGACTGCGAGACCGCGAAAAACGGAATGATTGCACTGCACAGCCCGAATCCTTCAAGTCCCTCGGAGCAACTGAGGCTCAAGAGCGAGGAAGCCGCTCTTTGCGTCCCGTCGAATGATCCCCGTCTCTTCGCATATTAGATCACTGCCTGGGCGCCGGCACTGGTTCAGTTTTGGGGATGAACTATTCAGCCTGACCCCGCCCGATTGGTGTGCTATGCGTACGGTATGGACAACCGTCAGGGTGCCCCATACTCGCTGGCGTCGCCCGAAATCGGGCGACGCCAGCTTCCGGCAGAAATAATTTCTGACGGAACGAAACTAGCCATAGATGGGAGCCCGTCCCAAAACCACTACGGGTGGTATAAATTGCTCTTTTCCGCCCTTTTCGATCACTCAAAATCGCGCCCGTCGCAGTCTGAGCTTCGAGCGAGCGCAACCAGTTGCGCAATGACGGGCACTGGTTGGGTTTGTCTGGCTGGCAAACTGAACCAGTGCGCCGCCGCCATCCCTTCCATTGGCTGCGTGCCGGATGTTAACGTCCGCTGACCGGTTTTTTTCTCAAGACGGTCTGAAAAATGCACGAGGTCGGCGTTGGTGAAAACCTCGATCAGTACAAATTGATCGAGGTGATCGCGCGCAGCGGGATGGCGTCGATCTTCAAAGCTATCGATCAAGTCGACGGCGCGACCGTCGCGATCAAAGTCCCTTACATGCAGTTTGAGAGCGACGTGGTCTTCTACGGACGCTTTCAGCGCGAAGAAGAAGTCGGGCGCCGCCTCAACCATCCCGGCATCATCAAGGTTCTCACACCCACGCGCAAAAGCCGCATGTATATCGCGATGGAGTACGTCGAGGGTTCCTCGCTGCGCGCGATGATGCGCGAACCCGGCGGGCTATCGGTGGAAAAGGCGCTCGACCTCGCACGACAGTTGGCGGAGACGCTTGTGTACATGCACGGTGAAGGCGTGGTGCATCGCGATTTGAAGCCGGAAAACGTTTTGGTGACGGCCGAAGGCCGGACCAGGATCATGGATTTCGGAATCGCACTCGACGAATCCGCGCGGCGGCTGACGTGGTCCGGCCTGTCGTCGACCATCGGCACGCCTGACTACATGGCGCCCGAACAGGTCAGCGGCCGGCGCGGCGACGTTCGCACCGACATCTATTCGCTGGGCGTGATTCTCTACGAGATGCTGACCGGCCACCTGCCGCACTCAGGGCCCAACGTTTACAACGTGATGCGCGCGAAGACCGCGGAAGATCCGCAGCCGCCAACCGCATTCAAGCCCGATCTCGATCCGCATCTGGAGGAGATCATCCTTCACGCGATCGAGCGCTCTCCGCGTGACCGCTATGCGAGCGCGGCCGAGATGCTTGCGGACCTGCGCGATCCGTCGCGCGTCGTTCCCAAGGGCCGCGCGCAGAACCTCCATCCACGCAGCCTCGCGCTGCAGCGCGCCCGTCGTACGGCCGGGTACGTGCTGTTTTTCACGTCGCTCATCGGGATCTTTGTATTTCTGATTTGGCTTGCAAACCGTTACCCGGCGTCGCCGACTCCCGCGCGCCGGTCATATCGAGGGCAGGTGAGATGATGCCGAGACGATCGCAACTCGGATTGGCCGCCGCCGCTTTCGCCGCGCTGACGCTATTTTCGCCGCTGGCGCGCGCGCAGACTGCCGCGTCGTCGCCGCCGCTGGACAATTCTCTGAACCTCGCGTGGCTGCTGGTCGCGGGGTTCCTGGTGATGTTCATGCAGCTCGGATTCGCAATGGTGGAGACGGGGTTCACGCGCTCCAAGAACGCGGTCAATACCATGGCGATGAACCTGATCATCTACCCGATCGGCATCATCGGCTTCTGGCTCACCGGCTACGGTTTCATGATGGGCGGCGTCGCGCACTGGCCCTCACTTGGCATGGCCGCGATCGGCCATCACGAGCTGTCGATCACGATCGGCGCGCATTCGTATGGAATCATCGGGTTCAGCAAGTTCGCGCTGCTCAACGTCGGTCGCGATCCCGCCAGCCTGGGCATGTTTCTATTCTCGCTCGTTTTCATGGACACCGCCGCGACCATTCCGACGGGCGCGATGGCGGAGCGATGGAAGTTCAAAGCGTTCTTCATCTACGGACTGTTCATGTCGATGTTCCTGTATCCGTTGTACGGCAACTGGGTTTGGGGCGGAGGATGGCTCTCGCAGCTCGGCATGAACCTGGGCCTGGGCCACGGCCATCTGGATTTCGCCGGATCGTCGGTCGTGCACATGACGGGCGGAGTGGCCGGCCTCGCCGGCGCTTACATGGTGGGTCCGCGCATCGGAAAGTTCCGCCGCGACGGCGCCATCGGCGCGTTGCCCGGACATAACCTGCCCATGGCCATCAGCGGAACGTTGATTCTCGCGTTCGGATGGTTCGGCTTCAACGCCGGCTCGACGCTAGCCGCATCGGATCCCCGAATCGCGATCATCGCGGTGAACACCATGCTCTCCTCGGCGGCCGGCGCGCTCGCGGCGCTGCTCTATCTATGGCATCGCTACAACAAACCCGACGTTGCGATCGCCTGCAACGGTCTGCTGGGCGGACTCGTCGCAATCACCGCCCCGTGCGCATTCGTAACGCCCGCGGCGGCTGTGCTGATTGGCGTGATCGCGGGCCTGCTGGTCGTGTGGGCGGTGCTTGAACTCGAACTCCGCTTTCGAATCGACGATCCCGTCGGCGCGGTCGCCGTGCACGGCGCGTGCGGAATATGGGGCGCGCTGGCGCTTGGTCTGTTTGCCGACGGCACCTACGGCGACGGATGGAACGGTGTCGCGGGTCCCGTGCGCGGCCTGCTCTACGGCGACGCGGGTCAATTTTTCGCCCAGTTGATCGGTGTCACGGTGAACGTGGTCGTGGTTTTCGGCCTTGCGATCCTGTTCTTCAAGATCGTCGAGCGCACGGTGGGCAACCGCGTGCTGGTGGAAGTGGAATGGTCGGGACTGGATGCGCTTGAGATGGGAAGCGACGCCTATCCACATTCGTAGTTGGTCGGGGGTTCGGCGGATGCGGCGTGTTACCTGAGCGATCGCGCTTGCATCCCAACAATCGCACTATGGGTGAGCGGCAATCGCTCATTTAGACCTATATTTCGTCGGTGCACAGCATACGGACCTGCACAAACTCATGTTTTACTAACTCAAATCCTTATAAACACTTGACAGGCTTTCGCTTTCCACCTATCTTCATCGTCACTCGACGAGGATAACCTTATGAAATTCGACGGAGATTCCCCCGAACTCGATGCCATTGATCTGCAGATTATCGGCCTCCTGCAGGAACACGGCCGCATTCCGCTCGTCAAGCTCGGAGAGCAAGTCGGGCTTTCGGCGCCGTCGGTGAACGAACGCGTCAAAAAACTCGAAGACGGCGGAGTTATCACCGGCTATCACGCTGCCGTCGATGCGACCCGCCTCGGCAAGGACGTCACCGCGTTTATCGGCGTGTCGATTTCTCATCCCAAAACAATCTCGCTGTTCAAGGAATCCGTCGCACTGCTCGACGACGTGCTCGAATGCCATCACGTCACCGGTCAGCACACGCTCCTGCTGAAAATCAAAACCGACAACACTTCGTCGCTCGAGCGGCTGATCAGTGCGATCCGCTCGATCGAGGGAGTGGCGCGGACGGAGACGATGGTGGTGCTGTCGACGCATACCGAGCGCGGCTTGATTTCGGTGCATCCCAACGGCGACTCGCACGAGCCTGCCAACGGCAGGCGCCATCGCCACGGCGCCGCGAAATCTGCGCCCCCGGAACCGAGACGGGTGTCATGATGCACAACTACCGAAGCATTCCGAAGGCGCAGGGCCTCTACGATCCCGCCCATGAGCACGACGCGTGCGGCGTCGGCTTCGTCGTCAACATCAAGGGCGAGCGCTCGCATGACATCGTGGCTAAAGCGCTGCAGGTGCTCGACAACCTGACCCATCGCGGCGCGTGCGGATGCGATCCGCGCACGGGAGACGGCGCTGGAATCCTGCTGCAGATTCCGCACGACTTTTTCTCGAGCGAAGCGGCCCGGCTCGGCTTCGAGCTGCCCGCGCCCGGCGAATACGGCGTGGGCCAGGTTTTCCTGCCGCTCGACACAGTCAAGCGCAAAGACTGCGAGGAGGCGTTCGAGAGAATCGTCAACGAGGAAGGTCAGCGTCTGCTCGGATGGCGCGACGTGCCGGTGGTTGAATCCGCATGCGGCGATATCGCGCGGCGCGGGATGCCCGCAATCCGCCAGGTCTTCATCGCGCGCAGCCCGGACTTGGCCGACGCCGAGGCGCTCGAGCGCAAGCTGTACGTAATTCGCAAGCGCGCCACTTCAGAGGCGGAAAAACTCGGCCTCTTCGATCCGGAACTGTTTTATTTCTGCAGCCTCTCGGCGCTGACCGTCGTTTATAAGGGTCAGCTCATCTCGACGCAAATCCCGCAGTTCTTCCCCGATTTGCTAAATGGCGCCATCAAGACCGCGCTCGCCATGGTCCATCAGCGCTTCTCGACCAACACGTTCCCGAGCTGGGACCGGGCCCATCCCTACCGCTTCATGTCGCACAACGGCGAGATCAACACGCTGCGCGGCAATATCAACTGGATGCACGCGCGCGAGAAGCTTTTCTCTTCACCGCTGTTCGGCGACGACATCAAGAAGCTGTTGCCGATCGTCGAGCCCAACGGCAGCGACTCCGCAACCTTCGACAATTGTCTCGAACTGCTGGTTCGCACCGGACGTTCGCTGCCGCACGCCGTGATGATGATGATTCCGGAAGCGTGGCAGAACGACGCGCAGATGAGCGACGGCAAGCGCGCTTTCTACCGCTTCCATTCATGCATGATGGAACCGTGGGACGGCCCCGCGTCGATCGCGTTCACTGACGGTATCAGAATCGGCGCGGTGCTCGATCGCAACGGCCTTCGTCCATCGCGCTACACGGTGACGAAGGACGGACTGGTCGTGATGGCGTCCGAGACCGGCGTCCTCGACATCGCGCCGGAGAACGTCGCCCTCAAGGGGCGGCTGCAGCCCGGCCGAATGTTTCTCGTCGATACCGCGCTGGGCAGAATCGTGCAGGACGAAGAGATCAAGAATTCGATGGCCGCGCGCCGGCCGTATCGCGCCTGGCTCGACGCCAATCTCGTCGCACTCGAGTCGCTCCCCGAGGCGAACGACAACGACACGCCTCCCGTTGACTTCTTCGAGGACAACGAGCTGCTGAAGCAGCAGCAATCGTTCGGCTATACGATCGAGGATCTTAAAATGATCCTCGCGCCGATGGCTACCAACGGCCAGGAGCCGGTCGGCTCGATGGGCACCGACACTCCGCTCGCCGTCCTGTCGAACAGACCCCAGCCGCTTTACAACTACTTCAAGCAATTGTTCGCGCAGGTGACGAATCCGCCGATCGATCCGATTCGCGAGGAACTGGTGACCTCGACCGAAACGACAATCGGCGCCGAGGACAATCTGTTCGAAGAATCGCCGCTTCATTGCCGCCAGCTTCAACTCAAGCAGCCCATTCTCACCAACCAGGAACTACAAAGGATCAAACGGCTGGCCGTCGAGGGCCTGCGCACCGTCACGCTTCCCACGCTCTACCGCGTTGATGACGGCGAAGACGGGCTTCGCGCCGCGCTCGACGCGCTTTGCCGCGCCGCTTCGGACGCGATCGAATCCGGCTACACGATAATCGTGCTGTCGGATCGTGGCGTAAACGCGGACTACGCCGCCATTCCGGCGCTGCTCGCGACCGGAGCCGTGCATCATCATCTGATTCGCGAAGGGACGCGCACCCGGGTCGGCCTGGTCGTCGAGTCGGGAGAACCGCGCGAGGCGATGCATTTCTGCCTGCTGGTCGGCTACGGCGCGGGCGCCGTTAATCCGTACCTCGCGTACGCGACGATGGCGGGAATGATTCGCAACGGCCAGCTCCGGGACATCGACGAAGACACCGCCGTCCACAACTTCACCAAGGCCGTCTCCAAGAGCATGACGAAGGTCGCGTCCAAGATGGGGATCTCGACGACGCAGAGTTACCGCGGTGCGCAGATCTTCGAGGCGATCGGATTGGCGAAGGACGTGATCGACAAGTACTTCACCTGGACGCCGTCGCGCGTGGCAGGCGTCGGCCTCGGCGCGATCGCGCGCGAGACCGCTGCGCGTCACACCTACGCGTTCAAGGTGGCGGCGAATCTCGACGGCGATCTCGATGTCGGCGGCCAGTACCAGTGGCGCCGCGCCGGCGAGTTCCACATGTACAACCCGAACACGATCGCCAGGCTGCAGCATTCCGTGCGCTCGGGGAATTACCGGCTGTTTAAGGACTACACCAGGGCGGTTGACGAGCAGAGTCGCTCGCTCACCACGCTTCGCTCGCTGTTCAAGTTCAATTCCGATCGGCCGCCCGTGCCGCTCGAGGAAGTCGAGCCGGCCGCCGAGATCGTCAAACGCTTCAAAACCGGCGCGATGTCGTTCGGATCGATCAGCAAAGAGGCGCACGAAACCCTCGCCATCGCCATGAACCGGATAGGCGGCAAGAGCAACACCGGCGAGGGCGGCGAGGACCCGGCGCGCTTCGTGCCCGATGCCAACGGCGATTGGCGCCGCAGCGCGATCAAACAGGTGGCCTCGGGGCGCTTCGGCGTCACCAGTCATTACCTGGTCAACGCCGACGAACTCCAGATCAAGATGGCGCAGGGCGCCAAGCCCGGCGAGGGCGGCCAGCTTCCCGGTCACAAGGTTGACGATTTCATCGCGAAGATTCGCTACTCGACGCCCGGCGTGGGATTGATCTCTCCGCCGCCGCATCACGACATCTATTCGATCGAAGATCTCGCGCAGCTTATCCACGATCTCAAAAATTCCAACAACCGCGCGCGCATCGGTGTCAAACTGGTCGCCGAGGTCGGCGTCGGCACCATCGCCGCCGGAGTCGCGAAGGCCAAGGCCGACGTCGTGCTGATCAGCGGTTACGACGGCGGCACCGGCGCGTCTCCCCTGCAATCGATCAAGCACGCGGGAGTTCCGTGGGAGCTGGGACTCGCCGAGACGCAGCAAACCCTGGTGATGAACGGTCTGCGTGGACGCATTCGCATCGAGACCGACGGCCAGCTCAAGACCGGCCGCGACGTCGCCATCGCCGCTCTCCTCGGCGCCGAGGAATTCGGTTTCGCCAGCGCCGCGCTGGTCGCCTCGGGATGCATCATGATGCGTGTCTGCCATCTCAACACCTGCCCGGTCGGCATCGCTACGCAGGATCCGGTGCTCCGCGCGAAGTTCGCAGGCAAGCCCGAGCACGTCGTGAACTTCATGATGTTCATCGCGGACGAACTGCGCGAATACATGGCGCAGTTGGGCTTCCGCACCGTTGCCGAAATGGTTGGCCACGTCGAATGCCTGGACGCCAACGAAGCGATCGCGCATTGGAAGGCGCGCAACGTCGATCTGGCCAATATTCTTCGCCGTCCCGACGTCGGGCCGGACGAACCGCTGCATTGTGTCGAGCTACAGGATCATGGCCTCGGCGCCGCGCTCGACAACCAGATCATCGAGCTTGCAAAAGACGCGCTCGAGCATCGCAAGCCGGTCGAAATCCACCTTCCCATCCGCAACGTGAACCGCACCGTCGGCACGATGCTGTCGGCGGAAGTGTCGCGGCGCTTCGGCGCTGAAGGACTGCCGCCCTACACGGTTCAGATTCAGCTCAAAGGTTCGGCCGGTCAGAGTTTGGGCGCGTGGCTCGCGCCGGGAATCGCGCTTCATCTCGAGGGCGACGCGAACGACTACTGCGGCAAGGGACTGTCGGGCGGATTTATCTCGGTGCGTCCGCCAAAAGAAGCGACCTTCAAGGCCGAGGACAACATCGTTGTCGGCAACGTCGCGCTCTACGGCGCCACCGGCGGCGAAGCGTTTTTCCGCGGCGTAGCCGGCGAGCGATTCGCGGTGCGTAACAGCGGCGCGCACACGGTCGTCGAGGGAGTCGGCGACCATGGATGCGAGTACATGACGCGCGGCTTGGTCGTGGTTCTAGGCAAGACCGGCCGCAACTTCGCGGCCGGCATGAGCGGCGGCGTGGCGTACGTGCTTGACGAAGACGGCTCGTTCCCGTCGCGCTGCAACACCGGGATGGTCGAGTTGGGTCCGATCGGCAACCCGGACGAACTCAAGCAGTTGCATGCGCTGATCGTGCGGCACTTGCAGTACACGCAGAGCGCGGTCGCGCGGCGAGTCCTCGACAAGTGGGACGACTACGCTACGAAGTTTGTAAAAGTATTGCCGACTGAATATCGCATGGTGCTCGAACGGCAGCATCTCAACATGAATTCCGATCTCGCGCGGCTGGCCGCAGTTTAACCGGCGCTGGCACGAGTGAGTAATCGACTGACTAGTCAGAATTGACCTGACTCAGGGAGATCAACGGCTTCGATGGGCAAGATCACGGGCTTCATGGAGATCAAGCGCGAGACTCCCTCGCGGCGTCCGGTCAGGGAACGCCTGAAGGATTGGCGCGAATTCGATCTCAAGATGCCCGAAGACAAACTGCGCGCGCAGGGCGCCCGCTGCATGGATTGCGGGATTCCCTTCTGCCACAAGGGTTGCCCGCTCGGGAACATCATCCCTGACTGGAACGACCTCATTTACCGGGGCCGATGGCGCGAGGCGATCGACCGGCTGCACGCGACCAACAACTTTCCGGAGTTCACCGGCAGAGTTTGCCCTGCACCCTGCGAAGAAGCCTGCGTGCTCAACATCAACAACGATCCGGTCACGATCAAGCTGATCGAGAAGAACATCATCGACCACGCTTGGGGAGAAAAATGGATCGCGCCGCAGCCGCCCGCGCGCAAGTCGGGAAAGCGCGTTGCGGTGGTGGGCTCGGGACCGTCGGGGCTGGCGTGCGCGCAGCAACTCATGCGCGCGGGACATTCGGTCACGCTCTACGAGCGATCGGATCGCGTGGGCGGATTGCTCACTTACGGCATTCCAGACTTCAAGCTGGAAAAGTGGATCGTCAACCGGCGCGTTGAGCAAATGAAGGCCGAGGGCCTGGAGATTGTCACCAACTGCCGCGTCGGCTTCGACATCCACGCGGACGAGATGCGCTCAAAGTACGACGCAATCGTACTCGCGATGGGCGCGACCAAGCCGCGTGACCTGCCGATCCCGGGACGGGAGCTCAAGGGAATCCATTTTGCCATGGAATTCCTGCCGCAACAGAACAAGCGTAACTTCGGCGACGCGCTCGATCCGGCGGCCGAGATCACTGCAAACGGAAAACGCGTTGTCATTCTCGGCGGCGGCGATACGGGTTCCGATTGCCTGGGCACCTCAAATCGCCAGGGCGCGATCGTCGTGCATCAGTTCGAGCTGCTGCCGATGCCGCCTGAAAAGCGCACCGCCGAAATGCCGTGGCCCGACTGGCCGATGATCATGCGCACCTCGAGCTCGCACGAAGAAGGTGTGCAGCGCGACTGGAGCGTGAACACGAGCAAGTTCTCCGGCGAAAACGGCGTGGTGAAAAAACTCCACGGCGCGCGGCTCAACTGGAAGCAGGACAACGGACGGATGGTGATGGAGCAAATTCCGGGCACCGATTTCGAGATCGAGTGCGACCTCGTGCTGCTCGCGCTCGGATTTCTCGGCCCCGAGCCCGACGGCATAATCTCGGAGCTTGGTGTCAAGCTCGACCCGCGCAGCAACGTGCAGTGCGAGAGTTACATGTCGAGCGTGCCGGGAGTTTTCGCCGCCGGAGACGCACGTCGCGGGCAATCTCTGGTGGTGTGGGCGATATGGGAGGGGCGCGAAGCGGCGCGCGCGGTCGATGCCTACCTGATGGGCGAGACCTTCCTGCCCTCGAGTCCTGACCTCTGATCGCTGCATACCCGTGAGAGGGCGAATGAGGCCGGGAATTTCAGCGGCGAAAACCCATCGCGTCGAGCTTGCGAATCACCCACTCAATTCGGTCCTCGCCCCAGAACGGCTCGCCGTCCACGATGAAGGTCGGCACGCCGAAGACCTTGTCGCGATCGGCCTCGGCGAAGCATGCATCCAGGTCGGCACGCGCACCGGTGTCGGCATAGCGAAGAAATTCGGCGGGATCGAGACCGACCTCGGCAACGACCGCTGAAATCGCATCGCGGCTTTCGACATCGAGTACCTGTTTCCAGAATCGGTCGAACACGCGATTCGAGTATGGCCAGAACTGTCCATTGCTCGCGGCGTAGAGACCGCCATAGAACGCCAGGCGCGCGCTGAAAATCTTTTTCGGCGGGTAGATGACGAGTCCGCGTTCCTTCGCGATTCGGCGCGCGTCGAGATACAGATACCGAACCTTGCGACGGTCGGCGTCCTCGCGATCAAGCGGACCGTAAACCTTTCGGATATTCACCCCGTATGGGATGAAGCGTACGCGCACGCTATGAGACAGCTCGAGGTCGCAGGCGGGCTGCATCGCGAGGTACGAGTACGGACTCGTGTATGCGAAGTAGAGCTTGATTTCGTACAGGCTGCCGTTCATCGGACAGGATCACTGAGACGCCATAGCGAGGAAGTCCGCGAGGTGGACGACCTTGATTCTCGAACCGCGACGGCGAAGTTCGGCGGCGATCTGGAACTCGCATCCGGGATTCGCCAGCACAACGTAATCCGCATCTGTCGCAACAATATTGTCGGCTTTGCGTCGCGCCAAGTCGCGCGCCATTGCGGGCTCGGTCAAATTGTAGGATCCGGCCGAACCGCAGCAGAGATCGGACTGCGTCATCTCGATGATCGTCACGCCCGGAATCGAGGCGAGCAATTTGCGCGGCGCTTCGCGCACTCCGAGTCCATGCGCGAGGTGACAAGCGTCGTGACAGGTGACCCTGCATCGAAATTCGCGCTTCGGACCCGCCGGTGCGTCGAGCAGCAAAGAACTCAGGTCCCGCACTTTCGAGGAAACCGCGCGCGCAGCGTCGACGAATTTCGGTTCGTCTCTGAGCAGTTCACCGTATTCGGCGATCGCCACCGAGCATCCCGACGCGGCCGACACGATTGAATCGGCGCCGGAGTTCTTCAGCGCGCGAACGTTCGCGCGGGCAAAATCGCGGGCTCGCGATCCGTTACCCGAATGCAGATCAAGTGCTCCACAGCATGAGGTCGGTTCGAGTTGGACGACGCGATAACCGGCGGCGGCGAGCAGACGCTCACTGTTCAGGTTTTCCGAATTCGCAAGTACTTGCGCGACGCATCCATGATGCACGACGACCGTCGGTGCGCCGGTGCGCGGCGCGCTGTTTGCTCCCCTGGCGAGCGGGCGCAAGTCGGGCTCAAGCGGCGGGAGAAGATCGAGCCAATCGTGAATCATGCGCGGCAGGACGGCTGTCAGAGCGGGTCTCAGGCCAAGGCGCTCGACGAGCTTCAGCGGCGCGAGCAGCATCCGGAGACGACGGGGGTACGGAAAAATCGCGCCGACGGCGCGCCGCTTGAATCGATCGACGAAGCCGCGGCGATGATTTTGCTCGACGAATAAACGCGCACCTTCAATCAAGCGGCCGTAATGAACGCCGGACGGGCAGGCGGTCTCGCAACCGCGGCATCCGAGGCACAAATCGAGATGGCGCGCCGCGTCGTCGTCAAGGTCGATGCAGCCTTCGGCGAGCGACTTCATCAGATAGATTCGGCCGCGCGGCGAGTCCATCTCGCATCGCGTTACAATGTAGGTCGGACAAGCCTCGGCGCAGAGTCCGCAATGAACGCAGTCGAACAGCAGGTCGTAGTCGCAGACGCCGCGAACCGAATTCGATGATGTGACGGAGGCCGCGGCCATCAGATTCCTCCGACGAAGCATCCGGGGTTGAAGATCCCGGCCGGATCGAAGGCCGCCTTGAGCCGACGCATAAGCGCGAGGGCGCCGTCGTTGGGAGTGTCGAAAAATTCCAGCGAGTCACGGAACGCCGGCGCGGCGGCGATCAGTCGAAGGCTACCGCGCGCCGAGCGCGCAACTTCACGCCATCGCGCAACGGTCTTGGCCGCGACTTCGGCCAAGGGTTCATCGGCCAGGATTATCTGCGCGACGCCGGAGCCGGCGTGAGCGCGAAATTCAATGTCGTTGCCGCAGGCCTCCAGCACTTGCGCGAGAGACGCGGGTGGAACCGCGATTTGAGCGGCCAGCGGGGCCGAATGAAAATCGACATCGCGCAGCAGCTCGTAACTCCTGAGAGCGCCGTCGGCGCTCAGAATTTCACCGCGCGCGCCGACCAAATCGCGAATTCGCCCGGCCTGGCAGCCGATCTCCAGTGGACTTCCAGAAACACCGGCCAGAAGAAGAAATTGACTGGTAGAATTGAAGCGCGGTGCGAGGGCTGGACTGAGTATATCGAGATTACTGAGTGGCAGTGCGTCATTGAGTATGCAGGCGGCGGCGAATGCGTCTGCTGCGCGCGCATAAGGGACGACTGCGATAGAGTAGTCAGATGGAATGGGACGCACTTTGAACGTCGCCTCAGTTACTATTCCAAGTGTACCGAATGCTCCACCCATCAGTTTCATCAAATCATAGCCGGCGACGTTTTTGACCACGCGGCCGCCGCCGTGAACGAGGTTGCCGCCGTGGCCGACGAAGCGAACTCCGATGAGCAGGTCGCGCGAGGCGCCCTCGGAAAGACGAAGCGGTCCGGAATGCGCGGCGCCGATTAACGAGCCGAGAGTCGTCATCCCGGGGCCGCATGGATCGACGGGGAGCCGCTGGCGGGCGCCTGCCATGGCAGCATTCAGTTTGCCGACGGTGATTCCCGACTCCGCAACAATTGTCATGTCGTCGGGTTCGTAGGCGACAATTCGCGCCAGCCGCGCCATCGAGATACCGAGCGCGACCGGCGAGCGGCGAATCCCCGCGAGCGAGCGAGCCGCGCCAATGGGGGCGAGCGCAATCCGATCCGCTTCGCACATGCGGACGATCTCGCAAATTTCCTCGATCGAAGCAGGCTCGACGATCGCATCCGCGGCGCGCGCCTCAGTGTCGGTTGGCGCGCGAACGCGGTCGGCGCCGACGATCGAGTTGAGCCGGTTCGCCAGATTTGAAGATGTAGTGGCAGCCACGATATCCGTTGGAAGCGGCGACTAGATCGGCGCCTGCCGGCGCGGGGCGGCGACCTCGACGCATGCGCCGGGCTGCGGAATCACTTTGCCGGGATTCGACCGTTCCATCGGATCGAACACGTGGCGCAGCTCCGTCATGACGCGAAGATCGTCAGGCGAGAACATCAGCGGCATCTCGCCGATTTTTTCGACGCCGATTCCATGCTCGCCGGTGAGGCTGCCGCCCATCTCGATGCAGGCCTTGAGGATTTCGCGTCCCGCGTCGATTGCCCGGCGGACCTGATCAGGTTCGCGCTCGTCGTAAAGAATGATCGGATGCAAATTGCCGTCGCCGGCGTGAAATACGTTGCCGATGCGCAAGTCATAGCGACGGCTGACGTCGGCGATGACGCGCAGAATCCGCGGCAGGCAGGTTCGCGGAACGACACCGTCCTGAGTCGCGTAGTTCGGCGCGAGGCGGCCGACCGCACCGAACGCGCGTTTGCGCGCCTTCCACAACAGCGCGCGCTCCGCTTCGTCACGCGCGAGCCTGACGCTCGACGCGCCGGCCAGGTTCGCAGTTTTCGCGACCTCATCGGCATAGGCGGTCAGTCCAGCCTCGAGACCTTCGAGCTCGATGATCAGCACCGCGCCCGCGTCGAGAGGCAGTCCGACATTGAACGCGTCCTCGACGGCGCGAATGATGAGCTGGTCCATCATCTCGAGCGCGGCCGGCACAATTCCCGACGCGATTATCATCGAGACGGCACGCGTCGCGGTGTCGGCGTCGGGAAAGGCGGCCAGCAGCGTGCGATGATTTTCGGGCTCGCGCATCAGCTTGAGCGTTGCGCGCGTGACGATTCCAGCAGTGCCCTCCGCGCCGACGACGACGCCGACCAGATCGTAGCCGCATCGCTCTTCGGCCGGTCCGCCGAGTTCGACAACCTCGCCATCGGGCAGAACGACTTCGAGCGCGAGCACGTGATTGGTGGTCACTCCGTATTTCAAGGTATGCGGACCGCCCGAATTCTCGGCAATGTTGCCGCCGATGGTGCATGCCACCTGCGACGATGGATCGGGCGCGTAGAAATATCCTTTCGACTTGACGGCGTTGGTGACGTGCAGGTTGACCACGCCGCTCTCGGCCTCGACGCGCCGATTGTCGAAATCGATTTCCAGAATCCGGTTCATTCTCGAAGTGCAGATCATCGCGGGCGCGTTCAACGAAAGGCATCCACCCGAAAGGCCCGTGCCCGCACCGCGCGGAACGAAAGCGACGCCGCGGCGATGGAGCGCCGCCAGTATAGCGCTCAGTTGCGCGGTCGAGCGCGGGAGCAGCAAGACGTCGGGGGCGCGCTTCTCGACGGTCCATCCGTCGCACTCGTAAACCTTCAGCTCGGTTGCGCGCGAGACGATCCCGTCGGCGTCAAGAATTTCGCGGAACTCATCGAGAAGTTTGCGGTCGATGGCACTCATTGCGACGGCGCATCCAATCCCCGCAGCACTCTACCACGACCGCGAACCAGGCGCGCGAGTGACGCTTTTGCGGTTGATCCTTCGCGGTCATAATAGCAAGGTTCGATTTCAGCCCGGAATCTCGTGGGCGCGCGACCGGTGCGCGCGGAAACCCCCGGCGATTCGTTGCAAGGAGAAACACACGTGGCGGATTCATTTCCAGAACTCAAGCCTGCGGCGCGGATTCTGCTAGGTCCGGGGCCATCCAACGTCAATCCGCGCGTGATGAAAGCGATGTTATCGCCGGTCGTTGGGCACCTCGATCCGGATTTCGTGAAGGTGATGGAGGATATCAAGCGGCTGCTGCGCATCGTGTTCCGCACCAGGAACGAGATCACGTTTCCCGTCTCCGGCACCGGTTCGGCGGGGATGGAAGCCGTGATGGCGAATCTGATCGAAGAGGGCGACGAGGTCGTGGTCGGCGTTAACGGCGTCTTCGGAACGCGGCTGGCGGAAGTCGCGTCGCGACTCGGCGCAAAGGTTCACAAGGTCGAGGCGGATTGGGGAACGATCGTGGAACCGGCGCAAGTCGCGGCGGCGCTGAAGGCGGCGAAGGATCCGAAGCTGGTCGCGATCGTTCACGCCGAGACTTCGACCGGGATACATCAGCCGATCGAGGAAATCGCCGAGCTGGCGCATCGACACGGCGCGATGATGGCGATCGACGCGGTAACATCACTCGCGTGCGTGCCGGTCGAGATTGACAAGTGGAGCATCGATGCCTGTTACAGCTGCACGCAAAAAGGACTCGGCGCGCCTCCCGGACTGTCGCCGGTGACGTTCAGCGCGCGCGCGATGGAGTCGGTGCACAAGCGCAAAACGAAGTGCCACTCATGGTACTTCGACGTTGCGTTGATCGAGCAATACTGGGGACCCGACCGGCTCTACCATCATACGGCGCCGATCACGATGAACTATGCGCTTTACGAGGCGCTGCGGATCGTGGTCGAGGAAGGGTTGGAAGCGCGATGGCGGCGGCATCGCATCAACGCAGCCGCGTTCCAGGCCGGAGTGCGGGCGATGGGTCTGCAGCTCGCCGCGCAGGAAGGATACCGGTTGCCGCAGCTAACGACGATCGCGGTGCCGGCGGGAATCGATGAAGCGAAGGTGCGAGCGGAATTGTTGCGGCTGTTCAATATCGAAATCGCCGCCGGACTCGGACCGCTCAAAGGGAAGATCTGGCGCGTCGGTCTGATGGGTGAAGGTTCGCGGCGCGAAAATGTGATGCTGGCGCTAAACGCGCTCGAAGAAATCATCGGCTCGATGGGATTCGAGATTGCGCGCGGCCGGGCGCTGACCGCAGCCGAGGATGCCTACAGTGCGGAGGGCACAGGCGCGGGCGAGCCGCCCGCGGAAGCATCATGAGGATGGTAGTAATGCGTCTTCGCGGCCGAGCGCGAAAGCATAGTCAGTGACTACTGCGGAATAGTCACTTCACTAGCTACTCTTCCGAATCCCCTGCGCCGTCGTTGCCATCGGATCCGTTGCCGTTGCCTTCGTCCTCGTCGCGCTCCGCCATCCCGGCCACGGCGCGGACGCGTTCGTCGCCCTCGAGCCGCACCATGTGAACGCCCTGCGCGTTGCGGCCGGTGATTCGCACTCCCTTGACGGCCAATCGAATCACCTTGCCGCCGTCGGTTATCAGCATCACCTGGTCATCGATCCCGACCTGCCGGACGCTGATCACTTTGCCGGTCTTCTCGGTCACGTTCATCGTGATGACGCCCTTGCCGCCGCGATGGGTCAGCCGGTAGTCGGAGGCGGGCGTGCGCTTGCCGTAACCGAGTTCCGAAACCGTGAGGAGGGTCTCGTCGTCGCGCACGGTTGACATCGAAACGACTTCGTCCTCGACGAGGATGACGGTTTTGCCTTCCTTGACGGGCTGCGACTCGAGTTCCATGCCGACCACGCCGCCGGTGGCGCGGCCGATCGGGCGCGCTTCTTCTTCCTTGAAGCGAATCGCCTGTCCCTCGCGCGTCGAGAGCACGATTTGCTGATTGCCGTCGGTGATTCGCACGTCCACCAGCGTGTCGCCGTCTTCGAGATTGATCGCGATGATTCCGGTCCTGCGAATATTTTCGTATTCGTCGAGCGCGGTCTTCTTCACGCCGCCGCGGCGGGTCGAGAAAAAGAGGAACTTGCCCGCAGTCTCGCGCGGCACGGGAATAAATGCGGACAGCGTTTCATCATTGGCGAGGCTCAGCAGGTTGGCGATCGAGCGTCCCTTGGCGGCGCGTCCGCCCTCGGGCAGTTCGTAGGCCTTGAGCTCGTAAACCTTGCCGGCGCTGGTGAAGAACATCAGGCGGTCATGCGTCGATACGCGCTCGAGATGTTCGACGAAATCTTCTTCGGTGGTGGTCGCACCAATCTTGCCGCGGCCCCCGCGCTTCTGCGTGCGATACAGCGAGAGCGGGGTGCGCTTGATGTAGCCGCCGTGCGTGACGGTGACGAGGACGTCCTCCTCGACGATCAGGTCCTCGACCGAGAACTCTCCCTCCGCTTCGATGATCTGGGTGCGGCGCGGATCTGCGAATTCTTTTTTTATTTCGTCGAGCTCGCCTGCGATCAGCTTCAGCAATTCCTTCTCGTCGGCAAGAATTTTCTTGTAGCGCGCGATTAGAGCGACGGTCTCCTTGTGCTCGGTTTCGATCTTCTCGCGCTCGAGCGAAGTGAGACGGCGCAGCGTGAGATCGAGGATCGCCTGCGCCTGCAGCTGCGAGAGGCCGAACTGCTTCATCAAGCCGGTGCGGGCGGTCTCGGCATCCTTCGACTTGCGGATGAGATTGATGACCGCGTCGAGATTCTTGAGCGCGGTCAGCAAGCCGTCGAGGATATGAAGCCGCGCCTCGGCTTCTTTCAGCTCGAAGCGCGTGCGCCGCGTGAGGACGATCTTTCGATGCTCGAGGAACGCAACGAGCATCTGCAGAAGATTCATCTCCTTGGGGCGGCCCTCGTGGATGCCGAGCAGAATGATGCCGTAGCCCTGCTGCATCTGGGTCAGCTTGTAGAGCTGGTTGAGCACGATGCGCGGCTCGGCGTCGCGCTTGAGCTCGATGACGACGCGCATCCCGTCGCGATCCGATTCGTCGCGGATGTCGCTGATGCCTTCGATGCGCTTGTCGTTGACCAGCTCGGCCATCCGCTCGATCATGCGCGCCTTGTTCACCTGGTAGGGGATTTCGCGAATGATGATCGACGATCGCGAGCTGCGCTTGTCGGTCTCGATCACCGCCAGCGCGCGCATCGTAAGCGTGCCGCGGCCGGTCAGATAGGCCTGGCGAATCGCCTGGCGGCCGAGCAACTGACCGCCGGTCGGAAAATCCGGGCCGGGCACGATGTCGAGAATTTCCTCGTGCGTGATGCCCGGCTTGTCGATCAGCGCCTGCAGCGCGTCGCAAACCTCGCCGAGATTATGCGGCGGGATGTTGGTCGCCATCCCGACTGCGATGCCGTCCGAGCCGTTCACGAGCAGGTTCGGGAATTGCGCGGGCAGAATCTCGGGCTCCATGTGCGAGCCGTCGAAGTTCGGGACGAAATCGACCGTGTCCTTGTCGATATCGGCGAGCATTCGCTCGGCCAGCCGCGTCAGCCGGCACTCGGTGTATCGGTACGCAGCGGGCGGATCGCCGTCGACAGAGCCGAAGTTGCCCTGGCCGTCGATGAGCAGGTAGCGCAGGCTGAACGGCTGCGCCATGCGGACCAGCGAATCGTAAACCGCCATGTCGCCGTGCGGATGGTAACGAGCGAGCACTTCGCCCACCACCGCTGCGCACTTGGTGTAGCGGCGGTTCGACAGCAGGCCGGTGCGGAACATCGCGTACAGGATGCGGCGATGGACAGGTTTGAGTCCGTCGCGAATTTGCGGCAGCGCGCGTCCGATATTCACCGACATCGCGTAGTCCAGGTAGGACTGCCGCATGTCGTCTTCGATATTCAGCAGCGCGGGTTCGTTGCGATGCGGTTCGTTGCCGTTGGTTTCAGCCATTTAATCCGGGGCTCCCGCGAGTTCCGCGCGGCTCGTCAGATGTCGAGGTTGCGGACGTTGAGCGCGTTCTCCTCGATAAACAGCCGCCGCGGCTCGACCTGGTCGCCCATCAACGTGGCGAAAACTTTCTCGGCTTCACCGACATCCGAAATCTGCACCCGCAGCATCGCCCGCGTCTCCGGATTCATCGTGGTCTCCCAGAGCTGCCCCGGATTCATCTCGCCGAGCCCCTTGTAGCGCTGGATGTCGACGCCCTTTTGTCCCGCGCCGAGCACGGCGTCGGCCACCGCCTTGAGCGTATCGACCGTGGATTCGCTTTCGCCAATTTTCAGCTTGAACGGCGCCTTGATTGCCTCGATTTCCGGATCGAGCCGGCGAATTTCGCGCAGCTCTCCGCTATGCAACAGCGTCAGATCGACCACCGTCGGCGGCGTCGCGCCGTTTTGCGAATGGCTGAACACCGCGCGCCAATGCGCTTCGCCGTCGGGCTGAATATCGAAGTTCAGGTTCGTGTCACGGGCATCTTTGACAATCGCTTCGGCCATCTCGTGGGCCGCCTTGTCGGACTCGAAGCTCTCGTCGCCAATCGTTTTGTCGGCTGACAGCCTGGCAAGCGACGCGATGATCGAGCGCTCCTTGGAGCGTCGCTCCAGCGCCTCGAACATCTTTTCGAAGAACAGCGCCTTGCGCACAATTGTCTTCAACGCAGCGCCCTTGAACTCGCGCGCGTCCTTGCCCTTGCCGGCTTCGAACGTCACCGCCTCGGCGCCGAGATCGGTCAGATAATCTTCCAGCGCGGTTTCGTCCTTGAGATAGCGTTCGGTCTTGCCCTTCTTCGCGCGGAACAGCGGCGGCTGCGCGACGTAGAGATAGCCATGCTCGATAATCTCGATGAACTGGCGGAAAAAAAACGTCAGCAGCAGCGTGCGGATATGCGAGCCGTCCACATCCGCGTCGGTCATGATCACAATCGTGTGATAGCGCAGCTTGCTCAGGTCCTTGTCGTCGCCGATTCCCATCCCGAGCGCCGTAATCAGGATGCGCAACTCCTGCGACGACAGCATCTTGTCGATGCGCGCGCGCTCGACGTTCAATATTTTGCCGCGCAGCGGCAGGATAGCCTGCGTTTTGCGATCGCGGCCCTCTTTGGCGGTCCCGCCTGCCGATGCGCCCTCGACCAGGTACAGCTCGCTGCGCGCCGGATCGCGCTCCTGGCAGTCTGCGAGCTTGCCGGGCAGCGAGCCCGAATCGAGCGCACCCTTGCGCCGCACGAGCTCCTTGGCTTTGCGCGCGGCCTCGCGCGCGGTGGCAGCTTCGACCGCGCGAGCGACGATCTTCTTCGCCACCGGCGGCGTCTTCTCCAGGAACTCGCCGAGCTTCTCGTTCACCAGCCCCGAAACGATTCCTTCGACCTCGGAGTTGCCGAGCTTGGTCTTGGTCTGGCCCTCGAACTGCGGCTCGGCGATTTTTATGCTGACGATCGCGGCGAGACCCTCGCGCGTGTCATCGCCCTCCAGCCGCATATCCTTGTTTTTGAAAAGGTTGTTCTTGATCGCGTAATTGTTGATCGTTCGCGTCAGCGCCGACTTGAGTCCCGACAGATGCGTCCCGCCCTCGGCGGTATGAATGTTATTGGCGTAGCTGAAGATCACCTCGTGGATCGAGTCGGTCCATTGCAGCGCGACTTCGACATCGACGCCCTCGCGCACGCCCTTGAAGAAAATCACGTCGTGAAGCGCTTCGTTGCTCTTGCTCAGCGTCGCGACGTACTCGGCAATTCCGCCCTCGTAGTGAAACTCTTCCGCTTTGTTGATTCGCTCGTCGCGAAGCCTGATCCGCAGTCCCGCGTTGAGGTACGCCATCTCGCGCAGATAACGCGCGATGATTTCATACTTGAACTTTATCTCGGGAAATATCTTCGAGTCGGGCGAGAAGGTGGTCTTGGTGCCCTTGCTGTTGGTCGAGCCGCGCTCTTCGACCTTCGTTTTCGGAAGCCCGCGCTCGTAGCGTTGAAAATAAATTTTGCCGTTCTTGTGAACTTCGACTTCGAACTCGTCGCTGAGCGCGTTGACCACCGACGCGCCCACCCCATGCAGTCCGCCCGAAACCTTGTAGGCGCTCTTTTCGAACTTGCCGCCGGCGTGAAGCATCGTGTGCACGACTTCGAGCGCCGAGCGCTTTTCCGTCGGATGCATATCGACCGGGATTCCGCGGCCGTTGTCCTCCACCGAAATCCGATCGTCGCTGAGAATTACGACGTTGATCTCGTTACAGAAACCGGCCAGCGCCTCGTCAACCGAGTTGTCCACGATCTCGGTGACGAGATGATGCAATCCCCGCTCGGCCGTGTCGCCGATGTACATCCCGGGGCGTTTGCGAACTGCTTCGAGCCCTTCGAGTACCTTGATGGACTCGGCGCCATAGCCGTCGGACGATTGTTTATTTGCCATAGAAAAGGACGAGCGATGAACTACCTTTCCGCATCCCCACCGCCTGTCAAAATAGTATTCGTCTAAGCGACAAAAGTAAAGGAACAACCGACCGTCTGATCAATTAATCAAACGATATTTGAGTTATGCGCCCATAGCTAGGAAACCAGCCAATCAGTGGGCGGTTTTCAACCCATCGACGCGACGCAATAAGGCCGTTTTTGGAAAAGAGGGCCGTGCCTGGAACAGAACATCATTTTGCGAAAATGATACGCGCGCAAACCAACTCCGTGCGGCAGTGAAAAAGTGAAAAAGTGAAGCAGTGAAAAGGGAGGAAATGGGCCGCGTTCAATCGACCTGGCGCAGCTTGATCAGCATCTCCCGCGGGCCGATGTAGCCGACTTTGCGCTGCGCCACCTTGCCTGCCGAATCGATCAGCATCGTCGTCGGCACGCCCTGGATTTCGAACTTGCTGGTCATCGCTTCGGTGGCCTTGTCCTGCGCCGTCAGATTCGCCTTCATCCGCACGAAGCGCTTTGCCTCGCTGACCACGGATGGATCGACAAAGGTCGAATGATCCATCTCGCGGCATGGGATGCACCAATCGGCGCTGAAATCGATCAGCACGGGCTTGCGCGCTTGGGCCGCCGATGCGAGCCGCTCGGGGTTGAATGGCTCGAAGCGAAGCTTCTCCGGCACCTGTCGCGGATAGAGCATGATCGCGAGCGCTCCCACCGCAGCTATTCCCAGCGCTGACCTAAGCACCAGGAACGGACGCCAGCTTCTCCCCTCGCGCGAAATGAAACCGAGATAAATCCCCACACCGGCCGCGTAATACGGCAGAATTCGAGTCATCAGGTTGTTCGGTACGACCGGATCGAGAAAGTAGATCGCGAGTCCGACCAGTACGAACCCGAAAAGCTCCTCGACCCACTTAAGCCATTCGCCCGAACGCGGTAGACGGCGGATATGCCCGGCCGCCATCGCCAGCCCGATATATGGAACGCCGAGTCCCAGCGCCAGTGTGAAGAACAGCGCGAAACCGAAAAGCGCGCTCCCGCTTCTCTCCACCATCAGCAGCAAGCCCAGCACGATCGGGCCGATGCATGGCGCCGCCACCACGCCCATCCCCAGGCCCATCAGCAACGCACCCGCGTATCCGGGGCGGGCAGTGCCCGCGCGCTGCAGCATCCAATTCGGCGGCTGCAAGACGAACAAACCGAAGCACGACGCCGCCAGCGCCAGCAGCATCATGGACAGCGCGACGAGCACGAACGGATTGCGCATCGCAGCGCCGAACAGTCCGCCCGACATGGCGACGGCGACGCCCACCGCCGAGAACATCAGCGCGATTCCGAGCACGAAAAATATCGCCAGATACATCACGCGGCGATGGCCTCCGCCCTGGCTGCCGAAATACGCGATCGTCACGCCGATTAGCGGATAGACGCACGGTGTCAGATTCAACGCGAGGCCGCCAAGAAATACCACGAGGAAGCCGAGGAACCATCCATGCTTGGCGAAGATGTCCGCGACCGCCGCGCCGGAATCATCGCCGCCGCCGCCGATACCGCCGCTCTTCGCGCCTCCCGTGCCTATCCCCTCCAGCGCTCCCGCCGCCGCGCCCGGAGCCGCCAGCGCGACCGTCGTACTGACGGACGCCGGCCGCAGGCATTCGTTGTTGTTGCAGCCCTGGTAGTCGATGGTAACCGTGAGCGCGTCGCCCGGCTTCGGCGCGAAGTTGGCAGCCGCCTTGAGCGGCGCCTCAAACTTGATATCGCCTCCGAACACCGAGATCTTGTCGCCGCCCGCGGCTTCGAGCGTCATCGTTTCAGCAGGCGGATACTTGATTGCGCCGGCCGTCACGCCGGCCGGGCCGCTGACCTCGAGCTTGGTCGGGATGTAATCCTCGCTGAGCGGCTTGTCCGAATTGATATGCCATCCCGCGATCACCTGAGCGGCGACTTTGAGCGTGCCGGCGCCGCCGGCCCGCAGCGGAGGATCGATCGTGGCCGAGGTGATCTTTACGAGTTCATTCGCCTTCGGATTAGCATGCGCCGCCGGCGCGAAAATCAACCATGTGAGCGCAAAGACCACCGCTACGATCGAGGCCTGCCAGAACGGACGAGCCTTTGTGCCGTGGGGGAACAATCGGGATTCGCGCGAAATCATTTGTCAGTAGTTAGAACGTCATCGGCGCAGTTCTGGTTCCATCCGCGCAGTCTGCCGCTACTTGGCGGCGGCGCTCTGCTTGCCGTTGGTTGAAAGCGGAACCGACCCCACGACCTCCAATCCGTAGCCCGGCAGATTGGCAAGCCGCGGCGTCGCGTCGGACATGATAATCATCTTGCGCACGCCCACGTCGCGGAGAATCTGCGCGCCGATTCCGTAGTCGCGGAAATCAGCCTCGGGCGCGTTGACCCGCGTAGTTGCACGGCGCGCCGGGCGCCCGCCCTCAAAATCCGACGCAAGCGCGTTGGACTCGCGCTTGAGATACAACAGCACGCCCTCGCCCGCCGCCGAGATTCGTTCCATCGCGGAGCGCAGCAGGTTGCGGGTGTTGCGAACGGAGTAGCCGAACACGTCGCCCGGCAGATATTCGCGATGCGCCCGAACCAGAATCGGCTTGGCCGGATCCACCTTGCCCATCACCAGCACCAGGTGCTCCGTGTGATCGATCAGGTTGCGATAGACGATCGCGCTGAACTCGCCGAACGCGGTCGGCAGCTTCGCTTGCGCGATCCGCTGGACCATCGTCTCGTTGCGCAGCCGGTACCCGATGATGTCCGCGACCGTGACAATCTTGAGCCCGTGCACTTTAGCGAACTCGATCAGGTCGTCGCGCCGCGCCATTGTGCCGTCTTCCTTCAGGATCTCGCAGATGACGCCCGCCGGCTTGAGTCCCGCCAGCCGCGCGAGATCGACCGCGCCTTCGGTCTGCCCCGTGCGCACCAGCACGCCGCCGTCGCGTGCGCGCAGCGGATAGACGTAGCCGGGGGTGATGAACTCGGCGCCGCTGGCGTCCTCCCGCACCGCCTGCAAAATCGTGGTCGAGCGATCCTGCGCCGAGATACCCGACCCCGACGCTCGCCGCGCGGTGATCGCCGTCGTGAATGCCGTCCCCAGCGGCGCCTGGTTGTCGCCAACCATCATGCTGAGCCCGAGTCTGTCTATTCGCTCCGCCGACATGGGCAGGCAGATGAGTCCGCGCCCGAACCTGGCCATGAAGTTGATCGCTTCGGGGGTGACTTTTTCGGCCGCCATGCACAAATCGCCCTCGTTCTCCCGCTGTTCGTCATCCATCAGGATGATCATGTGGCCGCGGCGGGTTTCGTCGAGTGCTTCCTCGATCGAAATGAACGGCGCGGGGGCTTTCTTGCGGGGACTTATCTCACCAAACATTCGTGCGGCTCTCGATAAACTCTTACTCAACTATATACCTCCAGCCAAGCATCCTCGAAGCCTGCGCGGTGCTATCTTGGGCGCCATGGCGGCAGAAATTACTACGGCGGTCCTGCTGGCGGCGGGGCGCGGCAAACGCCTGGGCACGCTGACCGCCGAGACTCCGAAACCAATGCTCGATATCGCCGGTTCACCCCTGATTTCGCATATCGCCGACGCGCTCGCGGCGGCCGGACTGACGCACTTCATTGTCGTGACGGGCTACCTGTCGGAGCAAATCGAAGGATGGGCGAAAACCTGGCAGCGCGAAAATCCCGAAATCAAAATCACAACCGTCAGGCAGCCGCAATTGAACGGGACTGGCGGCGCGATGCTTGCGGCGCGGGCGCATCTTGCAGGCCTGCCGCGCTTCGTCTTCGGATGGGGCGATATTCTGATGGACCGCGCGAACTACCCGCGCTTCATCCATCACGCGCGGATCGACGAGTACGATTTGATGCTTGCGGTGAATCGCGTCAAGGATCCCTTCCGCGGCGCGGCCGTCTATGTGACCCGGCACATGACGGTCGAACGCCTCGACGAAAAACCGGCGCCCGGAACCGCCAGAACCGAATGGAACAACGCGGGACTTTTCGCCACCGGCCGGATAATTTTCGACTACCTCGCGCGGCTCGAACCGTCGGTGCGCGGCGAGCTCGAAATCCCCGGTGCAATCGCGCAAATGATCGCCGACGGCCGCGTCGTGCGCGCGGTTGATATGCGCGGATTCTGGAGCGACGTCGGCACGCCCGAAGACCTCGAGAAGGCGCGCGCCTGGTTCAAGCCAAAAGGGAAGCGGCGATGAATCTGCCCGACGGATGGGACGCCGGGGAGTTGGCGCGCGCTGCACGCCTCGGCGCTTTAGTCCGCGCCGGTGGCGATCGCGCCGACGCGCGAATCTTCGCGGCCCGCGCGCCCGGTCGCGTCAATCTAATCGGCGAGCACACGGACTACAGCGGCCTGCCCGTGATGCCGGTTGCGATCGATCGATCTACAATCGTCGTCGCCGCCGCCATCACGACAGCCGAAATCGAACTGGCCAACGCCGACCCCGGCTGGTCCTCGCGCCGTTTTGCAATCGAACGGCGGATCCCACCATACGAAACCGGCGATTGGGCGAACTACGTGAAGGCCGCGATCCAGGGAGTGATTGATCACTTTGCGCGGCGCGGACGTTTTTCTACGCCTGCAACTTTAATTGACAACTTGCAGGGCGCATCGATGGTCGTCGATGGCCGCGTGCCGCCGGCTGCGGGGCTGTCGTCATCGGCCGCGCTCACGGTTTCGACCGCGATGGCATTCATGGCGGTCAACGAACTCGAACTCGACCCGATCGAAACCGCGACGATGGTTGCGCGCAGCGAATGGTACGTCGGGACGCGGGCGGGCGGAATGGACCAGGCGGCGTCGATTCTCGGCCGTCGCGACCATGCGCTGTTTATCGAGTTCGACCCGATCCGCGTGCGCGCAGTGAAGATGCCGGCGAACGCGGCGCTGGTCGTGGCAGATAGCCGGGAACTGGCGGACAAGTCGGGGATGGTGCGCGCGGAATACAATCGGCGGGTCGTCGAATGCGCGCTGGCGGCGCGAATTCTCGGATGCGCGCTCAAGCTCGACGGCGTGACGATCCTTGGTGACGTGGTTCGCGCATCGCCCGGATGGAACGCCGCGGGACTCGTCGAGAAACTCGCGGCGGCCGCGCCCGCGCGGCTCGGCGCAGACCTGAAAGAGGCGGCGAGCATCCTGGGCGTCTCACAGGTGGCGCTCGAAGCAGAGTTGCTCGGCCAGGGATCGACTCGGATCGCGCTGGATTCGAACCGCCCGCTGGAAATTCTGAAACGAGCGCGGCATGTCTTGAGCGAGACCGAGCGGGTGATTCGTGCGGCGGACGTGCTCGAGGCGGGGCGCCTCGATGAAATGGGAAAGCTGATGGATGCGTCGCATCAGAGTCTCGCAGATGACTTCGAATGCAGCACGGGGCGGCTCGACGCCATCGTGGAATGTGCACGGCGCGGCGGTGCGTTCGGCGCGCGCCTGACGGGTGCGGGTTTCGGCGGTTCGATTGTTGCGCTGTGCGACGTGGCGAGCGCGGATGCGGTGATTGAATCGATCGATCGGGGCTATTACGCGAAGCTGGATACCGGCGCGCCCAGTGAAAAAAGTGAAAATTCGCGAGCCGTGTTGCATGCGGGCGCGGGCGCGAGCGTGATCGATTTGCGCATGGCGTGAGAGCGCCTTAACGCTTGAGGCGGAGAATGCGCGCCGAGTGCGGTGGTAGATCGATCGTATCGAATATTTCAGTCTTCTCGTCGCAGGTGAGATCGAGCGCAACAGTTTCGAGGGCGCCCAGCTTAAGATCGGATGTATCCACTCGTGCGGGCGAGTCGCCGCGATTCAGGAGCATCGCGATTGCGCCGCCGCCTGCGGTTTCAGCGATCAGGCCGCGCACGTCGCCCGCGGCCATCAGATCGAGCGCGAGTACCGGTTCGCGCGCCGCGCTGGAATCGATCTCGGTGCTGATTTGCGCGACTGCACGAAACAATTTTCCCGCTTCGGCGTCGAGGATGGCCATGTCATCGGAGATCAGAAGCATCCCGCCGCTGGCGACGATGGTCGCGGCCAGCGCGGCGCGCTCGTCGGCGCTGAGGCGGGTTTCGCGCGCCCGCAGCATCAAACAGTCGGGGTCGTTCAGCCATAGACGCCGATGCATGAAGCTGCGCGCGATGATCGCGTCGAGCGCATAGACCGTGGACGGGTCGCCCGCTCCGGAAGCGGTCGAGCCCCAAAACGGGGAAACGTCGGGGCCGATGCGCATACCGTCCACGACGCCGACCGCCTGGCCAATCGGGCAGCCGCATCCGAGGATGAACGCGTCGTCGCCGGCGCCGGCCCGAATCGCCTCGAGGCCGTGGCGCAAGGTTTCGCCGCGCGTGAGATTTGGATCGTGACGCCGGCCGGGTGCAGCGGCGGCGTAAAGAAAATCGAGTTTCAAATACGAATAGCCCAACTCGCGGGTGAGCTTCGCGAACAGATGGCGCAGGTGCGCGAGAAACGCCGGGTTGCTTGCGTCGAGCGCGTATGCGAACGCGTCGTTGCTCGCGGTCCAGTTCGCGTTGTAGCCGGCGCGAACGGGTTCGCCGGTCGCCGTGTGCATGATGAACCAGTCGGGATGATCGATCATCAGGCGCGAGTCGCGGGCGGCAAGAAACGGCGCGGTCCACAGCCCGGCCTTGAAGCCGGCGGCGCGAATTTCGCCGGCGATCTTTTTCAGCCCACCCGGAAATTTGGCGTTGGTGGTATCCCAGTCGCCGAGCGCGGACTGAAAGCCGTCGTCGAGTTGAATCACGTCGAGCGGAAAGCGGGAGCGCATCGCTTCGAGCGACTTGATGTTGGCGCGGAGCGCGTCCTCGGTGATCGCGTCAAAGTAGTGGTACCAGGAGCACCATCCGCGCTGAAACGGCGCGCTGACCCGCGCGTTCATCCACCGCCCGGCCGCGTCGGCCCATCGCGCGGCCAGCCGCGCGGCGGAGTCATCGGCGGCGACGATGAACAGCGGATCGAGTTCGCGATGTGCGCCCGGCGCGAGAGTTACATCGTCGAGGATCGCGCGTGCGATTATTTTCTCAGGGCTCGAGACGGTGAGGGTCGAAAGCGAAGTGGCGGCGCCGATGAATCCGGCCAGGACGCGCTCCCCGGCACTGCGACTTTCGACGATCGTGAAAAGTTCAGAGGTATCCGCTTCGGGGAATTCAGGCGGGCGCGTCGGTTCACTCTGGTGATTGAGGCGAATGATGAAATGGGCGGTGTCGCGCGGATCGTTTTTCTGCGACGCGCCTACATCGTGGCCGCCCGAGGCGCTCCATGACTGGTATCCATGCTTGAAGAACCGCGCCGGGGCAGACGGCGCGAAACCGGTCAAAACTTCGAAGATTGCGTACGTGAGTCGAACAGCGTCGGCGCCGCGATTGGCGATGGTTGCGCGAACGATGGCGCCGCCGAGCGCGTGTTCGAGACGGGCCGAAATGGCGAGGCCGTCGCGGATGGCGCTCGATTCACGCGCACCGAAGGGCGCGGCGAGATCGAGCGCGCGCGGGTGACCAGCGGCGTCGATGAAGTGGAGTTCGATTCGCGACGGGAGTGCGTTAGTCACGTGGGTGAGAGTTGCAAAGAGGCGCGATCACGGCAAGTCAGGGGGCAAGGAGAAGAGGCGGAGTTCAGATACCGAAACCCGTAAGGGGTTTCGATGTCTGGAGTCCGTGTCTCTGCGTGGGTTGCGCGGGGGCGGGGCGGTCTTTGATAATCAAACAAGCCGCCGTGCCGAGACATTCGCGAAAACATAAAGACGCAGATATCGACGCGCGCGCGGAGGCCGTCCGCGCACTTCCGCCGATCGACGAATGCCTCCGCGCCGCCCAGGCGAATCCCGCTCTCGCCGGATTCAGCCGCATCTACCTCAAACTGATGGTGCAGCGGGCGCAGGCAGAATTGCGCGCCGCGATTCTTTCGGGACGCGACGCGATCCGGCGCGATCGGGCCGCGATGATCGCCGCGGTGGCGCGCGCGGTCGCGCGCGCCGTCGCGGCGGACGAGCCGCGGCTTAGGCCGGTGGTCAACGCGACGGGAGTCGTGCTGCATACGAACCTCGGCCGCGCGATCCTGGCGGAATCGGCGATCGAGGCGGTCGAGATGGCGGCGCGATCGGCGGTCAACCTGGAATACGATCTCGAGACCGGCGCGCGCGGCGACCGGGATACGATCGTCGAGGACGAGATTTGCGCGCTCACAGGGGCCGAGGCTGCTACCGTGGTGAACAACAACGCCGCGGCGGTCGTTCTCGCGCTCAACTCGCTCGCCGAGGGGCGCGAAGTAATAGTATCGCGCGGCGAGATGATCGAGATTGGCGGATCGTTTCGGTTGCCCGACGTGATGGCCAAAAGCGGCGCGATAATCCGCGAAGTCGGGACGACCAATCGGACGCATCCGGGGGATTACGCGGATGCGATCGGTCCGGAAACGGCCCTTCTGCTCAAGGTGCATCCGTCGAACTACCGCGTGGTCGGCTTCACCAGCGAAGTGGCGCTGGAAGAGCTGGTCGAAATCGGGCGCGCGCGGGGAATCGACGTGATGGAGGATCTCGGCTCGGGGGCGATTGTCGATCTGACGGAGTTCGGAATCCCGCGCGAACCTTTAGTGCGCGAGCGAATCGCGGCGGGCGCTGCGATTGTCACGTTCTCGGGCGACAAGCTGCTGGGCGGTCCGCAGGCGGGCGTGATTGCCGGGCAACGGGGGCCGATCGAACGAATCAAGCGCAATCCGCTGAAGCGGGCGCTCAGATGCGACAAGCTGACGCTGGCGGCGCTCGCGGCGACTCTTCGGCTGTATCTTCGCTCGGGCGACCTGGGTGAGGAGCTGCCGACGATCCGACTGCTGGGGCGGCGTGCAAGTGAGATTGGCGCAATCGCGCCGCGCGCGCGGGAGATAGTGGCGGAGCGGCTGGCCGGCGAATACGTGGTCGAAATAGTCGATGCGGCTTCGCAGGTCGGCTCGGGCGCGATGCCGGTCGAGGAATTGAAGTCGGTCGCGCTTCGGGTGAGCCATCCGGAGAAATCCGCCAACGCGATCGCGGCGATGTTCCGTCGCGCGCGAATAATCGGGCGAGTGGTCGATGATTCGTTCCATCTCGATTTGCGCACGGTTGAGGATCCGGCGGTCTTCGCGGTGAAGCTGGAAGCTGACTAGGATTGTAAAACTTCGCGGGCAGGAGCGCTGAACAGAATGGAAGTTACGCAACTACAGTTTTGTAATTAGAAATATGAGGCTCGGTCAAATAGGATTGCTCGCATTTCTGAGTTGGTGTTTGCCAGTGCCTCCACCGAAATCTGAAATCAGGCCATTCTTCCGTGACCGACCCGATTGGCAGTACGCTGAAGCCCGGAGACATCGAGCGATTCGCCGCGATGGGCGTGTCGCGAATAACCATCGGGCCGGGCGCGACGACGCGGGAGCATATCGCGTCGATGGAAAAGTTCGGCGCCGAGGTAATCGCCGGGCAGTGATCGCGAACGGACAGTATCAGGGTGCGAGCTTTGCGCAGCCGGTTGGCGCGTCGCAATTCGCGCGGATATCATCGGAACTTGCGCCGGAGGAGCGCTTACCAAGATGAAAAGGTGCCCGCGCTGCGAAAAAACCTTCCCCGACTCGGAAACGTTTTGCGAAGCTGACGGAACCGCGCTGGTGCAGGCGGGACCCGCCTTTGCCGAGGGGGCGGTCGCCACCGGCGCGGGCGACGCCGGCGAGCAAATCGAGTGTCCGGTATGCGGCGGCAAGGCGCAGCCGGGAGAACTTATCTGCAACTTCTGCGGCGCGCGGCTCGGGGTGGAATCGGCGGAATCGTACACACGGCAGCCGTCGTCGGCACCGCCACGGATGACGCCGCCGCGATCGGCACCGCCGCGGGGCGGGCCGACGGTGCGGCGCGATGCGTCGCCGTCGATGCGCATCACGGGCAGGATGCCGGACGGCGACGGCGAAGAAGAAGGCCGCGGGCGGTTCGGCTTCGTTTGGTACTTGATCGCGGCGATAGTCGCGCTGGGAGGCGGCGCGTGGCTCGCGCTTCATCTCAGCACCAAGCCCGCGGAGCAGCCGGTGGCGAACGCGTCGCCGGCGGCGATCGCGTCGGTGGCAGCGGCGGCGCCGAGCGGGCCGTTGGTGGCGTTGTCGAAGGCGATGGGGGTGCAGGTGACGGGGGAATCGGCGGCGGCGCCCGAGCGCAATCAGGAAGCGGCTCGAAAAGTTTTCGAAGACCACAAGGACGGATTGCTGGAGAGCTATTCGCATGCGATCGCCGGCGACAGCACGCTGCGGGATGCGATGGTGGTGCGGATCAGGGTGCTGCCCAACGGCAACGTGGACGCGGCGTCGGTGCGGACCTCGACCAATCCGAATCCGGCGTTCGACGCGGAAGTAGTGACGGACGTTTCGGCGTGGAATTTCGCGCCGTTCACAGGCGGCCAGGTCGAGATCGATTATCCGATAATTTTCACGAACGATCCCGCCTCGAGGAACACGCTCGAGTCGCAACTCAGCTCGAAGCTGGCCGCACTGAGCCCGACCGAGGCGCCGGAATTCGCCAGCGCGCGGCCGTCGCCGGCCGCATCGGAAGCGGCGAGCGCTCCCTCGCCGACGCCGGTCGAGACGCCGGCGATGGTGGTCGCGCCGCGCAAGCCTCATCCCAAGGCGAGGCGCACGCCCGCGCCGCCGCCGCTGACCTTGCAGCAGCGCGTCAAGCAGGTGCTGGGGTCGAATCCGAGGACGCGGCGCGTGGACTGTTACACCAGCGGCAGCACGGTGACGATTTTCGGCAAGGTGTTCGACGCCGACGCCAAGCTGTACACGGAAAAAATCGTGCGCCAGGTACCTGGGGTCGGCAACGTGATCGATTCGCTGACGACGGACGAGAGCGATTGGGCAGCGCGCCAGGCTGCGATCGCGTCGCAGATTTATGCCGCGGGGTTGAACAGCGTGACGGTGAAGGTGATCGGCCACGACGCCTATCTTGGCGGCACGGTCAAGAGCGATGCGCAAAGGAAGCAAGCAGTGACGATCGCCGAGAGCGCGTCGCCAGGGGTGCACGTGCGGACGAATCTGATCACGGTTGTGCCCGGAAACATGTTCGGATTCTGACCTGCGGTCCCCGACGATGCCGCCGGGTGTGATTAATCCTGTGCGGCGTGATACTATTGACAGGCTCCGAGGCGAGCGCTTATATGGCTGAAAGAGCGCAGTACAGGACGCGCCCACCAGGAGGATTCTATTTCCATGGCTGATGCAGCACCGACGACACCTAAGGAAATCTTTGCGGCGATGCCCGGTCGCTTCAACAAAGACGCAGCGAAGGGTTTGACTGCGACGTACCAGTTCGACCTCTCGGGCGATAACGGAGGCAAGTGGCACGTAATAATCGCCGACGGAACGTGCACGGTCAAAGACGGACCGGCCGCTACGCCGAGCATCACGATTACGATGACGGCGCAGGACTACGTTGACATGACGAGCGGCAAGCTTAACGGGCAGGTCGCATTCATGAGCGGCAAACTGCGAATCGCGGGCGACATGGGGCTCGCGCTGCGCATGCAGAGTTTGTTTGCCTAAACCACGAATCTCAGATACGAATGAATTGAACGCCGGCCGGAGCCAAAACCAGGCCCGGCCGGCGGGAAATCCGCCTGCAAAGCATCCCGCATAAAATCATCCCAAGCCCAAACGCGCCGATAAAATCCAGATTCGGTACGCAGTCGAAACACAACCTTATCCACTGATTAACGACCCCAGGCTGCCGCGAGCGCGAGCGTCGATTACTGTCAGTACATCAATTTCGGAAACTAAAATTCTGTTTCTTAAACGCTCCCAAGCAAGGAGGACAAATCCACGTCACAGGAAGAAAGAACGCAAATGAGTTCCGCGGAGTTTGAGGGCGACCTCAACAAGGAAAGCGGAGAACCGACCGAGAACGGCCAGGACAACGATTCGCTGGCCTCAAAACTGTCGGAGGAGCTCAGCAACTGGCGGCGCAAGCGCACGTCGTCGCGGCCACAGCATTCTGACGGACCGAGTCAGAACTTTCAGTCAGAGCCGGCCCGCACGATCAAGGTTCGCGGTCACGAGACTTTGGTCGTTCGCAAACCGAAGCTCGCCGCCAAACCCCCCACGAATACGAATCACACATCAAATAATCAGTAGTCAGTTTTTCACTTGTCCGCGGATGTGTGGTGGGGCGTGCGGAGGAGCTAGGAGCGGAAGATTTCGACAGGCATCTCTCGCGACGCTTGCCGGGCCGGATAGACGGTCGCGAGCAGGCAGAGAAGCATCGAGGCGAGCGCGACGGCGGCGAAGTTCCACGGCTCGACGGCGATCGGCAGCGTCGAGATGCCGTAAATTTCGCGCGGGATGTGAATGAACTGGTAACGCGCCAGCGCGAAGCATCCGGCGGCGCCGAGGATCAATCCGGCCGCGGTTCCCGCCGCGCCGACGATCAGTCCCTTCATCACGAAGATCAGGCGCACGTCGCGCCGCGTCGCACCCATCGCGATCAGCACGGCGATGTCCTTGCGCTTCTCCATCACGACCATGATCAGCGTCGCGACCAGGTTGAACGCGGCGACGCCGATGAGCATCACGAGCACGAGTGCATAGACGCGCTTGAGGAGTTCGAAGCCGGCGGCGGCGGATTCGTTAAACTCGATCCAGTTGCGCACCCGGTATGGACTCGCGAACAGTTTGCGCACCGCATCGGTGACCGCGTCGGTCTGGTCGAGATTGGTCAGATGGATATCGATGCCGTCCACTCGTCCGGTGCGGCCGAAGAAATCCTGGGCGTGCGCGAGATCCATGAAGACCATGTTGGTATCGATGAAGTTCATTCCGGAGTCGAAGATCGCGCCGATCGCGAATTGGCCGCTCTTGGTTGAGAGCGAACCGTCGGGCGAAATAATCGGCGCGACCATCCGCACCGCGTCGCCGGGTTTGGCCTTGAGTTTTTTCGCAAGGCTGACTCCGATGGCGAGGCCGCCTGCGGCAACCGCGGGGTCCGCGGCGGCGCCGGGGATCGCGTAGCTGCGCGAGAGATCGTCGAGACCGCCGGCGATCATGTAGCGGCCCCATTGCGCGCGCACGACGGGATTGTTCGGCTCGACACCGCGCACGACGACGCCGCCGATTCCGCGTCCCGAACTCAGCATCGCCTGGCCCACGATGTACGCGTCGGAGCCGTTGACGCCGGGCACGCCGGCGACCTTCTTCTCGATGTCGACGTAGTTGTCGATCGATCCTTGCGAGTTGAGTATCTGGACCTGCGGGCTGAGGCTGAGCACGCGTTCTTTGAGGCTTTGCTCGAAGCCGCCCATCACGGAGAGCGTCACGGTGAGCGCGGCGACGCCGATCATCACGCCGACGGCGGTAAAGATGGTCGTGATCGAGATGAAGGCGTCTTTGCGGCGGGCGCGCAGATAGCGGAGCGCAATTTTGAGTTCGTATCGCACGACGGACCGCGGAAGGAACTCAGAATATCACGTTTTCTTTCTTTAGCTGCTCGATCTCATCGGCGCTGAGCGAGAGCATCTCGCGGAAGACTTCATCGTTGTCCTGGCCGAGAATCGGCGCGGCCGAGCGAAGCGTGCCGGGGGTGCGGCTCATGCGATGCTCGAGTCCTTCGTAGGGCGACGGGCCCATCTCCTTGTGCTCGAGCCAATGCCAGAAGCCGAACGCCTCGAGGTTGTCGTCCTGGTGGATATCGACGCAGTTCTCGACCGGATAGGCGGCAACTCCGGCGGCCTGCAACTTCGCGGTGAGTTCCTGCGCGTTGTGGATGCGCGTGAGCGAGCCGACGAACTCGTCGATTGCCGCGGCGTTCTCGATGCGAGCGGGCTGATTCGCAAAGCGCCGGTCGGTGGAATCGGCGGCGAGCGCGGTGAGCATCGCACGCCATTGATCGTCGCCCGCGACGGCGATCGCGATCCATCGCTCGTTACCGTCCTCGTCGGCGCATCGGTAGGCGCCGTGCGGCGCGTAACGCGCGGACGCGTTGCCACGCGGGCCAAGCACCCGTCCGGTTGCGAAGTAATCGATCAACGCGGGCGCGAGATTCTGCATCGCGGCCTCGTACTGCGACATGTCGATATACTGGCCCTGGCCGGTGCGGCGGCGATAGTCGAGCGCGGCCAGAAGCGCGCAGGTGGAAAAGCGCGGCGCGATGAAATCCGTGTAGGCGCCGTACGGCGGCGTGCATGAGCCGGGGCCGTAGCCGGAGATGTAGTAGAAGCCCGACAGCGCGGCCATCAGCGTGCCGAAGCCGGGGTAGAGAGCGTTGGGTCCGGTCTGCCCCTGCATGCAGGTCGAGAGCATGATCAGGTCGGCGCGGATCGCGCGCAGATTTTCGTAATCGAGTCCCCAGTTGCGCATCGCCTTGGGCGTGAAACTCTCGACGACGATGTCGGCCCACGGCACCATGCGCTTGGCGAGTTCGCGCGCTTTGGGCTTGCTCAGGTCGAGCGTGATTCCCTTCTTCGAGGTGTTGAAGCTGGCGAAGAACTGACTGCGGTTGATGCCGGGCATCGCGTCTTTCCACGGCGGGCCGATTCGCAGCACGTCGGGGCGGGTGGCGGACTCGACGCGAATTACGTCGGCGCCATTGTCGGCAAAATACTTGGTCGTGATCGGACCGACGCCGACCCAGGCGAAGTCGAGGACGTGAACTCCTTCCAATGCGAAACGGCTCATCTCGAATTTCTCCTGGCTAAATCGAGCCGGCGGCTCGGAGCTTGTTCAATCGCTCGGGCGCAAGGCCGAGAAGCCCGCGGTAAATCTCGTCGCTATGCTCGCCGATTCGCGGCGCGCGCGCGGTCGATCCGATCGGGGTCGCGGTCAGTTTCGCGAATGGTCCGGGAAATGTGAGCGTGCGGCCGATGGTGTCGTGCGGCACCGCCGTCCAGAAGTCGCGCGCTTTGAGCTGCTCGTCGGCTGCGATGTCGGCTACCGTCGCGCACGGCGCGAGAAAGATGCGGCGCTGGAGTCCCTGCGCGTAGATTTCGTGCTTGGTCATCGCGAGCATGAAGCGCTGGATGGTGGCTTCGAGTTCTTCGATCTCCTTGTGGTCCTGCTCGGTCAAATCCATGAAGACGCCGGGCACCCACGAAATCCAATCCTTGGTCCGCATCCAGTCGGAGCCGAATCCGTTCTCCCGCATCCACTCGATCAGCGCCCTGGTCGAATTGCCGAACGTCATGCCGCCGGCGATCATGATCGAGATGTGCCCGTCCTTGCACTGGTACACTATCTTGCGCCGCGCGTCAGCCGAGCCGAAAAAAACTCCGGTGCGCGACAGATAGCTGCCGTGCAGGAATGGCATCGCCTGTTCGTTCATCAGCGTCCACACGATGCAGGCCTGCATGTTGACGACGATGCGCTGGCCGAGCCCGTCGATTTGGCGCGGGTAGTGCGCGAGCATCATGGCGACCGCCGCCTCGCCGCCTGCGTGCAATCCGGCTTGCGGCAGACTCATCTGGAGCGGAGGCTTTCCCTCCTCGCCCATCAGGTACATCATGCCGCCGGCCGCCCACGTGATGATGTCGGCCCAATTGTAGTCTTTGCCGGGACCGCTGTCGCCGAACGGCGTGATCGACGCGTAGATGAGGCGCGGATTTTTCTTGGCGAGCGCGTCGTAGCCGAGACCGATTGAATCGAGATAGCCGAGCGGGTGCGACTCGACGAGGAAGTCGGATTGCGCCGCGAGATCGGCGACGATTGCGCGCCCGTCGTCAGTGGCGAGGTTGGCGGTCACGGATTTTTTCCCCGCGTGATAGGCGATCGAATAGAGGCAGTGGTCTGGATCGGCGATATCTTCGAGATAGGGCGGGATGCGCCGCGTCGAGCATCCATCGGGCGGTTCGACCTTGATAACTTCGGCGCCGAGATCGGCAAACATCTTGCCGCACAACGCGCCCTTCTCGTCGGTCAAATCGAGCAGCCGCAATCCTTTGAGCAACTCTGATGGCATCGGTGAATTAAACCTCGCGAAAGCGCCGGCGCGGCCGCAAAATCCCGTTTCGCCGTTCCGCCCGCGCGTCAGTCTCGGAAATTTATATCCTACCGCGCCAAAGATGTAACCCCGCCCGCTAAAACAAGCGGGCGTAAGCTGTATAAACCTAGTGGGGGCAAATGGGAATTACCCATATTGACACAACATCCCGATTGGAACATCGTTGTTTTTGAGGTATCTCCCATTATGACGAGGACGACCGGCACGGCAACCGTATTGAACAAAAGCTTTAGGCGGATCGGCGACGTTGCACTGGATGAACGAAAGCGAATTTCTTTGACGAGAGCCTTGGAATCCTTGAAGGAAATTTTGGGCGACGAATTGGATGTGGCGGTTCGATTCGGGGTCTACGTAAACGACGCTGGCCAGGTATTGCTGACGCCCGAGGTTCCAGTGCCCATGCATGAAGTGTGGCTCTACCGAAACCCGCAAGCGCTGAAAAAAGTCGTCAAGGGCTTGGAAGAGGCTCGCGAAGGCAAATTTATAGACTTGGGATCGTTCGAGAAATACGCGGACAACGATATTGACTAGGGAACCTCTGCATAAGTTGATCGATTGGTGTACAAAGGAACTGGTTGAGTGGCGGATGAGGAGGTGCGGTGATGGGTAATCAGCGGACGTTCGCTTCGGTGGCTTGGACGCAGAAAGGAAAGG
>NZ_JBEKBF010000017.1:0-83003 GCF_050015535.1 Binatus soli (SeqCode) | reverse complement strand
GATTTTGCCTCAAGACTTCCGCTCGACACGTTCAACTTCAACCGCCTATGCGTCTATCGCGGCACCCCGTTGTGGCAGGAATATATCCGCCGCAACCTGGTCGACGAGGCCCGAGACTGGTTCAAGTATTTCAAGTGCTCCGAGATCGATCGGACCTGCCTGCCGGGCGAGGTGATCAACCGCGAGCGCAGCGCGGGTTTCCGCAGAATATTCCTTTACAAGCTGCTTCATTATCCGCTGCAGACCGTTCGGCTGCTGCGCCGCTTCACGCGCTTCATGCCGATGCGCGACGTGGTTTACCTGATTCTCAAGCCCTTCATGGGCCAGCGTCGCGGAGCCACCCCGGCGGAGACCCTTTCGCGCGCCGTCGAGCATACGGAGCTTAAGGACTCGGCCGCGGCCCTCACCCAAGTCACCGACGCGATGTTCGAGCAGGCGATTGCCGAGTCCCGGGCCGAACGGGCCCTAATGCAGCCCAGGTCGTGAAGTCCGTAGATCTGTGGTGCAGCGGAACGCTGTGCGATTTCGCGCGCCGTTCATCCGGCCCCTAAACCCGGGCTGGGTCAGAGTCTTCGGCGCAGCGACAATCGGCGAATTGCGATCTCGCCAGCCTCTCCGGTAACGTCAGGGAATTATTTCAGGGGAACAGGGAATTTTCTTCGAACAGCAGGGAAGCCTTGGCCTTCTAATAGCGGCGAAAAATCCAGATCTATTACCACGTTTGGAGTTTTTATTGAGGAGAACGGCGAGTCGCAAAACTCCTGACCAGTGTGTGGCGAATTGCTGACTCTGGGAAAATCAGTAATTCGACACAGACAGGTACTGGCGTCGTTTGAGCCATGCTGTACGCGGGTGGCTAACTTTAAATAAGATGCTGGGCAAGCAATGAGTCCGTATCTTCTGGCGGTGGCGATCGTCCTCGGCGCAGCGGTCGTTTTTTTCACCCTGCCGTGGACCTTGCCGCACTCGTGGTACAGGGCGCTCTTCTATCCCGGCGGCAGGCCGAACGCGCTCTCGAGACGTCTCAACTCTGGACAGGCGCGGCTATCCGCGCTCGGAGTTTTGCCGACACTGATGGTCGCCCTGGAAACGAGGGGGCGGCGAAGCGGCAGGGTCTGCTTGGTCCAGCTGGTCGTGGCTCAGGTCGGCACGGAACGATACCTGGTGTCGATGCTGGGCGAGAACGCCGACTGGGTGCGCAACGTGCGCGCTAGCGCGGGCGCCGCCGTGCTCCGCCATCGGAGAACGGAAAGGGTGAGGCTGGAGGAGGTGCCGGCGTCGCGGCGTCCGCCGATCCTCAAGGCCTATCTTCAACGGGCTCCAGGCGGCCGCCCGCACTTCGACGTAAATCCTGACGCACCGCTGGCGGAGTTCGAGAAGGTGGCGGCGCGCTATCCCGTATTCCGCGTCGTCGCGGAGTGAATCGCCGGCAATCGCGGTTGAAGATCAGGCCATATGCGCCGGAGCGTGTGTGTGGCGAATTACTGATTTTCCCAGAATCAGCAATTCGCCACACACGCGATCGTATTCCGCGCGCGTCATCCATGAGGAGACGTGCTGGAAGCCTTCATGACCGGCGGCAAGGTAATCGCGATAGGCGCTTGGGTTGTCGTCGAGCTGCTGGATGATCTCCATCTGGAACTCGCCCGAGAAACCTAACGCGAGAGAGATTCGCGGCGGCGGGGCAGGCCTGCCGCGATAGCGATAGTTGTCCGGCGTAACATCGCGCATCATGAAGAAGGGGCCGACGCCGAGCGTGCGCGTCCAATAGTCGAGCGCTTTTTCGAGGTCGCGCACGACGAACGCGATCTGTCGCATTTCTCCGAAAAACCCGCTCATGAACGGACCTCCCTTGGGCCTGCGAAAAAGACAGTGCGCCTTCGGCCGACCTGAATCGATGTAGACGATGTTCGGCACGCCGAAGCGTCTGATCGTCTCATCGACCATCGCGCTGGCGCCGGCGGACTTCGAAGCATCGGCGCACAATGCGAACGCGTTGCCGCCCTCGTATTTGATCCGTCCGCTATAGCTCGATTACGTAGCCGTCGGGATCGGCGACGTATGCGTACGGGAATTGCCCGCCGTGCTTGCCGCGCGAGACCAGCTTGCCGCCCGCCTTTTCGACCTGCTTGATCACCCGGTCGTGATCTTTGACGTCCAGCTTGAATCCAAAGTGCTGGAATCCGCCCGCCATGCCGACCGGTTCATCCGGCCCAACCTGGTGCAATGCCAGTGAGTGCCCTCTTGCTTCCGGCACCATGAAGATCAGGCCTTTGCCCGCGCTGAAACCGACTTTCAGCCCGAATGCCTCCCCATAGAAACGTATCGAGCGGGCGAGGTCGCGCACATTGATGTGCAGATGGTTGAAGCCCTCGGCCCTTACCGGAGCCTCGGCGCCTTCCATCAGCGGACTCGCGCGCTTTTCTTCTGGTCGGATTCTGGTAGCCATAGCTCACCTCATTGCTGACGCCATCGCCCGGCCCGCGCCGACTTTCCCAACCTTATACCACCTGAGCCTTCTCAAAACCTGGTCCACGCGGAAAGTAACTTCCTGAGTCGCGCGCGACCGCGGTCTTGGTGATGCCCCTGTCCCATCAACTGAAAACTCCCAAGGTCTCGAAAAGTCTAGCGATCCATCTTGCCCGGCGACACCCCGGCCTCGACCGGTGCCTCCTCAAAACTCCATCCACGCCGAAAACACGGGAGTTTCGCGCCGCGCCGCCCGCCAGATGAATTTCCCTGCTTCGCCCTGAAAATTCCCTGTTACGTCGAAAAAATTCTCTGTTCCTCCAAAATAATTCCCTGTTCGGTTGAGTAGGGAATTTCGTCAAAAACCCGAGAGAAGACAAGACTTATTTGGTCTCAATTCGACTCCAAGGCAGCCGAAATCGCGATAATTCCCTGTATTTTCCCTGATGATCAGGGAATTTGACGCGGAGAGCAGTACACATCGGACTGGATCATCCACCATTCTTCCTCTCATAAACAAAAGATTTTTCGCGGCTTTTGCTCCTCGCTGCCGACTTGTGTCAGGCAGCCTTCTTGCCTCAACGGGATGTTTCGCGCTCGTAGCACATCTTGTGGCGAAAATATTGAGACTCTTTCCCTCTTTCCACAGAATCGGTCGTGGCAGAGATAGATCGAATCATGCAGCCGATCGCGCCACCCGGTGGTGCCGTTGGCGTCATGATTCGTCGGGCGCCTCTCCCGTGCGCCCGTAGTAATGCGGCGGTTAGCAGAGCAAATGAATGGAGCCTCAAAAAAAGCTTGGCGGGGAAATCAAGACTCGTGAGTTCTAAACGCCGGCCGGTTGATGGTTGCTGAAAAGACGCAAAGAGTGCCTAATGAGCTGGGTATAAAGGCGATTTCAAATGAACACTGAAAGGACCCCCCGCACAATGATAGGCGCAGATGATCGCGTCGCGATTGCGCTCCTAAGCAGCGTACTCACCGCAACGGCGCAGACGTCGACCGCGTTCCTGTTGCTGATCCTGGTGCTCGCGGCTACTGCCCGGACCGCCGCAGCGCAGTCCGGAATACAGGATTATCAAAATTACTGCGCTGAGTGCCATGGGCTTGGCGGTAAGGGTGACGGCCCCTCACGCTTGACCATTCCGATGAACCCGCCACCGAACGATCTCACTCAGATGGCAAAGAAAAATGGCGGAAAATTTCCCTTCGATGAGGTCGTGGACTCGATCGACGGCCGCAAGAATATACCGTCGCACGCGCGACTCCAGATGCCTTTTTGGGGGACGACCCTTCAGAAACCGGGCAAGGAGTTCACGGCCGAAAGCGATGCCGAGGTGAAGAAAAGAATCGAATCGATGGCGCGATACGTCGAGAGCCTCCAGCAGAGGTGACGCAACACGCGAGCGCTTATCCGTTAGTGGCTTCGCCCGCAGCGCCAAGCAAAACAGTTATTTGGCGGCCTAATGAGCCGCGTTCTCGAACGAATGCAAAACCCTGAGCGTGCGTTCTCGATCCATCGGTTTCGAGGTGTAATACTGGACGTTATATGCACGCGCGCGCCGTTCGGTCTCGGGACTGTGAACCGCGGCGATGTAGGCTACGAGTGCGCGGGGGGCGTGTTTTCGCACTTGGCCAAGAAGCCAGCCGCACGTCGATTCATCGATAGCCTCGTCGTCGATTACAACTATCCTGGCATCCGGCTTCAGCAGAAACGCGTGCCCCTCATGCGGATCGGTAAATTTCTCCATGACCCAGGAATCGCTCATGCCCTCGGCGATCGTCTTCACGACCGATTCGTCGCGCGAAAAAACCGCTGCCGCCCAACGCCTTTCGACCGCGGTTCCTGCCGGGTCCGCCGGCGATGCAAGCGTAACCCGGTGCGCAGACTTGCGGCTTACCTTGCCCTGCGAGGAGGCTGATTCGAGTTTCAGTTGGTTGTGCCGCCGGAGCATTGATGTCCCACGCTAGCAACCTGCTATCCCAGCTCTTGCTTGAAGCATGCCAGCGCCATTGCTCGGGCAAAACTCCGCTGAAATCCGACGATTTTGGTTTTTGGAGGGACATATGTTAAAAAGATTCGTCCCCGTTGAACGCAGTTTTTGACCGGTTTGACGCCTTTGGAGCCAGTTCACCCGGAAAGCCAACGAATGAAGACAAACACCAACCCACCGCCTCCGGCCCCTCTGCCCAGCGGGGGGCCACGTTATTTTCACTTGCTGTGGGACACGGAACTCGACGAGCTCCGTCCGCTGCTGGAGTCCATCGAGAAAAATCGCAACCGCGTGCTGGAACACTGGTACCAGCTCTACATGCTGCACTTTGCCGACAGCCGCGCGCTGACGAAGACGGAATTCATGGAGATCTTCGGCAGCGAACTCGACGCCACGATGAAGGATCTACTCGACAAAGACATGGACGCCTTCGCCGCCGACGTTGCACGAATCGGGGAACAGCTCGCCGAACGGGGCGTGCCATTCTCGGAGCTAATCGTCTCGATTCACCTTTTCGAGGAGAGCGCGGCCACCGTGTTTCCGTCGTCCCCGCCACTAATGCCGCGGACGTACCAGTCGTTCGACAAGCTGAGTCATATCCGAATCGTGGTGCTTGCAGATACCTACTTCCGGTCGAAGACCGCCGTCTCCGGAGCGCGAATCCTGGCGCTCGAACGCGAGGCCGAGGCGCTTCCGTATCATTCTCGCAGCCGGTTCCACGGGATGGTCGGTGCCAGTGCGACGATGCGGCAGCTGTACGACCGGGTGGAAGCTGCTGGCGTCACGCGCGGCACGATTTTAATCGTCGGCGAGAGCGGCACGGGCAAGGAGCTGGTAGCGCACGCCATTCATGAATGCGGCCCGCAGCCGGGGGCGCCGTTCGTCGCGCTCAACTGCGCGGCTATACCCAAGGACCTGATCGAAAGCGAGCTGTTTGGATACAAGCGCGGTGCGTTCAGCGGAGCGAACGCCGAGTATCTGGGGCTGTTCCGCGCAGCTGACGGCGGAACTCTGTTCCTGGACGAAGTCACGGAGATGAGTACCGACACGCAGAGCAAGCTGCTGCGCGCTATTCAGGAGCGCGCGGTGCGTCCTGTAGGCTCGACCAGAGAGGTTGCAGTGGACGTACGCCTGATCGCCTCGACCAACCGCGATCCCCAGGAGGAGGTGAAGGTGGGGCGCCTTCGAGACGACCTCTACTACCGTCTTCAGGCGGGCGTCATTCACATACCGCCGCTCCGAGAGCGCCTTGAGGATGTTGCGCTGCTGGTCGAGCATTTCATTGAGCTCTTCAACGCAAGGCAGATGCGGGGAGTTCCCGTCACGGGGGCCGAGGACGAAGCGATCGAGGCCATGCGACGGTATCCGTGGCCGGGCAACGTGCGCGAACTTGCCAACGCGATTGAGACCGCATTCACCTTCAGCCGCTCGCCCGTGATCCGATTGCAGGACCTGCCGGCATCGATCGCCGGTGCGCGCGCCGCCGAACGCGTGCCCATCGCCAGGAAAAACCCGGTTGGCAGTTTCGCCGATGCCGAGCACGCCCTTATCCGCCGCGCGCTTGAGGCGACTGAAGGCAACAAGGTGCAGGCTGCCAAGCTGCTGAAGATCTCTCGTAAGAAGCTCTACGCCAAGATCGTGAAGTACGGAATCGAATGATCAGGCGCGCGGCCGACGCGTTTCACCCTGCCAGATGGCCGTGAGGGCGCCGTCCTGGTCAGACCACGTGTAACGCGCGCGTCCGCCGAAAGCTTTCTGCAGTTCGCGGGCGATACGATGCGCGAGCTTTTGCGACGTGGTCAGCACCTCGAACCTGCCCTTAGCCGTTCATGATCTGGCTGGCTCCGGCAACGACCAGTAAGAACGCCCTTAGCAAATCGGTCGTGGTGACGATGCCGACCAGCTTGCCGTTGTCGGCGACAATCGGCAGTCCACCGATCTTGTGCTTCAGCATCAGGCGGGCCGCGTCTTCCACCGTGTTATACGGCGTGACGGTGATGAGCCCGGTGCGCATCGCCGCATTCACACGCGTGGATCCCAGATAGCCCATGTGCTCGCGTATGTCGCGCTCGGTGAGGATCCCGACCAGCCGCCCGTCCTCCACCACCGGCAAACGCCTGAACCGGCCGTCGTCCATAACTGCCTTTGCGTTCGCCAGTGTGTCATCAGGGTTGATTACGATGGGGTCCGAGGTCATCAGGTTGACAATCTGCATGGTTGTCCTCCAAGGCAGTCAGTTGGTGAGACTGCAATTCGCTTGCCATCGGCGGTTAAGCATCGATGCTCGCGGGCCGTGATGAAGATGAAGGCTTTTGTGAGCTGCACCCTGTCTCACCTGCACGTCAGCCGCATCGACATTTGCGAGATGTCGCGATCCGATACACCTTCACGATCGTGCAGGAAGCGGCATTGAAATTTTTTGAGTGCTGCGATCGGACACAGGTCAACGCGACAAGCAATCGAATCGCTAGTTGCGAGCCGCAAAAAACAAAACCCGGACGATGGTACGGCATTGTGCTAGTATATGAGTGCGGCTGACCACGGAGGAGCGCATTCTTATGGCATATCCATTCCGCAGGATTCTTTGCCCGGTGGATTTCGACGATAACTCGATGCAAGCGCTCGATACTGCCGCGAATTTCGCCCGCGAGAACAACGGCACTGTATTTGTCTTGCACGTGGTTCCGATGATCATCGCGCCGACGGGAATGCCGGTCTATGTTGATCTCTACAAGGGGCAGGAAGAGACTGCTCGCGACAAGCTGCTCGAGATCGCACACAAGCGGCTGGCCGGCCTCAAGTACGAACTCCTGACCCATACGGGCGAGCCGGCCGGCGCCATCTTAAACGCCGAAAAGAAGATGAGCGCCGACGTGATCGTTATGGCCACGCATGGGCGGCGAGGCTTCAAGCGCTTTTTCCTTGGCAGCATCGCCGAAGTCGTCTTGCGCGAATCCACCTGCCCTGTCCTGACCGTGCGCTGCACTCCGGCGCAAAACGGACTGGTCGGCACTTGGATGACGAAAAATCCGGTCACCGCGACTCCGCACGAGAAGCTCGCCTCCATCGCGGCAAAGATGCACGCGGGAGGTTTTCGATGCGTGCCGATCCTGAATGACGCAGGCGCCCCGGTCGGCATTGTGACCGACCGTGACATCCGCCAGCACACGGGCTCCCTGGATCAAATCGAAGCCTGCAAGGCGATGAGCGAAGCGCTGATAACTGTAACGCCGTCGTCCGATATTCAAGAGGCCGCGCGCTTGCTGCGCGAGCGGAAGATCGGAGGGCTGCCAGTGCTGGGAGATGGTAAGCTCGTCGGCGTGATAACCACCGACGACGTGCTTGAGGCGCTGACCACACGAGTCTGAGCACGGCGACTAGTCAGGAGCGATGCGCGGACCCGGGTGAAATGATGGAAACATGCGGGACGCCAAGGCCTGACGGACATCCAACCGGCGGCGTCTCGACGCTGGTCGAGGCAATGATGCGGCCGGGCTTCTACCCGGATTCGCCCGCTCGTGTCGAACTCAAGCAGACACACATATCTTACGTCTTTGTCGCCGGAGAGACGGTTTTCAAGGTCAAAAAGCCGGTTCATTTTGCATTTCTAGACTGTTCCAAGCTCGCGCGTCGGTTCCACTACTGCACCGAGGAGGTGCGTCTGAATGCGCGTCTTTCGCCGCGCGTGTACCTCGGCGTGTTCGCGATTCTTAAGCGTGCGGACTCCTTCGTCCTCGGACCCGAGGTTCGTGTGGAGCATCCCGAAGCCGTCGAGTACGCGGTCAAGATGCGCCGGCTGCCCGAAGACCGAATGCTCGATCGGCTCCTCGCCGCTGGCCGGGTGGACAGCGCCACGATCCGCGCTATTGCGACGCGTATTGCGGATTTCCACGCGAGCGTGCCGTCGAATCGTGGATGGACCTACGGTTCAGCCGCGGCAATCTGGCGCGGCGTGATCGAGGACATCGCGCAGAACGAGGGTTTTATCGGTCACACGCTTCGCCAAGACCAATTCACGGCGATTGACGCCTTCTGCCGCGCCTTTATCACGGCTCATTGGCGGCCATTGAACGAGCGGGCGCACGAGGGCCGCGTCCGCGAAGGCCACGGCGACTTGCGCGCCGAACACATCTGCATTGCGGGCGACGGAAGCGAAATTGATGTGATCGATTGCGTCGAGTTCAGCGAGCGGCTGCGCTACGGCGACGTCGCTTCGGAGATCGCATTCCTGGCGATGGACCTCGAACGGCTCGGCGCGCCCCGGCTCGCCGAGGAGTTAGTCGAGGCCTACGCCGAGATCACCGGCGACGAAGAGCTTGCGGTGTTCGTCCCGTTCTACAAATGCTATCGCGCATGCGTGCGCGGCAAGGTCGAGAGCCTGAGAAGCCTCGAGCGCGAGGTTGGCGCCGCGGAGAGCGAGCGCGCCCGCCGGCTCGCGCGTAGTTACTTCGAGCTTGCATGGCGCTATGCGCGTGGCGCATCGCCGGCTCTGATCGTAGTGTGCGGGCTTTCGGGCACGGGCAAATCGACCGTCGCCCGCATGCTTCAGCACCGCAAAGGCTTCAAAATCATCAACTCGGACCGCGTCCGCAAGCGTCTGGCAGCGGTCTCCGCGCACGAGCACGTCCGCACGGATTACGGAACGGACATATATTCCGATCGATTTACGAGAATCACCTATGACGCGATGCTCGGCGAAGCGGAGAGCCTCCTGAGCGACGGCCGCGGAGCAATTCTTGACGCGACGTTCAAGGCGTCTGCCGATCGGCAGCTCGCGCTGGCGATAGCGGCACGGCGCGGCGTGCCGGTGCTCTTCGTCGAATGCGTGGTCAGCGAAGACGAGGCGATACGCCGGCTGGAGCGGCGCGGATCGATACCCGGTGAAGTGTCAGACGCTACACCGGAGGTGTACGAGCGGCAGCGCGCCGAGTTCGAGCCGCTTCGCGAGATTCCGCCGCAAAACCACGTGCGCATCGACACCACCCGGGAGCGCGAATACCTTGCCGCCGAAATCGACGATGCCCTCGATCACCTGCTGCATCGTATGCCCTGCGAACATCGCAACTCAGACGCCAATTGAGACCGCAGCCTTCGGAAACGAGGATCGGCAGCAGCATCATTTGCGCTTGGCCTCGGACTGCCAGGTCGCGAGCAATCCCGCCTCGCCCCCGTCGCCGCGGCTCCATTCGTACTTCGCGCGCCCGCCAAACGCCTTTGCGAGTTCGTGCGCGATTCGATGCGCAAGCTTTTGCGAGGTCGTCAGAATCTCCAATGTGGCGCCATCCCATTCGATGGAAACGATCTGCCGCTCCGGCTGCGTGAAACCCGCCCGCTCGGCGACGTTGTGGATTCTTTTGCGGATGGCGTCGAGCTTGGCGGCCACTGCTGCGCCTCGCGCGATCACTCGGCCGTGATACTCGCCGCCCACGGCCTGCGTGCATCCTGGGCAGGTTCCCCATTGCGCACGCTCGAGCAGCCTGCCTGTAAGGGGGTGATTCCGACGCCAGGTCTCTAGCGAATACACTGCGCCGCATCGCTGGCACACAGTCGGGTCGAATGGCTCCGGTGTTTTGAGCGCGACCGGCGGCTTCTGGTTGGCGCGCGTGCCGCGCCGGTCAAGACTCCGAATCATGCCCTTTCCACGTTTCATCGCTCGCTCCTCTTTCGATTTGGCGCTGCAAGCGCCACGAAGGCGTCAAGGCGCGTGCGCAGCGTTATCGTACCGCCATTCGGCGATCCTGAATCGTGTTGAGGTAGGCGATTATTTTGCCGATCACCTCCCCGATCCCGTATTCGCCTCTTTCACCCTGACCAAGCTCGTAAAGGCGCTCTCCCCATACCGGCATCTCGTGAGTCCCATGCGCTCTGGGTGTATCTCGACCGTCTATCAGTTCGGCGATGCGATGCGCCGGCAGTGGTATGCCATATTTGTCGCTGAGCTTGCGGAGACTTGTCGGCGGCGTGGACAGGCTCTTCGCCACCGGACCGTCTCCGAGACCGTCCAGACCATGACATGACGCGCAGTAACGAATGAAATAGCGGTGCCCGTCGCTCACGTCATTGCCCGCAGATAGCGCGGGCTGAGAGACGGACAGCACGACGCCTAGCGCAAACATCGACCACAACGCTTTTAGCTTCATCGATTCACCCAGGAATATTTAACTCGGTATGCTCAACGCGCGATAGGCGTCGCGGTCGGAGTCGGAGTCGCGGTTGATGTAGGCGACGGTTGCATCGCCGCTGCGGCCACCTCGGGATCCGGGATGTATTCCGGGGGATACGGAAGCCGCCGCCAGCTCAACAGCAGGAGCGTCAGCGCTCTCGATTCCTCGGGCTTCATGTTGAAATCGGGCATCTGCGTGTGCGGCGAAACTACGCTCGCCTGCGTCAGATGCTGCACGTTCCAATTGAACATCGTGCGTTCGCCGCGCACGTGCGCGAAGTTCAGCAACTCGGGGTTTCGGTCTCCCTCGTAGGTCAGCTCGGGTCCGGTGGTGCCGCCGCTCCCTTCTACGACATGGCAGACCATGCACTTTTTCTTTTTGACCAGCTGCTTGGCGAGATTGATCTCCTCCATCGCGGGCGTGGCGGCATCATGGCGATGGCAAAAGTTGCATCGCATCTGAATCATCTCGTTCATCGTGAGCCCGTTTTGTCCCGCCAGTGCGCGCGAGAGCATGGGGTCGTCCCATCCCCGTCCGCCTTGATGAGCCCCCGCGACAGTCGTTGCCGATCCGTCGCCGCCGTGGCATGGCGTGCATCCGAACCTTGAGAATTCATGCTTCACGAGCCAATCGTTCATCGGATGCGGTTTCAGCGGCTCGGCGATCGTGGCCGGAAGAACCGAAGACCATTCGTAGCCGAGATGGCATGTGATGCAGCGGTCGGTGACGCCGATCTTGGGTATCCAGATCTGTTTGATGCCCGCGCGGAAGTCGCGCGCGTCTTCGACTTTACCGTAGTGCCCGAGCAGTTGGGGAAACTCCTGCTGATAAGGTCCCCACTCGGTGCTGAACTCAATCCAGAAGCCAACCACCACCAGCGCGAAGAACAGGATCGACATCGCGACCAGCCAGCCGAAGTCCTTCACCTCGAACGATTCGTTCTTTTCCGCCATTTCAGTAAAGCTGCGGTATCTCTGGACGCGGCTGGCCGGGCCAGTAGATCCGCCAGTAGGGGCCGCGCAAGTAAACCCCGACCATGATCAGCACGATGATCACGAGCGTCGCGACGGCGAAGGTTGCGTTCTGCCGCTTGCGCTCGGGGGCGAGCCATCGCCCTTCGGTCCGAAGTGGAGAACGATCGAGCCATGGCCATAGCGTCAGCACGGCGAGGAGAAATCCAGGCAGCAGTATTCCGCCCAGCAACGCGCCGCTGATTGTAAACCCGCCCATGCGAACAGTCGTTGAAGCGACCAACTCCTGCAGCCAGACGAAATACCACGGCGCTTTCGCGGGATTCGGCGTCACCGATGGATTGGCGAGACCCTCCAGCGGTGCGTTGAACAGCAACGCGGCCAGCAGCGTGATGTTGAACACGATCAGGAAGACCAGCGCGATTCGCCGCGACATATTCGGCGACGAGAAAACCTGATCGGACTCTTCGAGTTCGGTCGAACTCATCACCTGCACGGAGGTGCCCGGCGTAAGTCCGAACAGCGAGTAACTTTTGGTCTTCGGGGTCGCCTTCGGCGCCATTGCGCGCTCATTGCGAACGCGCTCGATCACCGCGAGACCGCCGTCCTTGCGCACCCGCCACATGTGATAGCCGAACAGCACCAACGCGAGGACCGGCAGGAAGAAAACGTGCAGCACGTAAAAGCGCAGCAAGGTCTGCTGCCCAATTTCATGGCCGCCAAGAAGAATGAATTGAATCGTCGGCCCGACCAGCGGCGCCTGCTTCGCGATACTGGTCCCTACCGTGATTGCCCAGAATGCGAGCTGATCCCACGGCAACAGGTAACCGGTGAAGGACAGAAGCAAAGTCGCGAGGAAGAGAATTACCCCGACCACCCAGTTGATCGCCCGGGCGCCGCGGTACGCGCTCGTGAAGAACACTCGCGCCATGTGGATGTACACGATGGCAACCATCCCTTCCGCCGCCCATCGATGCTGATTTCTGAGCAGACGGCCGAAGCTGACGGCGTACTCCAGGTCCTTGATGCTTCCGTATGCGCGCTCGGTGGAGGGCACGTAGAAAAACATCAGCATCACGCCCGTGACGGTCAGGATCAGCAGCAGTGCTGCCGACGCGGTGCCGAGCCAGAACGAGTAGTTCCAGTCCATGCTGGCGCGCGCGACTTTGGCCGGAAACCAGTGGAGCCAGAAGTTCTTGACGATCGCTTCCGACGATTCGCGCTCGCTTTCAGGGGACCATGCCCAGGAAATCTTGCGCCAGAACGCCTTGATCTTGTCGCCCACCGATCAGGCCTTGCCTTTTCCGCCGATGACCAGCCTGAAGTCGCGCGCAACGTCGGTTGCGCTATCGACTTCGAGGAACCCATCGGGCGAAACCGTCGTCGCAAACCAATCGAGCGGACGCGGTGCAGGGCCCGAAATCACCGTGCCGTCGGGATTAAAGCGGCTGCCGTGGCACGGACAATCGAACTCGGTATCTTTCCACTGCACGTTGCATCCGAGATGAGTGCATATGGCGGAGATCACGTGGAACGCATCCTTCTGACGAATCACAAAGAGCCGGTGCGCTGCGTCAAGGGTGTAGCCGTTGGGATAATCGTTGGGCCGCTTGAGCTTGAAGCGGCTCGGCGGCTCGTAGAGCACGTTGGGAAAGAATGCCCTGCCGGCCGCGCCGATCTGGCCGAGGAACGCGGCCAACACCGACCCTTTGCCGATGAAGCGCAGAATCTTTCGCCGATCCGCGTCCATCAGGCGGCCGTCTCTTCGAACTGAAAGCGTTCCATGGTAATCGCCGAGGTCGGGCACCTGATCGCGCACAGGCCGCAACGGATGCATTTGGCCTCGTCGTAGAGAAAAGCGCTGAGCGTCTGCGCATCCGTCATCACGCCGGCAACCCGCTCTTGATCGGCGATTTCCCCCGAGGGCGCGAAATGCAGGCAGTGCTCCGGACAAATGTCCACGCATCGATTGCACAGAATGCATTTCGACCCGTCGTAGATCGGATGGATATGGCAGTAGAGGCATCGCTCCGCCTGCTCGCGCGCATCGCCCGGAGTAAACACGGACTCAACTTCCGTGATTCCGGTGCGGCGCGAGAGCGGAACCAGTGGAACCTCGCGCCGCTTTTGGTCATAGTGTTCGACCATCCCGTAGGTGTCGGTCGGCAGCTCCTCGATTGTGACGTGCATCCGCGGCTGGCCGAGCGGCTTGCCGCGGAGATACGCGTCGATGCCGCGCGCGGCGACCTTGCCGTGCTGTGCACAGGTGATCAGCAGCGACGGTGGAAAGGCCGCATCGCCGCCCGCGAATACGCCGGCGATGCCAGTCTCGAGAGTGACCGGGTCGATCTTGAGCGTTCCGGCGGGCGTGATCGTGACTCCGTCTTCGGGCTTGATAAACGACAGGTCCGGCGCCTGCCCGATGGCGAGGATCACCCCGTCGGCGTCAACGACACGGCGATCGTTCTCGTCAAATTGCGGCCGGAAGCGGCCCGCGTCATCGAATACCCTGACGCATTTGACTAATTCGATTCCGACCGCGTGGCCGTCGCGGCTGACGATTCGCTTGGGGCCCCAACCGGGCAGAAAAGTGACTCCCTCGTCGCGCGCGATATCGAGTTCCTCGCGACCCTGCGCAGATTTCATCGCCGGCATCTCGAGCTCGGACTCAAGACTGGCGACCGTAACTTCGAGCGCACCGCGCCGCGCCGCCTCGCGCGCCGCATCGAGCGCCACGCGCATCGTGCCTACCGCGACGCTCTGTTCTTCCTCTTGCGACATGACGAGTCCGGGCAGAAGGGTGCGAACCGCGGTTCGGGCCGCATCGATCGCGACCAGGCCGCCGCCGATCACGACAACCTTGCCGCCCAGCGGAACGCGGAAGCCGCGATGGATATTGAGCAAGTAGTCGATCGCCTTGATCACCCCGTCGGCATCGCTGCCCTCGATCGGCACTGCGCGGCCGCGCGACGCTCCAACGGCGAGAAAAATAGCTTCATAACCCTGCTCTTTCAGTTCTTGAACTCCGAAGCCGGGTCGAAGCGGCGTCGAGTAGCGAAACTCGACACCCAGCGCTTCGATCTCGCCGACCTGGCAGTCGATAACGTCGCGCGGAAGCCGGTAGGCGGGAATTCCGTACCGAAGCATCCCGCCCGGATGCGGCATCGCCTCGAATACGGTCACGCTGTAGCCCATCACGGCCAGATCGTGTGCGCATGCCAGCCCGGCCGGCCCCGCGCCGACGACTGCGACTTTGCGCCTGGACGCCGCGGCATCGGGCCGCGCGCCGAGAATATCGAGATGACCCGGAGTGACGCTGCCGCCGCCGGATGGTCCGGCGATCATGTCGCGGATTCCCCTGGCTGAGAGTGCTTCGGGGCCGAATTGCTCGGTGAGAAAACGCTTGAGTGCGCGAATCGTCACGGGCGCGTCGATCTTGCCGCGGCGGCACGCGTCCTCGCATGGAGCGCCGCAAGCGCGGCCGCATATGGACGCGATCGGATTGGGCGATCGCGCGACGCGATATGCTTCGGCCAGGCGTCCTTCGGCGACCAGTTGAACGTAGCGGCCCGCGTCGGTCTTGACCGGGCACGCATCAAGGCACGGCACATTCTTGCGGAACCACCACAAATCGCGCGGAACCGCGTCGATCGAATTTCCATCGCGCATCGCGGTCGCGCTTACTTCTTGCAGAAGGTCTTGACGTAGGCGACGAGGTCGTGGATCTCGTCGTCCGAGAAACCCGTGCTCCACGCCTGCATGTCTTTGCTGAGACCTATGGAGGCGCCGCCGTTCTTGATCACGTTGAACAGCGTAGCGTCGTCAATCTTGCCCATCGTGCCGCAATCAGTGAAATTGCGAGGGTTGGTGGCAAGGGTAGCCGCGGCGGGACCGTCGCCCTTGCCGTTGGCGCCGTGACACTTCATGCAAAACATATCGAAGTTCTGCTTGGCGGCAGCCATGTCGGCCGCGCGCACAGGCACAAACGCGCATGCGATGATCGCGCACACACCAATTGTCGAGATGAGTCGATTCACGTTGTCGTCGTCCTCCGTTTCAAGGTTCGCGCAGCCCGGGCCGAATCAACGGCTCTTGAGGAATTCCACCAGCGCCCTGACGTCGCCGGCCGGTAAGTTTCCGAGCGTACGCATATGCATGATGATCAGGTCCCACTCGTAGGGAGCCTTCTCGGATCCCGGTCGCGCATTATGACAGGTGTTGCAGTAAACCGGCCACAGCTGGGCACCCTCCCGGAACAGGCGGCGATGCTCGGCCGGGGAAACATTCTCAACCGCCGAAGCGGGGGCACCCACAAATCCGAGCGCAAGAGTCGCAAGTACGATTGCGGCGAATATTTTTCTCATGGCCATGACTCCGCTCAGAATCCGATCGTGAATTGGCTTAGGAAGGCGCGATCGTTCGGAATTGAACCCGCGGGTGTCTCGGCGCCGGTTTCGGGTGAGACGAATAGTCCTCCAGCGCGCGGCAACTCGATGTCGAATTCGTTCTGCCAAACGATCGATGGTGCAATCCAATAGTCGAGAGCCAACGCCACTTCGCGAGCGTGCGGCGCATACGTGGCCGGCGACCCGTTGATGCCGAAATCGGGGACCAGTCCGACCTGCGTGCCGATGGCGGCGGGGATGTCGCCGGTTGAAACGCCGCGCTGGTTAACTCCCGAATAGCGCACCAGCGGCTCGAATCGATGGAGATAGCTGTTGAGCATGTCGGGAAGGCCCGGGACGTTGAGATTGGTCAGGAAGTAACCGGCTTGCAGGTACCATCCCTGGCGATTGTCGGTCCCGAGTTCGTCGGGCAGTTGGCGGTACGATTGCACCCATTCACCGCGGGTCTGCAAGTTGCCGATGAAGTAGTTGAAATCCACGCCCCACGAGTTGTACCAATTTCCATTTGCCCACTTGCCGTTGTAGGTGGACGCTCCAAGCTCGAGCCGGCCCATTTCAGAATCAACCGGGAGCGGATAGATGCGAAAACGCGCGCCGATCGATTTGCCGTTGGTCTGGCTGTTTGCGACCGCGGTTGGACTTGAGACCACGGCGCCAAGGACTGGCGAGCTGAAGTTGGGACCGTTTCCGCCCCATACTGTGTAGTCGAAATCCTGGCCGAGCGCGCCGAATTGCATGCCGCCCCGAAGCTGGACTCCAATCTCCGACGGTGGAACCACCGGCTCAACTCCAAACGGCAGCGGCGCCGTGACAAACCGGTTCACCCACATCGGGCTCTGGTTCTCGTACCAATCACCGAACGGTTGGTCGAAAAGCCCGGCCACGACCGTCATATAGTCGTTAAGAAAGAGCTGAAAATCAGCGGTCGACAGGTCGACCCCCGTTCCGGTACTTCCAAACGCCGTGCTGATCACGCCCTCGAACATGATCCAGTCAGTCGGGCGGTACAGAATCATCGGCTCCCAATCGAAAAAGAATGAGTTCTGCGACGCATGATAAAGGCCGTCGAGGGCGCCGGGTTGCTGGTCAAAGATGTAGTTGCCGCCGGCCGCCCCGCTCACAGTGAACGAGTGCGTTCCGAGGTATCGCTGAACGGCATCGCCAAACTCTGACGACGCGATCGGCGCATCGACCTTGGTCTGCAAAGTCTTCACTTGGGCGTTGGTCTGCTGAAGCTCGAGGGTTGTCTCCTTCAGCTTTTGATCGGTGTTGTGCAACTGCTGCGTGGTGGCCTCGACCCTTGAATCCTTCGTCTCGAGTTGCTGAACCTTGATCTCGAGCGAGCGAATTACTTCGCGGTCACGCTTGCGCTCCTCCCGCATCTGACGCAGCTCGCTTCTGATTTCCTTCATCGCGGCGGCGTCGCTGCCGTCGCTGTCGGCCGCGCGCGCCAGGCTCACCAGTGATAGCGCCGCGACGCCAAGTGCAAACAGAAACATCGAGAAAATTCGTCTGGCTGGCATAATTCCCCCAATCAACGTCTAAACATTCGGCAACCATCCGTGTCGGAGCAACATTTGTGCCCGGCATCACCGAGCATCGAACTAAATCTCCGGAAATTTCTGACAGAACGATCGGATTCCTGCAAGTATCGCGCAATTCGATTATCAGACGATCTTATTTCCATCGAAAGCACCCAACGCCGGCGCTGCTTGGTCTTGATGCCGAAATCGCTCATCGGTCGGTTTAATCCGATCGCTGTTGCCAAGGGCAGCAGTCCTGTGTCGGAACGATACAAATGCTCAGCTTGCCGCCCGAATTCCGCCGGATATCAGGGGTCGCATCACGGCCACCCTTCGGCACAAAGAATGAATTGGAAATCTGGAGTCCGCATGCAATTGTGAGTACGAGGACGATGAATATGACCAACGCCAAGAAGCCGTCAGCAATCCCGGCCGAAAACTTCTCCGACACGGGCAAGATCAAAAACCTCACGGAAAAACTGAGCCGTGAAGAATACAGCCTCGGGATGCCGCTGCTCGACGCAGCGGTGGCAGGCGCCATTCTCGGCTTCAGGCCGTCGGATCGCGAGATGCGTGCGCAGGCGCAGCGCTGTTGGGAAATTCTGAAGCCGCAACTTAATCAGCATCTGTTGAGCGAAGATGAAACAGTGCTGCCCTGGGCGGAAGTTGCGGGCGGTCTTCCTCCCGAGGTCATGGATCGAATCAAGAAGAGCCACCTCGAAATGCGCTCGCTGATCAGCAAGCTTAACGGAGTGTCGTTCAAAGAAGATCCAGACAAAGTTGTCGCCGTGGCGGGCAAGGCTCTGTGTGTGCTCGTGGTGAAGCTCGACGATTTGATCGATAGCGAGGAAATGCGCCTGCTGCCGGCGCTCAGAAAGATGTTGTTCGCGTAGGTTTAGGACCAACTGCCCGGGGTCTGCTTCCAAACGTCTATTTCGATGGACTTCGACTACACACCGGAGCAGGAGCAATTCCGCAGCCGGGTTCGCGCATGGATGGAGGCGACGGCGTCGGAACTTTTTGGCGATCTTGTCGACTCGCCGAGTGTAACTGTCGAAAGCCTGCTCTACAGCCGGGACGATCAACTCTGGCAGAAGATACTCACATACCATCGGCGGCTCCACGACGCCGGGTACCTCGCGCTTCACTGGCCGAAGGATTGGGGCGGGAGCGAAGCCGGGGTGGTCGAGCAATCGATTTACCAGGACGAGGCTTTGCGTCTGGGGCTGCCGTTGTACGGCGCGAACAATTTCGCGATCGATCGGATTGGTCCGACGATTATGCTGTTGGGCAGCGAGGAGCAAAAGAAGCGGTATCTGGCTCCGATGCTGACCGGCGAAGAAATTTGGTGCCAGGGATACTCCGAACCCAACGCAGGTTCCGATCTGGCGGGACTTCAGACGCGGGCGGTGCTCGACGGCGACTGCTTTGTGCTCGACGGCCAGAAGGTATGGACCAGCAACGCGCATCGCGCGGATTACCAGGTCCTGCTGGTCCGCACCGATCCGGCGGCGCCCAAGCACAGAGGAATTTCGTATCTGCTGGTTGACCTGCGCAGTCCGGGAATCACGATCCGGCCGCTCATGCAGATTACCGGCGAGATGGGATTCAACGAGGTCTTTTACGACGGAGTGCGAGTGCCGAAGCAGAACCTGGTCGGCAAGCTGAACGAAGGGTGGCAAGTGTCGATCGCGACGCTGATGTTTCAGCGGGCCTCGGGCGGAGTGCGCCATCCGGTGGAACGCACGATGGGCGAATTGATCGCGCTTGCAAAGACCGTCGCTTTTGACGGCATGCCCGCGTGGAACAGTCCGTACATCCGCCAGAAGCTCGCGCAATTTGCCGCGGAGGCGCGATGCATCCGGCTTGGCCGTTATCGTGCGATGACCGCGCAGCTCAAGGGGCGAGTGCCCGGACCGGAGAGTTCGATCGGAAAACTGTGCGCGACAGAACTCAGCCTGCGCCTGGCAATGTTCGCGGACGAGATGCTCGGTCCATACGCGAATCTCGAAAGCGGGTCGCCTGGAACTGTCCAGGGTGGCAAATGGGCCAGCCGCATAATCGCCGCCCGGGAGTTTACGATCGCCGGCGGCACCAGCGAAATCCAGCGCAACATCATCGGCGAACGCGTGCTGGGCTTACCGAAGGGCTGACACTGCGCGTACCGAACGCGCGCCAACCGACGGCGATCGCCGCCGCCAATATTGCGATCCCCCAATCGGCGGGAGCAATCGGGCGGATCATCAGCACCGCGGCCAGCGGCGGCGTCAGCATGAATACCGGCAGACTGGCGGCTACGGCAAAGATCACAACCCAAAATCGCCGCTGCTGCGGCGCGCGAACCCGCCACCATCGACGGGTCCCTGCGTACTCCGCCCAGACGAGAAACAGGCTTCCCACCACGGTGACGACCATCGCGACGCTGCGGGCATAGTTCTCGCCCTCGCGGAGTCGAAGTGCGAAGAGCGCAAGCGCCATGACCGTCAGCAGCGCCCCGGATAGAGCCGCACGGTAAGCCGCCGGTCTCTCGACAATCGGCGATGCTGGCGGACGCGGCGGCCGTCGCATCACATCATCGACCGCAGGTTCGCCCTCGAAGGCGAGAGCGGAGACAGGATGTACGATCATCTCGAGCCAAACCAAATTCACCGGCAACAGCAGCAGCGGAAGGCCGAAGACCGGGGCCAACAGCGTGAGCGACACCAGCATTACCTTGAAGCCGATCAGATAAAGGAATGCGCGCTGAATGTTGTCGAGCAGAACGCGGCCTTCGCGAATCGTTGCGACCATCGCGGAGAAATCGTCCTCGAGCAGCACGATGTCCGCAGCCGCGCGTGCGACCTCCGTTCCGCGCCGGCCCATCGCCACGCCAATGTCCGCCCGGCGCAGGGCAGGCGCGTCGTTTATCCCGTCGCCGGTCATCGCGACGACTTCGCCCGCCCGCCTCAGGGCCTCGACGATCGCATACTTTTGTTCGGGGCGGATGCGCGCGAAGATGCTGCAGCGGCGGACCAGCCGGTCGAAGGCCGGCTGGTCAACGCCGTCGAGTTGCGCGCCGGTGACGATGCCGTCGTCGCTATGCGCGATTCCGGCGGCGTCGGCGATCGCATGCGCGGTGAGCGCGTGGTCGCCGGTAATCAGCTTGAGTTCCACCCCGGCGCGCTGACATTGCGCCACCGCGTCCGGAACCGCAGCTCTCAGAGGATCGCGAAACCCGAGCAGGCCGAACAGACGAAACCCGCGCTCGTCCGACGCGCGCACCCCCGTGAATCCGCCCGCCCGCGCATCGCGTCCGGCGACGGCAAGCACGCGCATTCCGCGCCCCGCCATCTCGGCATTGGCGCTCTCGGCGCGAGCGAAATCCGCCTGCGCCAGATCGCAATGCTCGATTATCCCCTCCAGAGCGCCCTTCGCTACGATTCGCTGTGCGCTCCCGGCGCCGTCGCCTTGTGCGCTGCTCCAGACGTGCGACATGTGTTTGCCAACCGCGTCGAAAGCGTAGTCGTGCACCAGACGCCATCGCGAGTGAAGCGCATCGACGTTGATCCCGTGCTCCGTGCAATGGGCAAGAATCTTTCGCTCCATCGTGTCGGCGGCCTGGGGCTCACACGCGAGCGCGGCCGCTTCGAGCAGCGCGTCCTCCGACATCTCCGGCCCCAGCGGCAGATGCTCCTCGAGCACGAACTCGCCAGCCGTCAGAGTGCCGGTCTTGTCGAGGCAGATGACGGTAGTTGAGCCGAGCGTCTCGACGCTGGCCAACCGACGCACCAGGACTCCGTGCTGGCTAAGGCGATATGCTCCGATGCTGAGGAACATCGTCAGCACCAGCAAGAACTCTTCGCCAACGGCGGACATCGCGAGGCTGACCGCATACAGAAACGCATTGCCCGCTGGCGCCCCGCCGAGCACGCGCAAGACAAACAGCAGAGCCGAAACGGTAATCGCCACGCCGACCATCCAGCGCACCATCCGCGCCGTCTTGCGCTCAAGCGGTGTCGGACGCGGACCTACCTCGGCGACCAGTCGCGCCAGATCGCCATAGCGGGTGCGCTCCCCGGTCGCCGTTACCTCGGCAAACCCCTGGCCTTCGAGCACGCGCGAACCCGCATACACGCGGCTGGCCTCCGGTGCATCCGCCATGGCTCCAGGTATTTCGCATGGCCGCTTCGAAACGGGCTCTGCTTCGCCAGTGAGCTGCGATTCGTCGAGCGCGAGATTGGAACTCGAACGCACAACCGCATCGGCGTGAACGATGTCGCCCTCTTTCAGGAGCAGCAGATCACCGGGGACAAGGTCCGCAGTCGGAGTCTCGGTCTGGACACCATTGCGAACCACTCGCGCACGCGGCGCGACGACGCCCGCAAGCTTCTTGAGGGCGGTGCGCGATCGCGCCTCAAGGATTACATCGACGGCAAGGACAGGAACGATCGCTGCGAACAGGACGTAAGCGTCGGTCCGCTCGCCCAGCGCGTAGTAAACCGCGCCGGCCGCGGCCAGCATTACTGCCATCGGGTCCGCGGCGGTTCTGATAAATGCCAGGATTGCAGCGCCGCGTGCTGCGCGCACAAAACGATTCGGCCCGTACCTCTTCAGGCGCCGCGCCGCCTCGTCGCTACTGAGGCCGCTGAACGGGTCAGTGGCCGCGACTCGCAGTTTTATCGCCCCTTTCAATGCAACCTGATCGTATTTTCGAACTCTCTTAGTATTGCAATCCTAGTCATCAACCATTTGTATGTGTATTCCTATTCGCCAGCACCGCAAATAAATGCCGCCTCATAGCGGCCGAGGCCGGAGAGTCATAGTCGTGCTGATCCAGGAACTGAGCAGGGAGGAGAGTCTGGACCTGCTGGCCCGTGCGCATCTCGGGAGACTGGCGTGCGCCCACAAGAGCCAGCCATACGTCGTGCCGTTCTATTTCGCCTATGACAATGAATACCTATATAGCTTCTCCACCGTCGGGCAAAAGATCGAGTGGATGCGCGCTAACCCCAAGGTCTGCGTCGAAGCAGACGAGGTGGTAAATCCGCAGCAGTGGGTGAGCGTCATCGTCTTCGGTCGCTACGAGGAACTGCCGAATATCCCCGAATGGCGCGTCGCTCGCGAATACGCCCGCAAAAAACTGCTGGAACGCAACGCCATCTGGTGGGAGCCTGGTTACGCGAAAACGATATTGCACGAGACAGAACGCCCGCTGGCGGCGTTTTTCTTCCGCATTCACATCGTGGAGATTACCGGCCGCCGTGCCACCCCTGAGCCTGTGATGCCACCTGGCAAAAGGCCGTCGATGACTGGCGCGATCGGCGGCGAATGGCTGCAAAAGATTCTGCGGCCGGTCCGGAAGCAAACTTAGGCGATCGTCCTCTCCCGCTTGGTCTATCGTTGCGTGTCGGCATCGCGTTTGAATCCGAGATGTGTTCGAGGTATGAGATAAGCATGAAATCTAATACCGCGCGGAAATCGTCTTTCACCTTGGCAGCGGCGGAGCACGCACAAGTCCTGCGATTACGCCGGCTGCTCAAGGCCCCGTCCAATACAGAAGTTATTCGCCGCTCGCTCAGGCTGCTGGAGGAATCCATTTCTCGAGAGGAACTTCGCCGGCAATTCCGGGTGGCTTCGGCGCGCGTGCGATCCTCCGCTCTCGAGGAGGTGCAGGAACTGGACCCGTTGGTGGGCGACGGCCTCGAAGATGCCTGACCGGTCACCGCGCCGGGGCGAGCTCTGGGCGGCGGACCTGAATCCCCGCCGCGGTAGCGAGCCTGGAAAGGTCCGGCCCGTTGTCGTAGTCCAGTCGGACCTCCTGAACGAGACGGACCATCCGAGCACGTGGATCCTTCCCTGCACAACCCGGCTGGCCGGAGAGAACGTCCTGCGTGTTGAGCTGCCGAAAAGGATGGCTGGCAACGCTCGCGCCTGCGAGGTCATGATCGATCAGTCCCGCGCGATTGATCGCCGGCGGTTGCTTCGGCCGCTTGGCCGCCTGCCTCAGACAGTGATGAAGGAAGTTTCCGAAAAGTTGCGTCGCGTCGGCGATCTTTGATCTTCCTCGATCGCCGCCGGTCAAGTCATGATTGGCCGAGATGCCATATCTCGCGAGCGTATTCCGCAACTGCCCGATCGCTCGAAAACGCGCCAATCCGCGCGAGATTGAGTATAGCCTTGCGCGTCCAGACCTCCGGATGTTGATACTCAGTCGATACCTCTGACTGGATGTCGATATATGCGCCGAAGTCCGCCATCAGGAAATAGTCGTCGCGGTTGACCAGCGCGTCGCGAACCCACCTGAACAGTCCCGCCTCGCCGGGAGAAAAGCGATCGGACGCCAACTCATCGAGCACCCGCTTGAGTCGCGGGTCAGCCTCGTAGTAATCGCGCGGCCGATATCCACCCTTCACCGTGAGTTCCTCGATCTGGCCGGAGGTCAGGCCAAAAATGAATATATTTTCCGCGCCGACGGCTTCTCGAATCTCGATATTCGCGCCATCGAGAGTCCCCACCGTCAGCGCACCATTCATCGCGAACTTCATGTTGCCGGTGCCGGATGCTTCGCGGCCGGCGGTGGAAATCTGTTCGGAAACGTCGGCAGCCGGGATGATTTTTTCCGCGAGCGAGACCCGGTAGTCCGGCAGGAAGGCGACCTTGATCAATTCGCGTGTTTTCGGATCGTTGTTGATCACTTGACCGAGGTTGTTGATCAACTTGATGATCATTTTCGCCGCCCAATAGCCGGGCGCCGCCTTGCCCGCGAGCAGGTAGGTGCGCGGCACCGGCGGTTCGACGCCGTCATCCACGAGCCGCAGGTACTGATGCACGATTCCCAGCGCCATCAGGAGCTGGCGTTTGTATTCGTGGATGCGTTTGGCCTGTATGTCGAACATCGCGGCAGGATCGACGTCCACGGCGGCGAGCCGATTCACGATTCTGGCCAACCGCTCCTTGTTGGCGCGCTTGATTTCCCTGAAGAGGCGCTGAAACTCGACGTCGTCCGCGAATTTCTCGACCGCGCTCAACTGCGTGAGGTCGGTCGCCCATCCCGCACCGATGGTCGTGTCGAGCAGGCTTGCAAGACCCGGATTGGCCATCAACAGCCATCGCCGCTGCGTGACGCCGTTGGTCTTGTTGCTGAACCGCTCGGGCCAGAGTTGATAAAAATCGGGCACCAGGCGCGTCTTGACGAGTTCCGTGTGCAACTTTGACACGCCGTTCACCGAATGGCTGCCGACGATCGCCAGATGCGCCATGCGGACCTGGACTTCGTAGCCCTGCTGGACGATCGATACGCGCTCGAGGCGTTCGGGGTCGTTGCGCCAGACCGACTCCGCGTCCGCCAGAAAGCGCCGATTGATCTCGTAAATGATCTGCAGATGGCGCGGCACGACTCGTTCAAGCAGGCTCACCGGCCATTTTTCCAGCGCTTCAGGCAGAAGAGTGTGGTTGGTATATGCGACCGTGTCGCGCGTAATCTCCCACGCCATTGCCCACTGCAGATCGTACTCGTCGATGAAAACGCGCATCAGCTCCGCAATAGTCAATGCGGGATGAGTGTCGTTCAGCTGAATAGCCACTTGCGATGGGAAAGCACTGAAGTCTTCACCACGAGCGACAAATCCCCCTACTATATCGTGCACCGCGCAGGCCACAAAGAAATATTCCTGCAATAGCCTGAGCTCGCGGCCCGCAGCCACCGCATCGGATGGGTACAGCACTTTCGAGATGGTCTCGGAAAGCATCTTCTGCTCGACGGCCTTCATGTAATCGCCGGCGTTGAAGATCTGCATATCGAATTCATCTGATGCGCCGGCTGAATACAGGCGGACAAAGTTCACCGTGCGCCCGCCGAATCCCGCGATTGGCAGATCGGACGGCACGCCGACCAACACGCGCCGATCCACCCAGGCCGGATTGTATTCGCCGTTGCGATCGATGCGGTGCTCGATTCGCCCGTAAACCGGAATCCGGCATGACTGCTCGGGGCGCGCCACCAGCCACGGCGAGGTTTCGCGCTGCCATGCGTCGGGTCGCTCGAGCTGGTAACCCCCGCGAATCTCCTGGCGGAACAGCCCGTACTCGTAGTTGATGCCATACGCGTAGCCGGGCAGATCGAGCGTCGCCAACGAATCGAGAAAACATGCAGCCAGCCGGCCCAGGCCGCCGTTGCCCAGCGCCGCGTCGGGCTCCTCATCGAACAGGATCTGCAGGTCGATTCCGTTCTCGGCCAGAAAATCGCGGCATGTGTCGATGATGCTGAGGTTGAAGAGATTGTTTTCCAGCGAGCGGCCGATCAGAAATTCGAGCGACAGATAATAGAGCTTCTTGGAATTGTTGCGATCGAAACGCAAGCGCGTCGCCAGCATTTTTTCGACCAACATGTCGCGAACCACCAGCGCCATCGCGCGATACCAGTCATGCTTCGACAACTCGCTCCGCCGCTTGGCCAGCGAGAAACGGATGTGATGATCGGTAAGCTTGTTGAACAGGTTGCGATTGATTTCGGAAAGTGGAGGAACAGCCATTCTTGCATCGGTCCTCGAGGAATCTCGGAGCAGCCTCCTGGATGATCAATCAGGTTTGCAAACTTGTCGCCAATCGGATCGTGGAACCGATATCGGCAACCCATCTACATAATGCCGATTCGCAGCGCCGTTCTCCAGACGGTCATCGACAATGAAGCGGACTGACGCTTGACGATTGCGGCTACGCGGTCACGCGATCGAGAAATGCGCGCACGGCGGCGTTGAACGCGGCGGGCTGATCGATATTGGCGGCGTGACCCGCTTGCTCGAGGATCACTTTCTCCGCGCCGGGAATCTTTGCTGACATGTAATCGGCCGACGGCCGGAACTGCTTGTCGTTTTCGCCGACCAGCACCAGCGTCGGCACCGCGATTGCCGGTAGCGACTCGATCACGCGGCCGTCCTTCTGCGCAAGCATCCCGCGCGCCGCATGCGCAAGGCCCTGCGCGCTGCGATGGCGGGCGACGCTCACTTCGGCGCCGGCGCCGGCCGCCGCGAGTCCTTTTTTCTCGTACGCCACTGCGATGCTTTCCGCGAGCCGGTTCCATCCCTCGCGCCCGTCGTCTTTCTTGTAGCCGGGGCCGGTGTCGAACAGCATCAGTGCGGTCGTGCGCGCGGGATGCGCCAGATGAAACGCCAGCGACATGAAGCCGCCCAGCGACAAGCCGGCGATGACGGCGCGATTCGCGCCGCAAGCGTCGAGCACCGCGGCCATATCGGCGATGGTGGCTTCGTGCGAATAGAGCGCCGGATCGTCGGGCGAATCGGAGCGGTCGTGGCCGCGCATATCCCAGGCGATCAGATGGTAGCGGTCCGACAGCGCATCCATCTGACCTTGCCACATGCGCGCGCTGGCGCTGTAGCCGTGCGAGAGCAAAACGGCGGGCCCGGCGCCGCGTTGTTCGTAGTAGATGCGCACGCCATCGCGATCGAGATAAGCCATAGTTAGTTCATCCTTGCCGGGCAGCGAAAGCGGGCGCATTGTGGCGGATGCCCCCGCTTTTTTTGAGCGGTGAAAAATCGCCGGACGAATCCTTAGCGGATGCCGCCGCCGCGCTGCATCGCAGCCAGCGCTTCGCCCATCTCGGCGAGGCCCTTCTTTACCGACGGGCGGGTCTGGACGTGGGTCCACCATGCCGTGAGTTTCGGATGTCCGTCGAGCGCGTTGACCCCGAAGACGGGCATCAGGTTGGTCACGAAGAACATCGTCGGCGCCAGCGCACAATCGGCGAGCGTGAAGTTGGCGCCGCACGCGAAGCCGCCGTCGGCGAGCATCTTTTCGAGCTGGTCGACGCGGTTTTTGAAGTCGGCCACCTTCTCGCCGACGAGCTTTTCGTCGCGAGTTTTCGGATCCATCTGGAAGAACAGCGCACGCAGGGGAGGCTCGAGGTAGAGGTCGTGGAATCGGGTCAGGATTCGCACTTTGGCGCGGCCCTCGGGACTCTTGGGAAGCAGCGGCGGAGTCGGGTACTTGTCCTCGAGATACTCGTTGATGACCTCGGACTCGGGGATGAGCAGACCGTCAACGTCGAGCGCCGGGGTTTTACCGAGCGGATTGACCTTCGCGTATTCGGCGGAGTGGAGATCGCCGCCGGGAATCGGCGCCATCTCGATGTTGAGTCCCTTTTCGTAGATGACGAGCCGGCACTTGGTGGCAAAGTTGGAGAGATTCATGTTGTAGAGCTTCATCGTCGTCGATTCCTCGCGGGCTTAAAATTCAAACTGGCTTATCGCAGACGACCGCGCGCCGCGCAAGCCGTCAGTTACCGGCCGCCTTCTTCCTGCTTGATTACAAAGATCAGCGACTCGGCGAAATCGTCGGGATGCTCGAGTTGAGGGTAGGTGCCGGAGGTCTTGAAGACCACAGTGGCCGAACCGGGCATCGCGGCGTGCAGCGCCTCGCCTTCGGCGGCCGAGAAGAACGGATTTTTCGCGCCCCACATTATGATGGTGAGCGTGTTGAAGACCTGGCCCAGTTTGGAGCGGATGTGCGCCTCGTCGCGAGGCACGGAATTGATCATGTCGGTCTCGGCCTGAAGGTCGCTGCTGAGTTCAGCCATCATGCGCTGGTAAATGAATTCGGGCATCGGGGGCAAATCGAAGAAGCTCGCCTCGACCTGCGCGCGAATCGCCTCGACCGTCGTCGGCAACATCCCCTTGCGAAGCTTTTCAGCGCCGCGCGCACCCACCAGGCCGCCCGACACCAGGACCATCCGTTCGACTTTATCGGGGTGCTCGACGGCGTAGTAGAGCGCGACGTCGGCGCCGAGATCGTTGCCGACCAGGTTGACGTGATCGAGCTTCATCTCGTCGATCATCTGCGCGACCGCCGCAGCCTGGTACGCGATCGAATAGTTGACCTGCTTGTGATCGGATGAGGCGAAGCCGGGCAGGTTGGGCGCGATAACTTTGTAGTGCGCGTCGGCAACCGGCGGCATGATCCCGCGCCACACGAGCGCGGCGTCCGGACCGAGCCCGTGAATCATCACGACCGGCTCCATTTCCGAATAGCCGCCGGTGATCAAGTAAGTGATGAGGCCGTCCTTGAGCGCAAGATCGTTCTGCGTTACCCCAGACCATCCCAGGCGCGTGATCTGAATCCATCGGAGGACATCGACGGGCCGCAGGTACATCGCAGCCGCGAAAATTCCGAGAAAGACGGCGGCGAGCGGACCCGCGATATTGATCCAGGTGTGGCGGCGGACTTGCGGAGTGAGATTCTCGGCGCGAATGTCGGCTTCGGTCGGCGTGCGGGCTGGTTGCGATTTGATTGGCTCAGCCACTTGCGCTCGACCGATGGCCGCTATTTCTTCGGTGGCGGCGCTATCGCCCCCGGCGCAGGCACCCCCGGCGCGGGCGGCACGGCCGCTGGCGCCACGGCCGATGACGTGACGCCGTCGGAGGTCGCGGATGCGGCGGCAGCCGCGCCAGGCGACGCCGAGGCTTCCGCCGCCGGGGCGCCGCCCGAAGACGCAGACGCCGACGCGGAGGCCTCCGACGCAGCCGCCGCCTTCCTGGCTGACTTCGTCACGTGCGAGATCCGACGCCCGTGAATTGCCGCTTCGCGGTCGCGTTCCATTTGATCGAGATGATCGGCGACGCGGTTGATTTCGCGGGTCGCGTCTTCGACGGCCCTGGTCGCGCGATCTGCGGCCTCGGTCGCTTTGTTGGCGGCGTCGAGCGCTTTGGTCGCGGACTCTTCGGCGCGCGCGGCGGCTTCCTGAGCCTTGGCTGCCGCGGCTTCGGCCTGCCGGGCCTGCGGCTCGCCTTGCGACGCGCATCCGGCCACAGCGATCGCGAGGACAAGGACAGCCAAATTGGAAGAAAGTTGGCGCATCGACGACACTCCTCAGCGTTGAGCGAACGCCTGGACAGCGCGAAGGTCGGGCTGCGGCGTGCCGTCGGAACGGATCGGCAGGATGCAGACGTGAGAGGCGCCGGCCTTCAGGTGCGCGTCGATGCGATCGCGAATCTTGTCCTCGGCGCCCCACGCCACGATGGCGTCGACCAGCCGATCGGAGCATCCGTTTTCGAATTCCTTGTCAGCCCATCCGAGCGCTTTCAGGTTGTTGGTGTAGTTGGGCAGGCGTGGAACGTAGGTCTTCATGTACTCGCGCGCTGCGGTGCGGGCTTTGGCCGCGTCGGTTTCGAGGATGACGGCCTGCGCCGCGCATAGCATCGCGTTCGGTCCGATTTGCGCGCGTGCTTTTGCGGTGTGCTCGGGCGGAACGAAGTAGGTGTGCGTGCCGTTGGCCTCGGCGGCCGACAGCGCGAGCATCTTGGGATGCAGCGCGGCGAGCACCACGGGCACCGGCTCTTTGGGCGCCGGCGCCAAGTAGAGCGCGTTCTTCATCTTGGGCAGATACTCTTTCATGTAGCTGTAGGGCTTGTCGTAGTTGTGGCCGCGCAGGTTGGAGACGAGAGGCTTGTGGCTGACGCCGATGCCGAGCACGAAGCGGCCGCCGGAAAGCTCGGCCACGGTCTTCGACGCGGCCGCCATCGTAAACGCGTCGCGGGCCCAGATGTTCGCGATGCCGGTTGCGATGGCGAGGCGATCGGTATGGCTGAGCAGGTACGCGGCGTGTGCGAACGGCTCGCGGCCGACGGCCTCGGGGATCCAGAGCGCTTTGTAACCGAGCTTCTCGACCAGTTTGGCGAACTCGGCGGTGTCCGCCGCGGCCATCGCGTCGAGGAAGAACCATATTCCAACTTTCCCAATATCCATGGCTCTAGTAAGTAACGCGCCTGCGAAATTTGAACAAGGAGGCGAGAAGGAAAAACTTGATTGTATGTACGAGCCGGTGGTAGAGCCGGTAGACTTCTTCGTCTTCCGTCCCGTTTGAGTTCAGTGTTTCACTTCTTCACTCTTCGCCGGTGTCGCGGGGCGGCGCGCTCGGAACCGGCGCTAGAATCTTTACATAGATGAGTTCCGGGTCGCCCTCGTCGAGATTCTCGATGTAGCCGGATTTGACGAAGCCCAATCGATCGCACAGCCGCTGCATCGCGATGTTCGACTGATTAGTCGAAGTGAACAGCTTTTCAGTCTGACAATCGAGCTCGGCTGCGCGCATCAGGGCGCTCGCGAGTCCGCGGCGGCGGAAATCGGGATGCACGAGCAGCAGGCGCACGAAACATTGCTCGAAGAAACTTTCATCCGCGATGACGAAGCCGCGCACGATTCCGTCGACGCGCGCCACTGCGACGCGGCCGTGGGCGCAAGCCTCGCCGATAAATCTGCGCCGTGGGGCGCCTGCATGGACGGTTTCGTCCAGCGCGCAAATGTGCTCAAAATCCTGACTAGAAGCCCGCTCGATTATCGTCATAAATCTCGCCAGAGGTACGATATCCGTGAACGATGAAACTTCAGCCGATCCGTTGATAGTTCGCCACGACGAGGCGCCGATTGGATGGCTGGTGCTGAACCGCCCGCAAGTTCGCAACGCGCTCAATCTTAGGACCTGGCTGCGGATTGCGGAAGGCGTCGCGGAACTGGCGAGCGACGACGCGGTCCGCGTGATCGTCATGCGCGGCGGGACGCCGCAGGCGTTTATCGCGGGCGCGGATATCTCGGAGTTCCCTGCGATGCGGGCCGATGCGGCGCAGGCGCGTGCGTATCGCGACGCGCCCAACAGTGCAATCGCGGCGATTGTCGAATGCCGCAAGCCGATCGTCGCGATGATTTCCGGGGTATGCATCGGGGGCGGCATGCAGGTCGCGCTCGCATGCGACATCCGAATAGCGGCGCGCGGGACGCGCTTCGGGATTCCAGCCGCGCAGCTTGGACTGGCGTATCCGCTGGAAGGCGTCACCATGCTCGCGCATACCGTGGGTCCCGCCAACGCGCGCGATATCCTCCTGTCGGCGCGGCTGTTCGACGCGGAAGAGGCTCTGCAGATGGGGCTAATCAACCGCGTGGTCGATCCCGAAAAGCTCGAGGAAAACGTGCGCGACTACGTGCTCAAGATGGCTGGCAACGCGCCGCTGACGATGGCGGCTGCCAAGCTGGCGATTGGCGAGAGCCTGAAAGATCGCGAGGAGCGCGACGTGAAGGCGGTTTCGACGATGGTCGCGCGATGCTTCGACAGCGAGGATTATCGCGAGGGCGTGCGCGCATTTCTGGAAAAGCGTCGGCCGAATTTCAAGGGCCGCTGAGTAGCTGGATTCATTCGATCGAATCGAGCGGGAGGTAATCTGACGATGAGCGAAGCAACCGCGCTTGGGGCGTCGCAGGATTTCTACTTCAATCCGTGGGACGAGAACTTCCGCGCCAATCCGTATCCGCATTACAAGCCGTTGCTCGCCGGTCCGCCGCGTATTCTCGATTTGTTCGGGCCGATCGCGATGGTCACTCGCTACGGCGACGTGATGGCGGTGCTGCGCGACCATGCCCATTTCTCGAGCGAGCGGCCGCGCGATCCCGCCGAACCTCCGAACGAGGGGCCGTTTGCCGGCGCACGCACGATGCTGTTTTCCGATCCGCCGATGCATACCCGGCTGCGCCGCCTGGTGTCGCGTGATTTCACGCCGCGGCGAATCCGCGATCTCGAGCCGCGAATCCGCGAGATCGCGAAAAATCTCATCAACCATGCCCAGCGCAAGGGCGAGCTCGACGTGATGAGCGGGTTTGCGAACGCGCTGCCGGTGATGGTTATCGCAGAGATGCTCGGCGTGCCGCCGGACCATTACGAACAGTTCAAGCACTGGTCCGACACGGTGGTATCGGGCGACAACACTCTGCCCGGGACTCCGCTGCCGCAGCAATTTCACACCGCGACCAAGGCGCTGCGCAGCTATTTCGCCGAGCAGATTGAGCGGCGGCGCAAGAATCCCGGCGCCGACCTGATAAGCGCGCTGGTCGCCGCGCACGACGACGCCGAAGCGATGAACGCGGGCGAATTGCTGGCGTTCGTGCTGCTCCTGCTGCTGGCCGGTAACGAGACCACGACCAATCTGATCGGCAACGGGATGCTCGCGCTCGGGCGCAATCCCGCGCAGATGAATCTACTGAGGCAAAGGCCGGAGCTGATGGCCAGGGCGATCGAGGAGATCCTGCGCTACGACGGACCGGTGCAGTCCACCGTTCGCTTCACGAAGGAAGATACGATACTCGGCGGGACCGAGCTGCCGGCCAATCTCGGTTGCTTCATAATCCTTGCCGCGGCAAATCGCGATCCGGCGCAGTTCGAAGATCCCGATCGTTTCGACATCACGCGCGAGCCTCGCGACCACTTTGCGTTCGGCGAGGGAATCCACTTCTGCATCGGCGCGCCGCTGGCGCGGATGGAGGGTGCGATCGCGATCGGCGCGATGCTCGAGCGCTTCCCGCGGCTGCGGCTGAAAGACCCCGCGATGAAACCGGTTTACAAGGGGTCGTACTTTTTGCGCGGTCTCGAGTCATTGCCGGTCGCGATCGATTGAATCCAGATGACCGATCCCGCCAGCGCGCCCGATTTGAAACCCGAAACCGGGCATGTGGCTGAGGAAGCAGGCCGCCGGAGTGTCAACCTTGGTCTGCTGGGCAGGACGCCGCCGTTCACCAAGCGCCAGCGCCGGGTATTCTGGATCGCATCAACCGCGGGCTTTTTCGATCAATACGATCGCGCCCTGCTGAGTCTCGCGCTCAAGCAAATTCAGGCGGGGCTCAAGATCGCGGAGGCGCACCTTGGCGCCGTGCTCTCGGTGATCCGGCTCGGCTACCTGCTGGCGTTGCTGATGACTCCCTTTGCCGACGTGTTCGGGCGCCGCCGGCTGCTGCTCTACACGGTCTTCGGCTACACGATTTTCACCGGCCTTATCGCGATCGCGCCGGGCGAGCGGAGCTTTGCAGCGTTTGAAATAATTGCGCGCGCGTTCGCCGGCGCCGAAGCCGCAATCGCGATGGTGATAGTGGCGGAGGAAGTTGACGCTGCCAATCGCGGATGGGCGATTGGACTGCTCGGCGCGGTGTCGTCGATGGGCTACGGCCTGGCCGCGATCGTGTTCGCGTTTATCAATGTGATTCCTTACGGATGGCGCGGACTGTACGTGATCGCGCTGGTGCCGCTGGTGCTGATCATTCCGCTGCGGCGCTTGCTGCCCGAAAGCGCGCGCTTCGAGAAAGAGAAGCTCGAAGGGCTGCAGCCGGTGAAGATCTGGCAGCCGCTCGTGCAGTTGTACAGCGCGTACCCGGGACGGCTCGTCATGATACTGTCGGTGGCGTTTCTGAGCTCGATGGGCGGCAACGTGTCAGGCTTTCTGTTTCCGAAGTTTCTGCAGGAGACGCATCATTGGTCGCCGGGCAACGTCTCGTCGTTGTTTCTGTTCGGCGGTGCTTTCGGAATATTGGGCTCGATCGTCGCGGGCCGCCTGAGCGATCGCTATGGGCGGCGCGTGATGGGGGCGGCGTTCACGTTCCTGTCGCCGCTGTTGACTATCTGGATGTATACGGCGCCGGGCTGGTCGATTGTTCCAGTATGGATGTTGGAAATATTTTTCGACATCGCGTCGGGCAACATTCTGGCTGCCTACAGCGCGGAGTTGTTTCCGACCTCTTATCGTTCGACCGCGGGGAGCGCGCTCCTGGTCGCGGGCACGACCGGCGGCGCACTGGGGTTGTTCCTGGAGGGCGTGCTGTTCCGGTTCACCGGCTCGCACGCGCGAGCGATCTGCTACGTGACGGTCTTCTGGATAATCGCGCCGGCGATCATATTGTTCTTTCCGGAGACCTCGGGACGAGAGCTCGAGGATATCTCGCCGGAAACAACCTGATCTGATTCCCCGCGGCTCATCGACGCGCTAGATTTGCGCCCAGCCATGGGAGCAACGTTGCGTCGCCGCTTGCGCCTCCGATTCGGCCCATTTGCGCCCGTGGTCATCCTGCTCGCGTTGCTCGGATGCGCGCGCGGTCCATGCGTCACGATAGTCGGCGCTGACGGCAAGCCGCGCGCCACAGTTGCGGTCGAAGTGGCGAACACGGACGCGCAGCGCGAGCTCGGCCTGATGTATCGCAAGCATCTCGACGAGAATGCGGGGATGATCTTTGTTTTCCCGGATACGGCGCGCCGGAATTACTGGATGCACAATACGCCGATTCCGCTCGACATGATTTTCGCGGATGCGGCGCGCCGGGTGATTGGAATCGTCGTGAACGCGGAGCCGTTTTCCGACAAGCTGGTCGGCGTCGAAGGCGACTCGCAGTATGTGCTCGAAGTGAACGGCGGTTTCTGCGCAAAGAACGGGATCAAGGCCGGCGACCGATTCGATTTCTCCGGGTTTTCACCCCGCACCTCGGAATAATCGGGCGCTTTAACCGGCGGCGAACATGCGGTATCTATCTTGCCGGTGGCGCGTGACTGGCGCCTTTTTGTTTGGCGTCTATCTCGCTTTATCGCGGTTGTGACAAATGGGCCTTAAAGAAAATCTCGAACAACTCAAGCGGCTCACGCGCGAGGCGGAGGCGGCCGGCGGCCAGGACCGGCTCAAGAAGCAACGCGCACAGGGCCGCATGACCGCGCGCGAGCGTGTCGAGTTTCTCCTCGACCGTGACTCGTTCGTCGAGATCGACAAGTTCAAGACGCATCGAATCACAGACTTCGACATGGCGGAGAAAAAAATCCCCGGCGATGGGGTCGTGACAGGCTACGGCACGATCGGCGGGCGGCAGGTGTGCATCTTCAGCCACGATTTCACGGTCTTCGGCGGCAGCCTGTCGGGCGCGTTCGCGGAGAAAGTCTGCAAGGTGATGGACCTCGCGATGAAGACCGGATGCCCGGTGATCGGGCTCAACGACGGCAGCGGCGCGCGAATCCAGGAGGGCGTCGTGTCGCTGGCGGGCTACGCGGATATTTTTCTGCGCAACGTAATGTCGTCGGGAGTGATCCCGCAAATTTCCGCGATCATGGGACCGTGCGCCGGCGGCGCGGTGTATTCGCCGGCGATGACGGACTTCATCGTGATGGTGCGCGATACCTCGTACATGTTCATCACCGGGCCCGACGTGATCCGGGCGACCACGCACGAAGAGGTCACGATGCAGGAGCTTGGCGGCGCAGATACGCATAGCCAGAAGTCGGGCGTGTGCCATCTTGAGGCCGACGACGACGCGGGCGCGCTCGCGATGATCCGCGAGCTGCTTTCATATATTCCGTCGAACAATGTCGAAGACCCGCCATTCGTCGCGAGCGGTGACGACCCCGCCCGCTGCGATGCCGCGCTCGATTCGATCGTCCCCGAAAATCCCAACAAGGCTTACGACATGGGCGGGATTATCCGGCGCGTGGTCGATGAGGGCCAGTTCCTGGAAGTGCAGAAGGATTACGCGCACAACATGCTGATCGGGTTCGCGCGGCTCGGCGGCTACTCGGTCGGCGTGGTCGCGAATCAGCCGGCCTTTCTGGCGGGATGCCTCGATATCGACTCGTCGGTGAAGGCGGCGCGATTTGTGCGCTTCTGCGACGCGTTCAACATTCCGCTTGTCACGTTCGTGGATGTGCCGGGCTTTCTGCCCGGTACCTCGCAGGAGTTCGCCGGAATTATCAGGCATGGTGCGAAGCTGCTCTACGCGTTCTGCGAGGCCACCGTGCCCAAGGTGACGGTGATAACGCGCAAGGCTTACGGCGGTGCGTACGACGTCATGTCGTCGAAGCATATTCGCGGCGATTTCAACTTTGCGTATCCGAGCGCCGAGATCGCGGTGATGGGACCCGAGCAGGCCATCAACATTGTTTTTCGCAACGAGCTCGCCAAGGCCAAAGATGCAGTCGCCGAGCGCGCGCGGCTGGCCGAGGACTATCGCAAAACTTTTGCGAATCCGTTCAAGGCGGCTGAGCTCGGCTATATCGATGAAGTGATCATGCCGCGCGACACGCGCCCCAGGCTGATCGGCGCGCTCAAGGCGCTCGCGAACAAGCGCGACAAGAATCCGCCGCGCAAGCACGGCAATATTCCACTTTGACCAAAAGCGTCCGCACCGGCCGCCGCGCGCGGTTAGCTCGCGTGGGCTGGATTCAGTATACAATTTGGAGAACGTGAGCGCGGTCTGAAAGAAGGTCGGCGCCAGGGAAAATTGATGTTCAAGCGGATTCTAATCGCCAACCGCGGAGAGATCGCGGTGCGGATCATCCGCGCATGCCGCGAGTTGGGAATCGAGTCGGTCGCCGTCTACTCGGACGCCGATCGCGCCGCGCTGCACGTGCGCGAAGCCGATCATGCCTACCCGGTCGGTCCGGCGCCGGCTGCCGAGAGCTATCTTAACACCGCGAAAATTCTTGAGGCCGCGAAATCTTCCAAGGCCGACGCGGTTCATCCGGGTTACGGCTTTTTCTCCGAACGCGCCGCGTTTGCGCGCTCGGTGCAGCGGGCCGGCCTGACCTGGATCGGGCCGCCGGCGGACGCGATCGAGCGGATGGGCGACAAGGTCGAGGCGCGCAAATTGATGTCGGCGGCGGGAGTGCCGGTCGTGCCGGGCTCGCCGGGGACGTTGGAGACCGAGGCGGAAGTAGCCGCGTTCGCGAAAAAGATCGGGTTTCCAATCATGGTGAAGGCGGCCGCGGGCGGCGGCGGCAAGGGGCTGCGCTTCGTCGAGAACGGCAAAGACCTCGCGTCAGTGGTGCGCACGGTCTCAAGCGAGGCCAAGTCGTCGTTCGGCGACGGGCGCTTTTACGTCGAGAAATTTCTGAAGCGACCGCGCCATATCGAAGTGCAGGTGCTCGCCGACGCGCACGGCAACATCGTCCATGTCTTCGAGCGCGAATGCTCGATTCAGCGGCGCCATCAGAAGGTCGTCGAGGAATCGCCGTCGCCGTTTATCACGGCGAAGATGCGGGCGGAGATGGGCGAGGTCGCGGTGCGCGCGGCCAAGGCGGTGAACTACGTCAGCGCGGGAACGATCGAGTTCCTGGTCGACGCAGAGCGCAACTTTTACTTCCTCGAGATGAACACGCGCATCCAGGTCGAGCATCCGGTGACCGAGCTGGTGACGGGCGTGGACCTGGTGCGCGCGCAAATCGAAATCGCCGCGGGCGCGAAGCTGCCGTTCAAGCAAAAAGATCTCACCCAACGCGGCTGGGCGATCGAGTGCCGAATCTACGCGGAAGATCCGGCGGCCGGCTTCGCACCGGCGCCGGGAAAGATCGAGACGCTCAGATTTCCCGACGGTCCGGGGGTGCGCAACGACACGGGAGTTTATCCGGGCGCCGAAGTGCCGGTATTTTACGACCCGATGATCTCGAAGCTGGCGGTGTGGGGCGCGAATCGCGAGCAGGCGATCGACAGGATGCGGCGGGCGCTCGGCGAATTCGTAATTTCCGGCGATCTGCGCACCAACCTCGACTTCCATCGCTGGATTATGACGCATCCCAAGTTTTTGAAAGGTGAATTCGATACCTATTTTATCGACCGCGAGTATCATCCGAATGAAAACGGCGCCGCGCCGCGCGGTGCGGAACTGGCGGCGATATTTCTCGCGGCGATCGCAGCGCAGAAAAATGCCAACCACGGCAATGGCGCCGGCGCACAGCCGGTGGCCGCGCCGCAGGCGTCCGCATGGCGGGCGATCGGCCGGTTCGACACGCTGAGGAGATAGCCGGGACTGTTACCGATGCGGTACCTCGTGACGCTTGGCGCTCAGGAACACGAAATCGAGATTGAAGAGCTCGCCGCGGACTCGTTCGCGATTCGTTTCGGTGAGAATCGTTTCGAAGCCGATTTGCGCACGGTCGGGCCGGTGTCCTTTTCGGTGATTATCAACAATCGCTCGTTCGATTTTGACGTGGCGCGCGACGGCGAGGAAACTGTGGTTGCGTCGCGGAGCGGATCGACGCGGCTCACGGTCGCCGATGCGGCGCGACGGACGGCGCGCGCGGCCGGCAAGCGGCGCGAGGTCAGCGGCCGCGTGGAAATAAAATCCGCGATGCCGGGCCGGGTGGTTAACGTGCTGGTCGCGCCGGGAGACGAAGTCAAAGCGGAACAGGGAATTATCATCGTCGAAGCGATGAAGATGGAAAACGAAGTCAAGGCGCCCAAGGCCGGCAAGGTCGTGGAAGTGAAGGTGGTCGCGGGGCAGGCGGTCGAGAAGGGCCAACTGATGATGGTCATCGAGTAGCAGCGCCAGCCGCATGCGACCGCCTGCTGAGGGATACAATTTGGCCGGAACGGTTCTCAAAAAGAAGATTCCGGAGTGATACGATTGCGCAATGCTTGAGCGACGGACTCTTTTCCTGGTGGTTGCTTTCTTCTTGACGGTCTGCCCCGGCCAGGGGAACGCAAGATCCTTCACCTACAGGTTGCACAAGCCACAGAATAACCAGGAGTTCTCGACCCTGCATTCGATGCCCGATGGTGCCTTGCTGGTGGTCACCAAGCAGCGCGAACAGCCCAAGCAAATCTGGAAGCTGCGGCGCATCGCGGACTGGGCCACCTCGCAACCGCGTGAGGACGAGCTGGATGTCGACGTGGGGCCGAATGATGAACCAATCGATTCAAATTTTCAAGGAGACCGGGTGGATCGGAACGATCAGCTCTTAATGGACCCCGCAGCGAATTATCTCGTGGTCCGTTTGAGCCAGAACGCAGACAAATGGAACGAGGCTCTCCCCGGCGAATCTGCAAAGCCGCTATCTGTCCTGAACATTATCGATCTCCACGGGTTCAAGCTGCTCAGCCGCGTCGTGGTCACCGATCCTCTGCTGGCCGCAGGCGACATGGGTTTCAGCCCCAGCGGGGCCTTCGTAGTGAGCGGCCTTCAGGAGTATAAGCGCGAAACGATCGACGGCAACGTGACCCTTACCGGCCAGTATGCGGTGGAAACCTTAACTCTTCCCGGCCTGAAGCCTGAAACGGTGTGTACTTATACCATTATCAACAAACTCTGGCTCGCCGAGAGCGCTTCGACGCCGGAAGAAAAGGCATGTGGGCCGAAACTCGCTCCGCTTGGTTTCTCCTCGTTAGACGATTTGCATAACAATCTCAACCCCTTTGGACGGATGACACGCATCGCGGCCTACTCGAGGAGGGTTCCACCCCAGTCGCCTTGGGGTTGCACATGCCCGGATCTGTCCGGGGACCTGAGATATGAGCTGCTCGATTGCGACCAGAGCCACGTTATGTTCGAACTTGACCCCTCGTATTATCGTGGGTTCAGGGTTTTCAAACTCGCGAATGGAACACAAATCATGGATTTGAAGCTGCCGCGCAGCAACATGTGGGGCCGCCCGCAGTTTTCCGGCGTGCTTGCCACGAGCGGCGAGGTCACATACGTGGTTCTATTGCGTGACGGCGCCGAACTGGAAGGCTACCGCGTACCTTAGCAGGGTGTTGAAACACTCCTATCGAAGGGCAATTCGTGTCCTGAACCGTTCAACATCCTGTTAGAGGCAAGTTACGATGGCTGAAGACGATCGCAAAATCGGGGACGCGCGCAAGACCTGGGAGGAACGCAAACTCAATCCTTCTTTGAAGCGCGGCGCCGAGCGCAAGGCGAAGTTCGTCACGAGCTCGGGAATCGAAATCAAGCGAGCGTACGATCCCGAAGACCTGAACGACTTCGATTTTGTGAACGAGCTGGGCTTCCCAGGCGAGTATCCGTTTACACGCGGCGTGCAGCCGACGATGTATCGCGGGCGCCTGTGGACGATGCGCCAGTACGCAGGCTTCGGCAGCGCGGAGGAATCGAACCGCCGCTACCGCTACCTGTTCGAGCAGGGCCAGACGGGGCTGTCGGTCGCGTTCGACCTGCCCACGCAGATGGGCCGCGACTCGGACCATCCGCTGGCCGAGGGCGAAGTCGGACGGGTCGGCGTGCCGATATGCTCGATCGCCGACATGGAGACGATGCTCGCCGAGCTGCCGCTGGACAAGATTTCGACCTCGATGACGATCAACGCGACCGCGTCGATCCTGCTGGCGTTGTACCTGGTGGTGGCGGAGCGCCGGGGTGTGGGCTGGGACAAGGTCAACGGCACCATCCAGAACGACGTCCTGAAGGAATACGTCGCGCGCGGGACGTACATCTATCCGCCGCGCGGCTCGATGCGGATCATCACCGACATTTTCAGTTTTGCGACGAAGGAAGTTCCGAACTGGAACACGATATCGATTTCGGGCTACCACATCCGCGAGGCCGGCTCGACCGCGGCGCAGGAACTCGCGTTCACGATTGCCGACGGGATCGCATACGTTGACGCCGCGCTGAAAGCGGGGTTGCAACTCGACGCGTTTGCGAGCCGGCTGTCGTTCTTCTTCAACGTGCACAACAACTTCTTCGAGGAAGTCGCGAAGTTCCGGGCGGCGCGGCGGCTGTGGGCGAAAATAATGAAGGAGCGCTTCGGAGCGAAGGATGAACGCTCGATGATGATGCGGTTTCATGCGCAAACGGCGGGCTCGACGCTGACCGCGCAGCAGGTGGACAACAATGTCGTGCGCGTGACGATGCAGGCGTTGGCGGCGGTGCTGGGCGGAGCGCAATCGCTGCACACCAACTCCAAAGACGAGGCGCTCGCGCTGCCGACGGAATCCTCGGTGCTGCTCGCGCTGCGCACACAGCAGCTTATCGCGCACGAGTCGGAGGTCGCGGACACGATCGATCCGCTCGGCGGTTCGTACTACGTCGAACGGCTGACGACCGAGTTGGAAGAAAAGGCGGTCGAGTACCTGTCAAAGATCGACGACTTCGGCGGCGCAGTCGCCGCAATCGAGCGCGGCTACATGCAGCGCGAAATTCAGAACGCCGCATTTATTTACCAGCGCGAGATTGAAACCATGCAGCGAATTATCGTAGGCGTAAACCAGTTCACCGGGGGCGGCGAACCGCCGGGGGAAATCCTGCGGGTCAAGCCGGAGCTGGAGGAGAAGCAGAAGGCAGGCGTTGCGCGCGTGCGGGCAGAAAGAAACGCGCAGACGGCGACGAAAGCGCTCGCGCGGGTCGAGGCGGCTGCCGGCGGCGGGCAGAATCTGATGCCGCCGATAATCGATGCAGTGCGCGGATGGTGCACGCTTGGAGAAATATCGGACGCGATGCGCAAGGTATTCGGTGAGTACATACCGGTGAACACGGTGTAGCACGGCGTTGGGCGGGCGGATTCATAGCAAGGAGACCGGAACCGGAGAAGGGGCGGCGCGCAGCGGATTTCGCGAGCGTCGCAAACCAACTGGAATTGTGGCAACCAACCGCGGCCACCCGCGCAATCGATGGGAGAGAAAATAAATGGGGCCGATTCCGAAGGGGACATTCTTGACCAAGGGCGTGGGCCGGCATCGCGAGAAGCTGACTTCTTTCGAGCTGGCGCTGCGTTCGGCGGGAATCGCCGAGTTCAACCTCGTGCGCGTCAAATCGATTTTCCCGCCCAACTGCAAACTGCTCAGCCAGCAGGAAGGCTTGAAGTACCTGACGCCGGGGCAGATCGTTTTTGCCGTGATGAGCGATAACGCGACCAACGAACCGCATCGGCTCATAGCATCGTCGGTGGGGGTCGCGCTTCCCAGCAATCCGGCGCAGTACGGATACCTGTCCGAGCATCACAGCACGGGAGAAACGGATCAGAAGGCGGGCGACTACGCGGAGGATCTGGCGGCGATGATGCTGGCGACAATTCTTGGCATCGATTTCGATCCGAATCTGAGCTACGACGAGCGCAAGGATCTGTGGCGGATGTCGGACAAAATCGTAACGACGCGCAACGTCACGCAGTCGGCGATAGGCGATCGCGACGGGCTGTGGTCGTCGGTGGTCGCCGCGGCGGTGTTCGTCGATATCCCCAACGGCAAGTAGTTCGCGAGCGAACCACAACGCGCGTTTGAACGGCGCGAGACCGGCGGGTAGGCTTTGATCATGGCTACAGAAATTCTCTACTGCGCAGCTTGAGGCTATAAGCCGCGCGCGGCCAGTCTGGCCGCGTCATTAGGTTCCAGGTTCGGCGAGAAGGCGGAAATCACGGCCGGCAAAACGGGTCAGTTCGACGTGATCGTGAACGGGCGGCTGGTCTTCTCGAAATCGAGTACCGGCCGATTCCCGGTTGACGGCGAAGTCGAAGAGATCTTCGCGGCTCTCAAAGAAGGCCGCGAGCCTGCGCCGGTAGAAGAAAAGAAACGGCAAGGCTTCGTCGGGCGCATGCTCGGAAAGCTCGGGAAGTGAGCGAATCAGGGGCCGGCCGCGAACCGTCCTGACAAAAAATCAATCCGCTACGGATGCATGTCGAGTAAATCCTTGAAGCCGCTCGGAGTGTGCGGACCCAGGATTAACATCTCGAGAATTGCCATCCCCTTGCGCGAACCCATTTTCGCCCGGCATACAGCCTCGATGTGCTGATTAAAGAAATCGCGCTGGTCGACGTCGGCGGTTTTGAGCGAGTCGTAGGTCGAGACGTCGGGGCCGACGTACATTGCGTGCCCCCACTTCGGATGAAAGTAGCCGATGCCCTGCATGTAGAAGTTGTACAGAATTTCCAACTCGATGCGGCTTTCGCCGGCTTGCGGGGTGCGCAAAATTATTTCGGCGCTTTTGGCGTGGCGCGTTCCGGAAGCATAGTTGATGTTGAAGTCGAGGCCCCCGGTCGAGAGATCGAGCGGGGCGCCGGGCTGTGCGCGCGTGACGGCGCCGTGCTCGTGCCATCGCGAGCCGTCGGCGTTTTCATTGACGTCCCAAAGCGTGCAGACATCCTCGAAATTGGCCGGCGACCACAGCCAGTAGTACTGGCCCATCGCGGACGAGGGCACTCCCGCCGGGTCCTGCGGTCCGATTCCGCGCACGCCCCAGGAGCGATCGCGCGCACCCCACACTCGCGACGGTTTTGCCTCGTAGGTCTTGCCGGCGACCGTCAGGCTTCCACTGTAACCGCCGTGCTGCGTGAACCGCGTCATGTCCATTACGATCCGCGGACCGGCGCGGCGGGTAAAGCGCGGCTCCTCTATTACCGCGGCGCGCGCCTCGAATATCAGGTCGGCCTTCACGGCTTCATGGTCGACGCGAACGCGCATCGATTGCATCGGGCGCAGGACCTCGATTGAGATCGGGCCGACGCGCGTGTCCATCCGCTCTGCGCCGAGCACCCGCGACGCGCGCACGCTATGCTGCACGCCGCCGACGGTTACGCCGAATGCGGAATCGATGATTCCGAGGTTCGGATAGATTCCCATCCCGACGGCGAAGTACGGCTCGCCCTCGGGGAAGCAGCCATTGAAAAAAAATCGATCGTAAAAGTTGCGGTCGCTGGTGAAGACCTGCTGGACCGGCTCCGGCGTCTGATGAATCGGATATTCGTCGCCTTGCGTGATCATGGTTGTCTCCCGGCATGAGTTGAAATGCGTTGGTCGATCAGATCGAAAACAGTTTGCCGAGTTCGGCCGCCTCGAGACGGATGCCGACGTAAAAGGGGCCGAACTTCGCATACGACGAGCTGGCCTCGTCAAAGCGCATCTCGTAAACGAGTTTCTTGAACACGAGCGGATCGTCGGCGAAAAGATCGACGCCCCATTCCCAATCGTCAAATCCAATCGAGCCCGAGATGATCTGCGTCACTTCGCCGGCGAAACGGCGCCCGACCATGCCGTGTTCGTGCATGAGACGCTGGCGATCCTCGATCGGCAGGCGATACCAGTTGTCGGCGCCTTCGCGCTTCTTGTCCATCGGATAGAAGCACAAGTAGGGACGCGCGGGGATTTTCGGAAACAAGCGCGGCGAAATCTTCTCCCGCTGCCGGGCGATCTCGGACTCGATTTCAGACTTCCATTGCGGCGAGCGCGGTCCGACCCCATTGTCGACGAGCCGGCGATAGAGCGCGACCGTCGCTTCGTAGAGGCCGATTTCGATCACCGACAGATACGACGTAGTCGGTTCCAGGTAGTCGGTGAGTGCGAGCCCGGCGACGGCGAGTTCGGCCTGGCCAAGTTCCTCGAAGCTGCGGCGGAAGTGGACGACCATCAGATCGCCCTTGTGGCCGAGCGCGGAGAAGAGCGCGGTTTCACCGTCTTCGCGCCGGGCCATCTCGCCGAACAGCTGCGACGCGTCCTTGAGAGCAGCGTTGCGTTTGGCGGCGTCGAGCATCCGCAATTCGCGGCGCCGCACGCGGAACATCTGATGGAGAATGCTGTAACCTTCGAGCGTAAGAGGTGCGGCCGGAAAATCGCCGGGAATCTTCGACGTGTCCCTGCCTCGATTTTGCTCTGTGCGGTCGATACTCATGGCGGCAATTCCAGACGCTACGCAGCCGGTTGTCCTGGCTGATGCGAAGCCGAAGGGCCGACGCGATTTTTACCACTATCGCACGGGCAGGCGTCAACGGGGAATGCGATGGCGCCCGGGGCCGAATTCGCCGCCGGTGAGAGGCGCGTCGTCGAAGCGCACGAGGGCGGCCACATCGTCCGGAATCACGACCTCGCCGCCGCCTTCGCGATCCAGATTCACCTCGATAAGCCCGTGCGGGGTTGGGACGCGGCCTTCGAGATGCCTAAGCGATCCGAACCGCGGCGCGATTTCCGCGCGCGAGTAGCCGGGAGCGGCCGGCCTCACGCCGAGAACCCAAGTGGTCAAATCGCAGGTTGGCGTCGCGGACCATGCGTGACATCTGCTGCCGGCGCCGGGGCGCGCGTCCCAGTACTCCTCGAACGCAGTGCCACCCCGTTCGATCTGTGGCCACCATTTCATGCATCGCGCAGGAATCAGGTCGCGGCGGCCGGCGCGGACCATCGCATCGTGAAGGAAGTGGGAAAAAAACGGTTGCGCCGCGACCACGTCGTGCCCGGCGTCGAAGGTCATGTGCTCGCCGGGGTCCATACGTTGGCTCAAGTACGCTGCGAGGTTATCGGAAATCGTGGGCGTGACGATGACGCGCGATTCATCGAGGATGTAGTCGAGCATCCGGGGCCAGCGGTGTCGCGGGGCGCATCCCGCTACGATCGCCATCGCGTTGGTATGCTGACTGACTCGCCTGCCGGCGCCGCGCCGGTCGGCGGCGTCCACATACACGCCCGCGGCCTCGTCCCACAGCAATTCGAATGCCCGCCGGGTCCGCTGAGCGCACGCACGAGCATCGGCGGCAGCACGCGAATCGGCCATGACAGTATCGGCGAGCGACGCGAAATCATCGAGGGCCGCCGCGTAAAGCGCATCGAGCGCGCCGGTTACTTCCGATCGCTCGGTCATCGCCCAGTCGATGAAAATCCAACCCGGCATCCCGCGAATCAGTCCGTCGGGTGCGCGATAACGCTCGAAGGCCGGCAGCACGCCGGCCGCGGTCGGCATCAGTTCGCGAACCGTCGTGGCGTCGCCGGAATATTCGAAGTAGCGGGCGAGCGCGCGTATCCAGTGCAATGAGTAGTCGGGGATGGTGGTCGAAGATATCGAGAAGTCGCAGGCAGCGGCCATCGCCAGCAGACCGTCGCCGCGGCGCGAATGCGCGCAGATTCGCAGATGGCGGCGCACCAGGCGCCAATCGGCGTTGGTCGCGTACGTCAGCAGGGCGTGGATGTAGGAATCGCCGAGCCACGCGCGTTGTTCGCGGCCGGGACAGTCGATGAAGGCGTCGGTCGAACAGAGTTCCAGCGTGCGCGCACCAACGCGCCAGATTTTGTTGAGCGCCGGATCGTCGCATTCGAAATACGCCTCGTCACCGCGCGGATAGCGCCGCTCGATCGCGCCGGCCGATTCGATCTGCGCACCGCCGCGCGTGACGATCGACAGATGGCGGAAACCGACCGATTCGTAGGACTCGAGCCGTTCTGCCGCGCCGCCGCGCAGGATATAGCGCATCGCAAATTGGCGCGGATTCATTTCCGCGCTGCCGTCGGCACGCAGGTCCTCGCCGCAGTACAAGTCGATGATTGAACCTGCAGGACCGCGAACGACGGCCCAAGGCGTCGCGAGCGTGATCATTCCTGCGTCGAAATTAACGATGGTGTCGGGACCATCGGTGGATTGCTCCGCCGTTGGATACGCGCTGCGTGGGTCATCGCTATTGAGAGTCGCGACGCCACGGCGGGAGAGTTCATTCAGTGCGATCGGAATCGAAGTCAGCTGCGCTATTTCCCCGGGCTCGGGCGCGGTGAAAGGCTCGACCGGAATTCGCGTGCGATTGGGCGAAAGAGTGCCGGCCGACAATTCGACAGCAGGCTGCCAATCGGAATCATCGAACGCTGCGTCGTTCCATCCAGCGGGAATTGCGGCGCCGTCGAGGATTTCGATCGGCGGCACCGGCAGAGCCGCGATCCGGACCACATCCTGCCGATACGGCGCGGCACGTCCTTTCCACGTGGCATCCGAAATCACGCCGATGGCCGGCGATTCGAACGCGAATGATCCAAAACCGAGAAGGAAGCTCGGCGTCGCGGGCCGCCACCACGGTCCCGGCAAGCCGTAGAAGCGCGCCAGTGACGCAATTGCGTTTCGGCCCGCGTGAAGATACGGCGCGAGATCGATCTCCGTCCATGCCAGACGCTCGGGTATCGAACGCGCCGGTCCGCGAGCAACCTCGACGCCGTTGACGAACATCACGAAGCGCGAGTCGGCCGTCACTCGTGCGGGAACTGACGCAGGGATCGATCCGAGGTGAACCGTCCGGCGCAAGTAGCAAAATCGGTTCCAGGTTTCTTTCGGCGGAAGTCCGACCGGATCGATCGGCGAAACCGGCAAGGGCGCGGGCCCGGCCCAAATCCATCGCGCATCCCAGGTAATCGGCCATTTCGATCCAGCCATCTAGACGCCACCATCTAGTACGGGCGAGCAGTCTTGCCGATAATCTCGCGCGCGACAATCGTCTTCATGATCTGCGCGGTGCCGTCGCCGATCTCGAGTCCGATCACATCGCGCATTCGCTGCTGATGCGGCAGGTCGAGGCTGAACCCGAGATGCCCGTGGAGCAGAAGGCATTGATGCAAGACCTCGACGGCCAGCTCGGGCGCGAGCCACTTGGCTCCGGCCGCGAGCCATCCGTGCGGCTCTCCGCGATCCTTGAGCCACAGCGCTTCGTAGCAGAGCAGACGCGCGGCGCGCAGCCGAACTGCCGCCTCTGCGAGCGGAAACGATACCCCCTCGAACCGTGCAAGCGGGGCGCCGAACGCCTGGCGCTCGGCGACGTAGGCGCAAGTCTCATCGACGCTCTGCTCGGCCGCGCCGATGCACATCAGGCCAATCAACGAGCGGCTGAAATCGAATCCCTGCATCACCTCGGCGAAGCCTGCGCCTTCCGCGCCGATGCGGGCGGCAGCGGGCACGCGGACGCCGTCAAAAAAGAGCTGACCGCGGCCGATGGCACGCGAGCCCATATCGCGAAAGCGCGTGCGCGATACGCCCGGTGAGTTGAGATCGACGTAAAATGCGCTCACACCTCGAGCGGACTGTTGCGCCGTGCCGGTTCGGGCCAGGACGAGGGCAGCGCCGGCCGATGATGAGAATGAGATGGAAGTTTTCTCGCCACTCAAGACGTAGTTGTCGCCATCGCGACGCGCTTGCATCATGACATGTGCGGCGTCGGAGCCGCCGCCGGGTTCGGTCACAGCCAGCGCCGCGATAATTTCGCCTCGGCAAATCGGAGGAAGAAACGCGGCCTGCTGACGCGCGTCGCCGCTGCGGGAGATTATTGCGGCGGTCAGCGCCGCAAGCAGCAGGACGTACGCGGCGTTGAAATCGCCGCGCGCGATTTCCTCGTGCGCGATTCCAAGCGACACATAATCGAGGCTGGAACCGCCGAGTTGCGCACCGACCGTCGGCGCAAGCACTCCCAGCTCGCCGAGTTTCCTCACCAGCGCCGGCGGCAGGTCTCTATCCGCGTCGCGCGACGCGTAATTGGGAAGCAGTTCGCGCTGCGCGAAGTCACGCAGCGTTTCCTGCAGCAACTTCTGCTCGGCTGTCAGCGCAAACTCCATCGTCGTAACCCTCACCTGGACGGCGCGTTCTGTGTCGGCACCGTCACGGACTGGGGCGGCGCGCCCGACGGGCCGACATACCCGGGAAGACTCTCCAGCCCACCGAGATCGACGTAGGGGGTCGGCCGTTCGATCGATTCGTTGCTGTCGTCGGCGCCCATTTTGTCCTGGTAGTGTTGCATCACTTGCTTCTGCACTTCATCGGGCGACAAGTTCGGCCGCATTCCCTGGCTGTGTTCAAAGTCGGCGCGGCTCCTGGCGTCCATGTTGAGCCAGATCTGGCTGGCCTGCGCGCCATTGCCGTGATTCATCGCTTCGATAAATTTTTGCTGCTGCGTTTCCTGATTGGAATGGAACGGCCAGCATCCCGCGAGCGCAATTGCACACGTAGCAATTGACAATGCGATCGCGCGTTTGATTTTTGCTGGCATCAGCGCTGCCGCTCCGCCGCCTGAAACGTCGCGAGCCTTGGCTACTGTGTACGCGACGAGACTGCGCACGTCCACCTGCCACGCGAGTCGAACCCACGCCAGCTCCCAGAGCCGCGCACTGGCGGGCGCGTTGAATCCCCTCCCGGCATGCGGCGAACGGGTTGGATCGTTAAGCGGGGGCGTCGACGGTCAGCCGCGGAGTCCGCTCGGGCGCAAGATGGCCGTAGAGGTCGGCGATGAGATCGGATTTGAGCCTGGCGTGGCCGGCGTCATTCCAGAGATTGCGCCATTGCAGGGGATCCTCGCGCAAATCGTAAAGCTCGCCCTCGGTACCGTCGTAGCGGATGTCGGGGAGTGGAGTTGCGATGCGAAGCGCCTGGTACGCGCGCACGAGGTCAAAGCCGATGTCACGGGTCGAAGGCTCGTACACGGTGCAGACGAAACCGTCGCGATAGATGCTCCGCAGACGCATCCCGAGCTGCGCGAATTGGCTATCCCACTCGGTGATTGCGCGCTGGCGCGGCGAGCCGGCGGCGGTGGGCAGAGCGGAACCCTGCATCCAATCGGGGATTGGCGCGCCGGCGATGGCGCAAAACGTCGGCGCGAGATCGAGATGTCCGACGGGCTCGGAGACTTCGGCGGCGGATAATTTTGCCGACGGTGCGGGACGCCAGATGAGAGGCACGCGCATCAGCGCGTCCACGTGATAGGGGCCCTTGAACATCAGGCCGAAGTCGCCCTGCAGCTCGCCGTGATCGGTGGTGAAAAAGACGTCGGTGTCAGCCTCCCAGCCGCGCGCGGCGACGGCGGCGAGCACGCGGCCGCAGGCCTGGTCGATCAGTTCATTCTTGACGTGGACGAGCGCGTTGATCTCGCGCACCTGGTCGTGAGTCATCTGGCACGGCACGAAGTTCCACGGGCCGCCCTCCTCGTTGCGGAAGCGGCCCTGATACCAATCGAGCCAATGGCGCGGCTTCTGTGCAAGGATTTTTTCGATTTTCTCGCGCGAGCCGGGATGGCCGGGCGGGAGATCGAGATCGCGCCAGTTGATTCGACGCGCCTCGGAAGCCGGAGGATCCCATGGATGATGCGGATCGGGAAAACTCATCCACACGAACCAGTCGTCGTCGGGCGAGAGCGTGCGCAGATAGGCGATGGTGCGGTCGGCAACCCAATCGGTGTGATAGTGCTCGCGCGGAATCGGATTGTAGGCGACTTCGGGCGCGCCGCTGTCGCCGCCGGGGCTGCCGGACAACATCGTGACGAAGCCGCCGACCTCCGCGGGATAGTTCTCGCGCAACCACATCGAGTAGTGGAAGAAGGCCATCGGCCCGTGCATCGCAAGTTCCATCCAATCGAATCCGCGATACGGTCCATGAGAGCGTTCGCGGCCCATGCGGTTCTCAGCCCATCGCCCGGCAGGATCGAACATCGGCTCGAAGTGCGCCTTGCCGATGAGTGCGGTGCGATAGCCAGCCCGGTCGTGAAGCCACGCGGCGACGCTGGGCGCGTCCAAGGGAAGAGGGACGCCGTTGGAGAACACGCCGTGAGTGCGGACGTACTGGCCGGTGATCATGGTCGAGCGCGCGGGCATGCAGACGGTGTTCTGATTGTAGGCGCGGCGATAATTGATTCCGGCGGCGGCGAGCGAGTCGGCGACCGGCGTGCGCGCGATACGGCCGCCGTTGCATCCGAGCGCGTCGTAACGCTGCTGATCGGTGGTAATGAAAAGAATCTTGCGGCCCATCGCTGTATCCCCGGAGAGAGATGTTACAGTCACCGTGCAAATACAAGCAACAGAAATAGAATCGCGGGAGCGGGGACTTTACGAGCGATGGAACAACCCTGCTAGAGTAACGGAGCGGGGGCTTGACCGATCGTTCAAACCGCCGCCCGGAACCGCACTGAAATCATTTCGATCGGGAAAGGATGAAGGAGAAGAGTAATGCGCGCTGCCGTAATGCGAGGCAAAAAGCTCGTCGTCGATAACATTCCCACACCGGCTCCTGGAGCGGGCGAGGCGCTGGTTAAAACGCTCGCGTGCGGAATATGCGGGTCCGATCTGCACACGCTCAAGCATGCCGAGAAGCTGGTCGAGGCGTCGCGAAAATCCGGAGCGCCGTTCGTGATGGATCTCACTCGCGACGTCGTGATGGGTCACGAGTTCTGCGCGGAGGTGGTCGATTACGGGCCGCAGACGCAAAAGCGATTGAAGGCGGGGACGCGCGTGTGTGCGATGCCGGTGCTGATCAAGGCGACCGGCGTCGAATCGGTTGGCTACTCGAACGAATATCCGGGCGGATACGGCGAACTGATGCGGCTGACGGAGTTTCTGCTGCTCGAGGTGCCCAACGGGCTTTCCACCGAGCGCGCGGCGATGACGGAGCCGATGGCGGTCGGCTATCACGCGGTGCAGAAAGCGCGGCTGGACAGAGATGACGCGCCGCTGGTTATAGGATGCGGGCCGGTGGGCCTTGCGGTGATTGCGGCTCTCAAGCTCGGCGGCGTGCATCCGATCGTGGCGGCGGATTTTTCGCCGCGACGGCGCGAGCTGGCGCGGCAGATGGGCGCAGACCTCGTCGTCGATCCAAAAGAGAAGTCACCGTACGAGAGCTGGCGGCAGATGGCTACGTACAGCGATCCCGCGAAGGCGCCGATGCTGCCGCCGTGGATGCCGGGACCGGCGCTCAGGCCCGCGGTGATCTTCGAATGCGTGGGGGTGCCGGGCGTGATCGAATCGATCATGTTGGCGGCGCCGGGCAATGCGCGGATCGTGGTGGTTGGAGTATGCGTGGAGCGCGACCAGATCGAGCCGCTCACAGGAATCAGCAAAGAGCTGAATATCCAGTTCGTGCTCGGCTATTCGCCCGAAGAGTTCGCGGCGACGCTGAGCCATCTCGCCGAAGGACGGATCAACGGCGACCCGATGATCACGGGCAAGGTCGGCGTGGAAGGAGTAGCGAAGGCGTTCGAGGACCTCGCGTCACCGGAGACGCACGCGAAGATCCTGGTCGAGCCGTGGCATAGCTGAGAAGCCGGGGTCGGCGAGCGCGCGTGCGTGGAGAATCCATTCCAAGCATTTGCAAGGAGTCTGAAGATGCCAACGTTCAAGCGCGCCGATGTATCAATATACTACGAGGAGTACGGCACGGGGTATCCGATTCTGCTATTCGCGCCCGGCGGGATGCGCTCGAGTATCGAGTTCTGGGCCACGAGCCCGTTCGATCCGACCAAGGAACTCGCGGCCAACTTCCGCGTGATCGCGATGGACCAGCGCAACGCCGGCAAGTCGGCCGGGCCGATCAGCGGCGATGATGGATGGGACACTTACACGGGCGATCATATTGCACTGCTCGATCATCTTGGGATCGAGCAATGCCACGTGATGGGCGGATGCATCGGATCGTCGTACTGCCTCGGAACGATCAAAGCCGCGCCGCTACGGGTCAGCGCCGCGATTCTGCAGAATCCAATCGGACTCAGCCAGCGCAATCGCGAGATGTTCTTCGCGATGTTCGACGGATGGGCGCAGGCGCTGAAGGCGCATCGTCCAAAGCTTGACGACTCCGCGCTGCGGCAGTTCCGCGACCGGATGTATGGCGGCGATTTCGTGTTCAACGTTTCGCGCGAATTTGTGCGCTCGTGCAAAACGCCGATGCTGATTCTTTGCGGCAACGACGACTATCATCCGGCGGAAACCTCGAAGGAAATCGCCGCGCTCGCACCGAACTCCGAACTTATCGACAACTGGAAGACGCCTGACGTGATTGGCGCGACGGTGAAGCGCGCGAGAGAATTCCTGATCTCGCACACGCCGAAGAGTTAACCGGCGAGCGCCAGTTTGATCCGATCGGCGAGTCCCGAGAATCGCTCGACGCGAGAGGCGATTGCGTGGTTGAGCGTCGATTCGTCGCCGACGATGACGACCGAGGTTCTGCTGCGGCTGACGGCGGTGTAGATGAGCTCGCGGGTCAAAACAGCGACGGGTTTCTCGGGAAGAACGATGGCGATGGAATCGAACTCGGAGCCCTGCGCCTTGTGCACCGTCATCGCGTAGCTGAGCTCGACGAATTCGCGTAGCGCCTCGAATCGGAATGCGACGAAGTTGTCGCCGCGCGGAAATATCGCCATCGGGACTTGCGAGCCGTTGCGGCGCCGGACCCACAGCCTGATTCCATTGTCGCCGTTGAAGAGTCCGCGTTCATAGTCGTTACGCAGCACGATTAGCGGCTCGCCAACCACCAATGGGGCGCGCTCTGCCGCGACGCCCGCGGATTCGGCGGCGCGCGAATGAAGACGCGCGTTTATTCGCTCGGCGCCGGTCTCGAAGACGCGCGTCACGCACAAGATGCGTGATTTTCCGGCGTGCGCGAACAGGCACCGTAATCGCTCGCAGTCGGCGTCATCGAAACGGCCATCGCGTTCGACGTATTCATGCGCAACCAATTCTTCCATTTCCGGGCCGCCGCGCACTCGATCGGCGTACCAGCGATCCAGAAACGGGCCGAGTTCGCGCGACGCGGTTGTAATAAATTCGACGCCGGCGAACGTGAGTTGATCCGGTGATGAGCGCCGCGCCACAATCGGAGTATTCGATTCGTCGATTGAATTCAGGAGCTGGGCATCGCCGTCGTTAATCGACCGGGCCGCGAGCAAAATGCATCGGCCGGCGCTGCTTTCGCTGTTCATCCGATGGTTCACTTCGAGCCGCATCGATGCCGTGGTGAGCGGACCGGTATCGTCCCCGGCAGACGGGACGAGATCGCGAAACACGGAACCCGCAGCGACCGACGGCAATTGATCCGCATCGCCGAGCAGGATCAGCCGCGCTCCAGGCTGAATCGCGTTCGTCAGTCGTTCCATCAAGGTGACATCAAGCATCGATCCTTCGTCGACGATCACCACCTTCGCGGAGAGCGGGTTGTTGCGATGATGGCGGAAGCGCCCGGAATCAGGCGAGTAGCCGAGCATGCGATGAATCGTCGCGGGCTCGAGATGCGCATCCAGGAGTGCCTGATCTACATTGTCGAGCCGTTCTATTCGCGTCAGCGACTCGCCGATGCACTCGCCCATCCGATAGGCGGCTTTTCCCGTTGGGGCCGCCAGGGCAATCTGGGACGGGTCGACCCCGAGCCGCACCATCAGACGCATGATCGCGACGATAATCGAAGTCTTACCGGTGCCCGGGCCACCTGAAACAACTGTTAGTCCGGCGTGCGCCGAAGCGGCAACGACGTTGCACTGTTCATCAGACATCACAATCTGTTCGCCCTGCACAATAACGGGGCGAGCAATCACACCCTGAAGCGCGCGATTAAGGTTTTCCGCGTCCACCTCTTCTTGCGTACCCGTAGTCAATAGTGCAGCGAGTCGAATAGCCAGTTCACACTCGTAGTGATAAATGCGGTGATGAACTATGTAAGGCGCGATATATAATAAGGGTTTGTATTCATCCTCCCGCCGACCGACTACTGCTGATGCGCGGTCGGACTGTATAAGGCCTTCGATCGAAGCAGCGATCGTAGCGATGGCGTCGTCACCAAAGCCATCGGCACAGAGCGAACCGAGCACGCGCCGCATAGGCCCTCGCGAAAGCGGACCAGCTACCGGAAAGCGGGTACTTCCGTCCTGAAGCGCTACCAGCGAGACGAGGATGAGCACGATGAGTGCGATTCGGTCATCGTCTTTCAGAACCGGTTCAAGGGCCGCGAGCTCGGCCGCCAAGTGAACCGACTCAGGCGCAAGATTAAGCCCGGACGCCGAGACTTCGAGCGCGCGCATGCGAGCGTTGAACGCGGAACGGCCGCCGTCACGGGCTGAATCGAAGCGTCGCCACGCGGTATCCATTCCGAGTAATGAGTATTTCTCTTTCAAGCGCGGAGCTCGGAGCCGGGTTCGCGAGTCAATAGGTCGGATTCATAAGTGACTATTTCATTCCACGATGGTCTTGCGAAGTAAAATCCGGATTTTCCGTCACCGGCCTGCGAGACGCCACGAAGAAAGACGTACAAAAGACCGCCAAACCTCGAGTCGTAGTCGCGCTCGCTGTGGATTGCGAGCAGGCGCACGATACCGACTGAGTAAATTCGCGCCTGCAACCGATAGTGGCGTTCGACGTGCCGTGCGACTGCGGCAGGCTCATACGATGGCAGAAGATCGCCCTTCCAGTCGGCGAAGTATATTAGCTTGTCGCGCTGGAATACCAAGTCGATAAAACCCTTTATGTAGCCCCGTCCGACGATCCACGCGCCGTCCGGGCCGTCGCCGAGCAACGAGTGATGTTTCTCGGGAATTGGATACGCGAATTCCATTTCGCGGACGGCGGGCAGCCGGTACAGTGCGCGCTCGAGTACCGTTTCGCCCAGCGCGACCGGCGAGGTGAGCGCGTTGAAAACCATCTCGCGTCCGCGGGCCAGCCATCGCGGATCATTCACGCCGTGGCGGCGCATGGCGCTCGCGAACAACTCGCGCACGTCATCCCGCGCCATCCAGGATTCCATATCCGGGGCATCGCCAAAGGATTTGAAATCGAGCTTCTCGATCGCCTCATGCAGGAAAATGCCGACGTGGCGGCCGCCGGGCAAATCGAGGTTGTCGGCACGCGCATCGATGGCATCGACGCTGGTTTTGAATTCATCGGGATCGAAAGCGGTGGCCACCCCAGTTTCGCGCGCCGTCTGAAGCGAGGTGTAAGATTCGATCATCAAGCCGCGATGCCCAACGCCCAGCTCGGCGAATTCGCGGTCAAGGCCGCCGGTGTCGGACGCGGATGCGAGCCAGTCACACAAGGCATTCTCGTCAGGCGCCGTTTCGTCGTCCTCTTTTTCACTTTGTGAATCGATTGACGCTGGAGCGACCACAGTTTCCGTCGTGAAGAGCGTCTCCAATCGAGCTTCGCGATCGAGGGTGCGCAGCCGATTGTTCAGTTGCGCATAGGAGCCCGACAGGTCTCGATTCAGCGTTCCGTCCGGGACGTAGGGCAGTATCAGCTTGGCGCGCGCGCGTGTCAGCGCGACGTAGAGCAACCGCTGATCCTCCTCGTCCTGCTCTTTCTTGAGCGCCGTCCTTTCAACGTCCCGCGCCGGTTTGCCAATCGCAAGGCGCCGTTGCTTTCCGTCGTGGTAGATGCTGACCCAATCGCGCCGGTTGTTTGCGAAAAATCCTCCGTAGAGAGCTACGACGCCGGCTTCGAGTCCTTTGCTTTTGTGAATCGTCATGATTTGCACGGCGTCGCGATCGTCTTCGGAACGTTGCACATCCGGATCGTCGCCCGCCGGCGCCGCGCGCCCCGTGATGTAGGCGTCGAGAAGTTCGATTATTTCCGCGAGCGAGATTCCGTGCCGCGATGCTTGCTGAGTTAGAATCTCGAAGATGTGTTCGTAGTTGGTGAGTTCGCGACGGTCGTCTGACAACAGCAATTCACGTTCGACCAGTCCGCTTTGATGGAGCAAGGCGTCGAACAAGTCGGCGAAACGCCCGGCCTCGGCAAGTGCGCGCCATTCGAACAGTCTTTCGAGCATCGGGTGCGAGTTGCGCTCGTCGTCAAGCCGCGCCAGGTCCCCGTATTCAACCGCGAAGAAGGGCGAAGCCCACGCCTTGAGGCGGTTCGAGCGGCGGCCGGGTTCGTCAATTCCTCTGAGCAGGTCGAGAATGTCGGCGGCCTCGCAGGTCTGGAACAGCCCGTCCTGCTTGTAAAAGGCAAACGGGACTCCCGCGTGGCGCAGATACTTGCCAATTTCCGCGCTGTCGCGGTTGGTCCGAGTAAGGACGTAAACGTCTTTGGCTGTAATCTTGCGCGGCGCCTGCCCGTCGCCACAAATTTCTATCGCGTGATCCGGTTCCGCAATAATTCGCCGTATCGCTTGCGCGATTCGCGGCCCTATCGCTTCGCGCATCGGCCGCGAAGACTTGTATCGATCGTTACGCGGCTGGAACTTCATGAGCGTCACGGGTGCGATCGGCTGGCCGTTCGCCGCGACGGCTCGCAGAGCGGGACGCCCGCATTTGACCGGATGGGTATAGGCGATCTCACCGGTGAACAATGGCGCCGCAGCATTCTGATCGAACATCAGGTTGCACGCCTCGATCATGTCGCCGGTCGAACGGAAATTTTCGCGCAAGCGAACAACCGTGGCTCCTGATTTGGAGAGTTGCTCGCGCGCTTCCAGGTAAGCGTGCACGTCGGCGCCGCGGAATCCGTAAATCGCCTGCTTGGGATCCCCGATTACGAAGACGGTGTTGCCGGCGCCGCCTTCGATGAACACCTGTCGGAAGATCTTCCACTGAAGTTCGTCCGTGTCCTGGAATTCGTCGATCAGCGTCACCCGATAGCGCTCGCGCAGGGTCGCCGCGAGCGATTTGCCGCGAGGACCGTCGAGTGCGTCTGCAAGCCACGCCAGCATGTCCTCGTAGTCCAGTGTCCCGCGCTCGCGTTTTCGCGCGTCCATTCGCGCAGCGATAGCGGGCAGCAGTTCGTCAACCACGCGTTGCTCGATAGCCAGCGCTGCCTGAACCCGATCCCCCGCGTTGACGATCGTGCGCACGCGGTCGGGCATCTCGTCGGGGAAAATCGGCCGCGTTTCGGTTCGCGTGCGACGTGCGCTTCTGGGACGGCAGATGCGATCGAGATCGAAGCCGCACAAGCCTTCGGCCAGAATCGCGGTCGATCCATCGGCACGATTGACGAGCAGCTCGAGTTCACGCGTCGCGGCGATCGCATCGTGCCGGGCATCATCTGTGATCGCCGCGACGCGGAAGGCGTCCACCAACGTGTTTGCATCGAACGCGTTCTCCAAATCGGTCAACGCCTGTTGATTGAGTTCGCGCCCCGCCGTTCGCAAGTAGCGTTGAGAGTGAGCCTGCCAGAGCAGTTCCTCGAGTTCATCTGAAGTGCGTTTCTCATCCGAGAGCCACTCGTCAATGAGCCGCGCGACGCGATCATCCGACTTCAGCCGCTCGCGCAATACAGCGCGCAGGGCCTCGTGGAACTCGAGACGGCCGCTGGTGAGGTCAATTCCAAAACGCACTCCGCTGTCAAAAGCGAGCTCCGTGAGCATTCGACGGCAAAAGCTGTGAATCGTGTGGATGGGCGAATGATGAAACGAAAACAACGCGGTCGTCAGTCTTTGCCGTTCGTCGTCACCCAAGCGCTTGCGCTGCGACGTATGCGTGGCGTCCGCACTATGCCCGGACAGGACGGCTTCGATCGTCGCGCGGATTCGCGAGCGCAGCTCGGCCGTCGCCTTTTCGGTAAACGTCACGACCAGGATCTGATCGAGGAGAACGGGGCCGGTGAGGAGAAGGTCAACGACGATATGCTCAATCGTAAACGTCTTGCCGGTACCGGCGCACGCGTCGATAACCTTGTGCCCGCCGTCGAGAATTTCATCGAGGATCGCGGGCCGATAATATTCGATGTTTGCCGGAGATGCGGTCGCGCTCATTTGAATATCCCGATTATCGAGTCGAAGCGGCGCGCGACGATTTTCTCGATCTCTTCTTCGTCCGGCGGATCGAAACGGGTCGCGTTTCGCACTGGTCCGTATTCGGAACTGCTCTTCGAGAACTCATTGAAGCGGATGCGCTCGACAGCTTCGACCAAGTCGCGACGATTCGGGGGCTCGCGCGATTCCTTGACGACTTCTTCAACCGCTTCGATCGGCAGAAAGTAGTCATTGCCCGTCGAAAGCAGATCGCCGACGACCGTGTTCAGGAAGCCGAGCGCCGAATCCCGGTCCATCGGCCGGAACTCGCGAATCCATTCGTTCTGCTTCGTTGACTGTGTTCCGATCACGATCGCGCGAAATCTTTCGGGCAGTTTCGCTCCGCTGGCGGCAAGGACAATTGCGTTTAGAAACGCCGGGAGAAAATCTTTTGGCCTGACGTTCTTATGAAGCACGCAGTTGATCGCTGCGCCTGCCTGCGGCGACGCGCCCCGAATCGTGCCGTAGAGACTCACGCGCTGCGTCACTATCGTTCCGTCGTGGCGGCGGACGCTGGCATTCAGTGCGATTGGAGCAAGAATCTCGCCGACGTCGGCGAATTCGTCGGCGCGTCCGATCCGGATGTCCTTCCATCCGTCGAAATCGGTTACGCCGGCCTGGGAAGCCCGCGCGATCCATTGACGAAGCGCCGCAGCGTCAGCCGTTGCAGCGGCCTGCGCAAATTGTCCCGCGGGTGCGTGCCCATTGGCCTGCGCAATCCGAACCTGGCGCGCGTACTCTTCGTCGAGAACCTTGAGCTTGGCGCGAGCGCGCCAGAAGACATCGCGCAGCATCACAGTACGATCGAGCCGCGACTGCTGGAGCGGCTCGTCTTCCGCCTGCTCAGGCGCATCTTCGTCCTCCAGCATTCCGAGCGAATAACGCGCGGCGCCCTGCAAAGGACATTCGAGATATTTTCGAATCGCGGCTATCGGAAGCGCGAGCTCCTCCATCGGCGCGTGGCGTGCCGCGGCAGGCGCTGTTTCGAATTCGGCGAATTGCAAATCCTCCTGCACGCGCTCGCGCAACTTCCCGCCGAGACGATCCAGCAAACGCTCACGGTGCGGCTTTGCTCGATGCGTTGCAGGGGCATCGAGTTTTTGCCGGAGCGCGAGCATCCGTGCGCCGCGGCGCGCGTCAGGATCGAAGCTCGCGAATTCGTGATCGCTGTCCGGAGTTGCGCGATCGGCGAATTCAGGAAAATATTTCAAATCATAACGGCTGACCGGATGTTTCACCGTCAGCTTCGCGAGCGTCTTTTCATCGATGAATCCCCGCAGCATGTATTGCAGTTCGCGAATGACGGACGAGGGTTCGAGGGCGTCGCCGGTTTTCGCATCGCGAGCAATGTAGGAGAAAAAAATCCGCTCGCGCGCGGCCAGGATCGTCTCGAGGAATAGATAACGGTCCCGCTCAGCCGGAGTGACGTCGCCCGCGCCGCGCTTGAGCATCCGCAAATCAAGCGGGTCGCGACGGTCGCGCTCAGGAAAGACAGCTTCGTTCAGCCCGAGCGCAAAGATGACTTTGAACGGGATCGACCGCAGCGAGGAAAGCGATCCAACCGCAACACCCCGCCCCGAAAATTGCCCGCGACGCGATTCGAGATCGGTGATTCGCGTTGCGATCATCTCGCGCGCCGATTCGTACGACATTGGACCAATGTTCAGTTCTGAGTCGCCGATAGACTCGATCGCCTCGAGGAAACTATCCCTAACCCGTTCATCGAGCGCGGTCGCCGGGCGGAGGTATGTGTTCAAAAATTCGATGAGCATTCGCGACCATTGCCGGGGCGTGAGCCGCGCATTGCGCATCGAGAGCGCATCGGCGATGAGCGAGCGTGCCCTGCGCATGAACCGCGCCGCCGTCTCGAGTTCATCCTGCGCAACTTCAAAGGGCAGGTAGCCGGGGGCTGTTGCTCCGGTCTCGTAAAATGCGGGAATCCCGCCGCGCTGACCGGTCATCATGGCGCCCAGCGCGAGGCGTTTGATCGCCTGATCCCAGTGATAGAGGCCGTGCGGAATGTACGTTTCTTCCAATTCGGCATCGTCGGCGCCGAAGAAAATGCCCAGCGCCTCGCTCCATCGAGGCCACATCTCGACGTCGATTCGGGTTTCGCTTTCGCTGTTCAACGCGGGATGCGTCAGCAGCCGGATCATTTCCGCGCGCGAAAAGCGGCCGCGCGGCAGATTGAGAAGCAACTCGACGGCCTCGGCGACGCGGCTCGCGCCAGCGATGCTGCGGCTGACGAGATCGATTGGAATTCGGTGCTGCTTTCGAAAAACGCTCTCGATGTGGGGTATATAGTCGTCAACCGCCGCGTCAGGAATCAGCACTGCGATTTCGTGAAACCGAATGCGCTCGGCGCTGCCGCTGGCGGCAAGCTTCTCGTTGTCGCGAACGATCGGCCAGATCTCGTTGGCGACGATTTCGGCCTCGCGTCTAATTCCCGGGCAGGCAAGAAACCGGATTCGCGCTTCGTATGGCTTGCCGTCTCCATCCTCGACGTCCGGGGGCTGCGGTTCTCGATCGAGGATGCTTTGCTGAAGAGCTTCGAGCAGCGTCGGTGGTTCGCGAGAAACCGGATCGGAGAAGAGCGGCGCGAAATCGCATTGAGACAGCTCGTTGAGCAGCCGAACGTATTCACGGCCCGGCCGCCCCCAGAGCCTCAGAGCAGGCGGGTCGGACGATTCATTCAACGCGAACGGGTCTTCGGATTCAGCGAGTTGTTCTCCGACTTTGTCTTGACGATGAGCCCACAAGGTGAGCGCGCCGCGACGGGGACTGTCCACATCGTCCCAAAACTCGCGGCACGGATTGAGCGCGTAGATCCGAATATCGCCGAGCGCGCCGAGTCTCGCGAAAATTTCCGCATAAGCATTCCCCGCGTACGAGGAACCGAACACGTGAAGCGTCGCCGGCAGGGCAGATTTGAGGCGCCCGCCATCGCCCGCCTCGAATGCATCGGGCAACATCATCAATCGAGTCTCGCGCTCCAACAACCATTGCTCGCGCACGCGGCCGTGCGAATCGAATACCGACTGCCACAAATGCCGCTGCCATCGCTCAGTCTCGCCCATCGCATCAACGTCAGATCGCCGGGCAGTGCGCCATTTCTCGATCATGCGCCGCCTCGAAATCGAATACTCGCGAAACAGCCGCGCCAACTGTGCGGCAAGCAGGATCGTTCTGAGCTCGACATCGGCGTCAGTTTTGGATCCCGCCTGGATGTAGTCGCGCGCCGGCTTCAAGTCGAGGTCGTCGCGATGGCTCGAACTTCGAAGGCACTCGAACAGGATCAGTTGGAGCTCATCGGCGTCCAGGATCTTCAGGTTCTTATCCGTCGATTGGAGAAGTTCGGCCAGATAATTCCGCAGGAACGGGAATTCCAGATTCGCCGCGACGCCGATCGATTCGGCCAGCCGATACCGGACGAATTGTTCGACGACGCGATTGGGTACGACAATCGAGACCGGCTCGAGCGGCTCGCGCCTCTGATGCGCGGCTACGGCGTTGGCCAGGGGTGCGATCAGATTCTCGAGGCGATTGGAATAGTAAAGACGAATCATCGCGGCACAGCTATACGCGTTTTACACTTGAGGAACATATATTGTCTTTCTGACAACCGTTGTCATCGAATAAGCGGGATGATTGGATCAGCAGACCTTCGGAGCAGAGGCGATTCATGAAGAAACTTCGCCGCAAACCCACCTACGGCGCCGCGATTCGGCTGGCACGAATCGCCGCCGGGTTGTTCTCGAAACCATACGGCTGGAGTTTCAGGGCGATCGAGGAAAGTCTGGAAATTTCCGGGCGCACACTTGCCCGCTACGTGTCGGTGCTGCGCAGCGATCTGCTCGACTGGCGCGGCGATCCGCTGGTTGAAGTTGTCGGCACGGGCGGCGAGCGCAAACTTCGGCTGGTCAGTTCGATGAAAGCCGCGGAGGCATCTTCGTACCAGGTCGCGCTGCTGTATTTCTCGCTGACCGTGCTCAAGTTCCTGGAGGGCACGGTGTTGGAAGAAGGCGTGGAAGGATTGTGGGAGAAGATTTACCAGAACCTGAGCCTCACGCAGCAGACGCGGCTGTCCGACCTCGAGCGCAAGTTCTACGCCGTCCCTTACGCGCCCAAGGACTACGGTGAGTTCAGCGAGCAACTCGACGTAATTTTGCGAGCGCTGCTGGATCAGATTCGGCTCAAAGTCGACTATGCCGGTCTGACCGGCGAAGGCCGGCAGCACGACTTCGATCCATACTCGCTGATCGCCTACCGCGGCGGTCTCTACATTCTCGGCTACAGCCATCGAAGCAGCGCGATCATCTATCTCGCGGTGGAGCGAATCCGCTCGGTCGAATTCATTCGTCAACCCGATGGGACCCCGGCGCGGTTCATCTATCCGCGCGGCTTCGACCCGGCGGCGCACACTGAAGGGACTTTCGGAATTGTCGAAGGCCCCGAGACCAAGGTCGAACTGAAGATTCATAGCGAACAAACCGAAGCGTACGTTCGTTCGCGCACGATTCATCGCAGCCAGCGTTTCTCGCATCGCCGCGACGGTACGACGATCATGACGATGACTGTCAGGGGTACGACGGAGTTGGCGAACTGGATAATGAGCATGGGGCCGTGGATCGAGGTGCTCAAGCCCGCCTCTCTGCGCAAAGAAATTGCACAGCGCCATGCTGGAGCAGCGCGTCTTTACCGCGCCAGTTAGTGCAATGGCGAAATCCATTATATGCTTGCGGGCGGGCAACCCATGATCATCCTAACCGGCGCTGCGGGCTTCATCGGCAGCAATCTGCTACACGCGCTGAATGCCAAGAGCATCACCGACGTTCTGGTAGTCGATCGCTTGGGCGATAATTTCCGCAACCTTTGCGATCTGCGGTTTTCGGACTTCATGCAGCCCGGGGAATTCGCCCGGGCAATCGAGCGCAGGATTCTCCCTGACCGAATCGAAGCGATTTTTCATCAGGGCGCATGCGCCGACACCACCTGCGACGACGGCCGCTACATGATCGAAAACAATTTCACGTTTTCGAAGTCGATTCTGCACTTCGCTCTCTCGAGCAAAGTTCCACTGGTGTACGCGTCAAGCGCAGCCGTGTACGGCTCATCGCGCGCATTCGCGCCGTCACGCGAAAACGAACGCCCACTCAACCTCTACGGGCTGTCCAAACTCGCTTTCGACAATCATGTCCGCAGCGTTGCCGCCAAGTCCGAGAGTACTGTGGCCGGGCTGCGATACTTCAACGTCTATGGTCCACGCGAATCCCACAAGGGCAAAATGGCGTCGATGGTGTATCAGCTCTACCGGCAGTTGAAGGCGAGCGGACGCGCACGGCTGTTCAAGGGCACCGACGGATACGCCGACGGAGAGCAACGGCGCGATTTTACTTTTGTCGGCGACATCGTTCGCGTAAACCTGGCGCTTGCCGAAGGTCCCGTGCGCAACGGCATCTTTAACGCCGGCACCGGACAGTCGCGCAGCTTCAACGACGTCGCCAGAATAATAATCGCGCAGATCGGTGCGGGCGGGATCGAGTATGTACCGTTTCCCGAGAACCTGGCGGGCAAGTATCAAAGCTTCACGCAAGCCGAGATCTCGGCGCTGAGGAATGCCGCCTACACCGAGCCCTTTTCGACTCTGGAAGATGGAATCGCGCAGTCGATCGATGCCTGGAATCGAGAGGGCAGGTCAACCTAAGGCGTAGTCTTCAGCGGATGATTCCTGAAAAAGTCCAGCATCGTAGTCGTCCATTCTTTGGGCCATCGCATGTGATTACCAAGACCAATTATAGATCCCATAGTACTGGCCGTTGATTTCTCGGGAGCCTTTGGATCGGTTCCGCACGAATCGGTACATGAGTAAACCCGGCGATGGTGATTGTCGAGGATCACGTCATCGACAACTACTCCGGCTGCGTTTAATTCACTCGCCAGTTGCTCGCCGTTGGGACAGATGCCGCCGATGTCGCAAGCGTTGTGGATTTGCATGGTCCGTGCGGCCGGATTGAAGATCTGAATCTGTTGTTTGTTTTCGGGCGATCCGGCGACCGGCCGCTGCTGACAAGGATCGTCGAACGCGCCGAACGGATCGGGTCCCGAATAAACCGCCGCCGCCGCTATGTTCGGACGATTCACCGCGTACAGATAGCCCATCGCGGCTCCGTTGGACCATCCGGAGACGTAAATCCGGGTAACATCGACCTTCCCGGTCGCGACCTCGGCCGCAATGAAATGATCGATCGCGGCCGCGTCCGCATTTTCCCGCCAGGTCGTGTCTCCGGTCTTTACGTCACCGGTTGGGTTCAACTGGCGATACCAATTATCCCATCCAACCCCCTTGTTGTCCGGAAATGGGTAATAGTGCGTCGTTTTGCGTCCCTGGGGAGCCAACACGATGTATCCGACATTCTTCGGATCGTCGGTGAGTGAGACGGAATCCTGGAGGTCAAGTATATTGGTCTGAGTAATCCATCCAGCCGAAAACAGCGACGGATGCAAGTATACGATCATTGGTAACTTGCGATTTGCGCCTGTGGATTTGGGCTCGTAGAGGCAAGCGTAGCGATCGATGCGGTCCGCGTCTTTCCATGGACCGATCAACTTGCCTTCGCCGCAATTGGGTTTGACTTCCGAAAATACCGCCGCTGACGGATCGCCAAATGGCCCGCATGCAGCCGGCGCGACGCTATCCTTGGTCACGCTGCCGCATGAAAATAAGCAGGCGATCATCGCCAGGCAGATGGTTCTCTTCACGACACTGCTTTAACATATCAAGGAGCACGGCGTGCCCTCAAAGATCCTACCTGGGAGCTCTGAACCGCTCGGAGACTGAGGTAGTATCGCTTCTTGTACCGGCGCTGCTTCAGGGCATCTCGAGCAAACAATTGGCGCACAGCGCCCATCGCGCGTGTCCGCCCGCCGGCACAACCAGGATCGCCGCGATCGACAGCTTCGCATTTCCACAGCGACGGCAAATCAAGTCGTCGCCCTCGCAGCGGGCTTCAAACCCGAACTCAGCAATCGCGGCTGGATCGTCGATCAACTCGACCCGTACAAAGTTGGGGTCAGTTTCCAAAGCTTTCCCCGTAAACTCGCGGATCACACGGAGCCAAGCCTTGCGATTCCTTTTGCGACGCCCTCGGTCGGCGATTTCGGATCGTGCGCCTTTAAGCCGCCACCTGTTTATCGGTGGGCGTCACTCAATTCAGATGCGCATCAGTTAGATGCGCACCAGCTTGCGCATTCATGGAATCGAAGAGCTTGGCGACCTGCACGACCATCTGTCGTCCCTGGCGAATCACGAACTTTTCGCGCTCCAATCGCGCCAGATGCTCGGTCACTCTTGGCCGCGAGGCGCCGACCAGGTTGGCGATGTCCTTATGGCTGAAAGATACGCGCAGCAGCGTGCCGCGCGATTCTTCGATTCCAAAGTCTGAACATAGTTCCAGCAGCGCAATCGCTATTCGTTCGTGCAGACCAAGGTTCAGGAAACTCGAGCTGCGCAGCAGGAGGCGATACCACTGCTTCAAATCGTTGCGATGAAATTGCTTGAAGGCGGACTCGGGAGCATTTACGGTAATGCCGTCGAAATCATCCCAACTGACGGTGCCAACGCGGCAATCGTTGTAAGCCTCGCACTGGAAACTGGACTGGCTGATCGGCAGCGCAGGGAATTCGGGAATCGGTCCCGGCGCGAGCATCGCCACCGTGACCCGCTCATTGCGCGCGTTTAAGCAGGTGATCCGCGCAATTCCTGCTAACAGGATGTGAGCATCCTGGGCGAGCGCAACCTCGCGTAGAATCACCGCGTGCCGTTTGTAATTGGCCAGCGCAAGCGCGCCGACCAGAAGCGCAAGCTCAGGCGGTGAGAGCCACGACAGAGCCTTAAGCCTGCTTAGTCTGTCGAGGTCGGTTTCGCGGGAAGTGTTTCTTTCATTCAAGATCGCACCTCGTGCAGAATTGCACCGCAAGAGAGAATAAACCATACTCCATTGGCGCCGAAAAAGGAAATGCGATGTCACCCGCATAACATATGTCTTGTGCTCTAGAGCACTTGAGAACGAGAACGGAAAATTCCCTATGCAGCAATAGGCAGCAGTCGCCAACTACTCGTTAATGCAAACTACGGCGTACTTTTTCGAACTCGTGTTTATCAGCAGAAATATGAGTTTGCGCCAGAAAACTTTCCAATCGATCGCGATTGACAATGAGTTGACGATTGTCGCGCGAAATCAGATGCTTTCGCTCGAACAAATTCAAATGTTCGGTAATTCGGGGCCGCGAGGCGCCGACTAGGTCAGCCAGGTCCCTGTGCCGGGCCGGCAATGTCAGCCGGATCCTTTTTCCATCGGGGATGCCGAAATTTTCACTCAATTCCAGCAGAATCAGAGCCAGGCGCTCTTCCAAAGTGCAGCTCATGAAATTTGCGCAGCGCAATTGAACCAAATCCCAGCGGCCCATATAGCTCGCTGCCAATTGTTTGAAGTCCGCCGATGCGATTCCCAGCGATATTTCGACGAACGACTCGAGGTCAATCGTGCCTATCTGACAAGGGGTGACCGCTTCGCAGCGAAAGTTGTAACTGATGCCGGGGACCGGCGGCGGGAAGCCGGGTATCATGCCGGGCGCGACCATGATCACCAATGTACGCTGACCCTTGCGATTGCGGCATGTGATTCGCGCCACTCCTGCCAGCAAGATATATGCGGAATCGGGTGAATGTTTTTCGTCGAAAATGATCGTGCGTTTTTCGACTGTGCTGACCGTCAGCGCGTTGGAGAGCTTTTCGAGCTGGCGCGCCGTGAGCCAGGAGATATTCTTGAGGCCCCGCAGTCTTCGGCTGCCGGATGCTCGAACAGGGCGCATCTTTCGAATCTAGCAGGCGGATTGGCGCGCGAGCAGAATAACGCCCGCGACATAAAGTTCATTCGACGAATGTTGTTATCTATGTAACAAATTCGCGCTGACGCTCAATCGCTGTGCAGATCACACAAATGTAGTGTTCCTGCTCCCAAGCAATGGCCCGGCGTCGCGCCGTGCGATCCAGATCAGCAGCACAAGCGCCGGGATCGTCGCGACTGTGGTGAGGATGAAGAACGGCACCCAACCGAGCTTGTCTGCCAGCACGCCCCCCGAAGACGCGACCATCGTGCGCCCCACCGCTGCCAGTGAAGACAGCAGCGCGTACTGAGTAGCGGTGAACGCGGGTGAGCACAGGCCGGAGAGGTAGGCCACCAGGGCAGTGCCCGCCATCGCGCCCGTCAGATTCTCGGCGGCGACGCACAGCGCGAGATAGTCGAGCCGATGGCCGCCCACCGCCTGCAGCACGTAGAACAAATTGCCGGCCGACTGGAGGGCCCCGCACAGTATGAGGGCGCGCATCACACCGAGCTTCGACGTCACCACGCCACCGACCAGGGCGCCGACAACAGTCGCGACGAATCCGACCAGTTTGGAGACGGCGGCGATCTCGTTGAGTGAGAAACCGAGCGAGATGTAGAGCGGCATCGCCATCACGCCCGCCATCGCTTCGCCGAGCTTGTAACCGACGATGAAAAGGACGATCGCCGGCCACATCGGCCGCCGCATGAAGTCGGCGAACGGCCCCGTAACCGCAGTAGCGAGCCAATCGCGGAGCGCATCCCATCCCCCCGTTGCGGTATGCGGCTCGGCCTCTGGCGGCGTCGTTGGCTCGGGCCCGAGGATGAACACGAGCATCCCCACACCCAGCAGCGCCGCCATCGTGGCATAGGCCGCGAACCAACCGTAGCGGGCCGCAACGATCAGCGCGCCGGCGCCCGAGACCAGCATGGCGATCCGGTACCCGGTCTGGATCATGGCGGCGCCGGGGCCCTGCTGCTCGGGCGTGAGGATCTCGACCCGATACGCGTCGATAACGACGTCCTGGCTCGCGGAAAGGAATGCGACCAGCAGCGCCAGCGCCCCCATGAGCGCGAGATCGAACTTTGGTTGACAAGAGCCCAAGGCGAGCGTCGCGGCGACGAGTGCGAGCTGAATGGCGATGCCCCACCCGCGCCGTCGCCCAAGCGGAATCGGCGGCGGCAGCCGATCGATCAGCGGTGACCACAGGAACTTGAAGGCGTATGGCGTCCCGACCAGGGCGAAGGCGCCGATGGCTGCACGGCTCACGCCGGCGGTGGCGAACCAGGCTGACAGTGTCGAAAAGGTCAGCAGCAGCGGGATGCCGCTGGCGAAGCCGAGCGGCAGGATCAGCAGCACGCGCCGATCGGTGTAATCCGCCAATGAACGCCGCCAGGGATTCATGCCCTTCGCTTCGCTTGTCACACCCTGTAATCCCGGCATGCTGACTTTATATCACCTGAAATGCCGATATCGCACGTAAAATCGCGATTTCCTGTCTGCTACGGTTGTCGCCGCGAAGGCGGGAGGGAAAATCAAGGGAAAGAATTCTCAGGGGTGTCTTTGACTGAAACGGTTATGGGCGCAATCTTTGCCGCGGCCGAAGTGTCACGGGCGAACAGGACACAGGAACCGTCGCGATAGATCTGCTTCCACCCGGGTTGCGCGATGACCAGTTTGTACGGGGGGTCGTTCTTTTGCCCGACGAGGACGAAATCGTGCGGATAGTTGGCCAGGGTTTCTTTGCCGGCGACTTTCCCATTGGCGAACGCCAGGTAATCGTCAATAACCTTGGGCGGATACACGGTGTCGTAGCGCCCGTCGATGAAGACCTTGCTCGCGGGCGGCATGTGCCAGATGACGTACTCGCCCCATTGGAAGTCGGCCAGGATGTTGCCGCTCAAGCGATGCTCCTTCATGTAGGAGATTGCGCCGACCGGATAAGGATCGTTTGCCGCCATCTTTTTCGAGAAGAGCCCGGTCAGGATCAGCAACTCAAACGCCGCAACCGCGACCATCAACTGATTTATCGTTGCAGAGCGCTCTTTCGCATGCGCCACCGGCAACCCCAAGCGCTCGCGACGAGCCTCGAGCGCCAGCGTCGTATGCCGCGCGAGCGGAGTAACCGTGGCGATCACTGCAAGCGGAAGATTTCTGACCGCAAGCAACGCGGCTGCGATCATCAGAGCCGCGATGGAAATCAGCGCAATGTCGCCACCGCGTGGCGTCTGAATGAAGGTCACACCGAGCGCCACGAACATCGCTAACGCCAGGATCTTGCAGGCGACGCCCCACCCGTGGCTCTGTCTCCAGTGGAAAAGCAATGACTGTGGGAGCGATAGCCAATCGACGATGGCCGTGCGCGTGTGAGGGTTCTGAAGCGCATGGAGGACGGCCTGCCAGGTACCGACGCCGTACGGAGTCGCGAGCGTCGCTATCGTGGAAGCGGCGGTGATCGCCAACAGCCACATCGCCCGACGCATCCCGCGGCCAAGGACCAGGTCCTGACCGAATACCACGGCGGTGAACGTGCCCAGGGCGGCGAGACCCATGATGAAGCCGCCATGCAAATTCGCCCAGATCGCGAGAATCGGAATCGCGAGCCATACGGGGGCGCGGCCACGATAGTTGTACCGCGAAAGAATCGCGAGCAGGGCACTCATCAGGGCAAATGTGAAGATCTGAGGTCTGAACTGGATGTGCATAGCCAACGGCGCGCTTGCGGCGATCAGGATTGCGAACTGGACGCGCGCCGGCGATTCGGTTTCCTCCATTGCCACCGCGAGGAAAAGGATCGTCGCAGCGGAGCAGGCGAACTTCATCAGGTTGAGTCCGACCGTGCCGAAAGCGTTGTATATCGCACCCATCAGAACTTCGGTCAGCCATTCATGGTTGAGCCACAGATGCCCCGGCGCCGAATACGAATACTGATCGTAAAAAATCAGGCGCCGCTGCGCGAGCACGTCCTGTCCGAATCGCACGTGCCCCCATAGGTCCGGGTCCGCCAGCCGCGTCGAATCCGCAACGACGATGGCTATGAAGATTAAGGCAGGTGAGTAATGGAGAAGTGAGACCCTCTTCAGCCGCGACGGCGCCGCCGTTTCGACGTTTATCGATCCGGCAGCCGGCGCACCAACCCCCCGACTTGCGCTCATTGCGAAGGTTCCGCAGAGCTATACGGCTTCGCCACCCCGCTCTCCATCCTCCTCGGCGATGACCGTATCACAACAACTGTCCATTTGCCTCTTCCTTGCGCGTCTGCGTCAAATTCCCACGGCGCCGTGCGCTGCTGACTTCATATCGCCTGAAATGCCGATATCGCGCGTAAACGTCTTCACGATCCGTTCGGCTCGGACAGCGCTTCCTTGATCGCGATTCCCGGTCTGCTACGATTGTCGCCGCTATGGGCGCCTCTTCACCAACCGGAAATAGTTTCAGGCCGCGGCTGACGCAGGACGAGAAAACCGCGGAAACGCGGCGCCGCCTTCTCGACGCGGCTATTGTGTGCCTGATCGATCGCGGCTACGCGAACACGACGACTTCCGAAATCGCGGAGTGCGCCGGCCTTTCCCGCGGTGCACAGCTCTACCATTTCCCCAAGAAAGAGGAATTGCTCACCAGCGCGGTCGAGCACCTTTTCGGGTTGATGTTCGGCGAGATGAAGGAGAAGGTCAGCCGCCTGACCAGTGAGAATGATCGGCGCACCGTGGCGATCGATTTGTTGTGGGAGATTGCCAACGGCCGGCTGGCGACCGCATGGCTCGAGCTGGTTGTCGCGAGCCGCACCGATTCGTATCTGCGCGAGTCGGTGAGCGCAGCGAACGATCGGATGGCGGATTTCATCGATCAATCCTTCAAGGAACTCTTCCCGCGTCCCGATTCGGCCGGCGCCGACTATGAGCTGATCCCGCACATCGCGTTCCTGATCCTCGAAGCGATGGCTCTCCAGGGCAAGACGATGAACCCGAAGCTGACGGCGAGAGTCCTGGATGCGCTCAAGGCTGTGAAGCTGTAGCCGCGCCGTCCGGGCGCCGTACTATTTCTCCGCCGGACGAATTTTCATCGCGACCATCTCGCTTGCCCGCTTCGCCTGCGCTTGCAAGAAAGCGAAATCCCTTACCTGGGAACCGTCGGGCTTGCGCCGTCGCCCTGGTAGCCGGATCGCGCCAGGTAGCGGGCGGGGAAACGACTGTTGAAGACGAACCCGGCAATCAACAATGCCGTCGGCAGCGCAAATCCGGGTACCAGCTTGCCGAAGTTGCCGCCGATGACGACGCCGGTCACAGCGAAGCCGACGTTGACGGTCATCAGTCCGCACCAGACAAGAGTCATCACCAGGTTAAGCCGGATGAAGATCGGATGATCCCAAAATTCGGACGGCGCGTTTTCGCGGGCGTAGGCGGCGGTGAACGGATGGCCGATCACGACCGAGCTCCACGCGGCAACCGCGAAGCATGACCAGATGACGACCACGTTGTAGGCCGGGAACACGGTCGAGTGCAGGCCTATCATCAGGACTGAGCCGATCACGAAGAAGGTCAGCGTGGTCCAGTCCATCAGTCTGATCGAGATGCCGCGGCGCAGCCGCACGGCGATAAATACCAGACAGAGGATTAACCCGCCGCCGGTCGCCACGCGCCAGTGATTGGCGCCGGAAGCAAAGCCGTAGAGGACAAAGGGCCCGAACGACATCAGGCCGATTGCAACGCCCGAAAGTTTTTTATGTTCCGCCACGCGCGCGCCCTCCTTCACTGACAATCGCGCCGAAACCCGGTGCAGGGGCTGGCGCCTGCGCGCGGCGGGCGATGTCGGCCAACAGCAGGAGCATCGCGAGGGGTGCGATTGGAATCATCGCGCGACCGGCGAGTGAGCGCGCGAACAGCGGCAGGAGCCAGAGGAAGGCGAGCAGCGATTTTTCCCACGGGAGGAAACCCGAGCGCCGGCCTTCAATCGCAATCCATGCTATGGGCAGCGCAAGCACGACCAGGTCGTAGTCCATTATGTAGGGCGTCGCCAGCAATATGCCGGTTGCGAGCGCGGCGGCGTGAAGCTCGAATTTCGCGGTTCGCCGCCATATCCAGATGACGGCGAGCGCGGTTATCAAGCTTACCGCGGCTTGGAAGGCGTAAGATGCCGCGACATCGAATCCCAACAGGCGCGCGGCCGCGAAGCCGCTCTGTAGCTTCTCGAATCCGCTGCCGCCCTGCTCGAGCACGACGTGGCGGGTAAAGCTGACGCTGGCAAAAAAAGCCTGCCAAGTTTGTTCACCGAATATCGCGAGTGACAGAGCTGCGAACAATACCACCGTGACCGACGCCGATCCGATCGCGCGCCAGCGGCCGGTGGCGAGTAGAAATATCGGCACGAGCACGCCGTATTGCGGCTTGTAACTCATCAGTCCGAACATCACGCCGGCAAGAATCGGGCGTCGCTTAAGCGTCAGCAGGGCGGCTCCGAGCAAAGCGAGAGTGAGAAATCCATTCTGCCCGTTGGTCAGATTGACCAGCGCGCCGGGAAAAGCGATCGCGAGCCAAAGCGAATCGCGCTCGGGGTCGATCTTCCACAAGACTCCGAAATAAGCGGCGAAGCTTGCCGCGGTCCATGCGATCAAAGACCAGGCGTACGGCAGCATCGCCAGCGGCAACACTATCAGCAGATACATTGGCGGGTAGTGAAAGCCGGCAAAGCCAAGCGCCGGGTCGGCTACCGCCGAGCGTTCGACGGTCCACAGGCGTGCGACGTTGTAAACGGCGGCCGGAGCGCCGTGGAGCGTCAGCCACGACGCAGACCACGGGTCGATGAAGTCGGCGCCGATGGCATGTCCGGCGGGATCGACGAGACCTTTGCTGCGCATCAGCCAGACGACGGCGCTTATGGCGTAAGCTGCGAGGAACAGTTTCGGATATATGACGAGGCGCCGGCGTGTGAGCCACGGCGCTCGTCTGAAGAAGTCGAGTATCGAACTACCCACTAACCTCCGCGCGAGTCTACCCCATAACTGCAATCGACGGCCAGCGGCTCCGCTGCGGGCAATCCAGCGCAAGACGCATCCCTGCCAAAGCGCTATAAGGGTCTGGGCCGGCTAAGCGCCGCGAGGAGAATAACAGATGCTAGGCGACTACCCAGTGATAGCGATGATCGCGACGACGCAGCCGGAGCGCGCCAAACACTTCTATTCGGACGTGCTGGGGCTCAAGCTGGTCGAAGACGGATGGTTCGCGATTGTGTTCACGGCCGGAGGCACGAGGCTCCATATTCAGAAGGTGAAGCAGTTTTCGCCTTTGCCGTTCACGGCGATGGGCTGGACCGTCGCCGACATCGCCGCGACCGTGGCGAGACTCGCGCACAAGGGCGTCAAGTTCGAGCGTTACAAAGAGATGCCGCAAGATGACGCCGGCGTCTGGACGACTCCGGATGGCACTAAGGTATGCTGGTTCAAGGACCCCGACGGCAATACTCTGTCGCTAACTCAGTTCCCTTCGAAGTGAGTAGTCCGACGCGTCAGCGGCGGGCGTCGGCACCGCGGGATACCTCCATCCAGGCGTTGATCAGATCGTCGGCCTCGTCGGGCTCGAGGCGGCCATCTTTCACGGCGGCGAGAATCTCAAGGATCGCGTCATCGCGACTCAGTTTTTCAGTTGCGCCGGGGGTGAATTTCGCCGACTGACTATCGGAGGCCGGCGTTTCAGCATCCGACTGAGTATTCGATTGAGTAGTTGATCCGGTCGCTGACTGAGTAGTGCTGCCGGCCCGATCATGCGAACGGTCGCGCACGTTGCGCGCGGCTTCGCGGATCTTGTCGCGCATCTCGCGCGCGGCGTGGCGCACCCGCTCGCGCATCTCGTGGCGCGCCTCGCGCGATCCGCCGCGCACGGCATCCGCCACCAGGTCGCCGATTTCCTTGCCCAGCTTCGCGAGCCTGTCGCCGACATCGCCGGGAACCGACTCTTCGATTTCGGCAACCGCCCGCTCGACTTCGTGGAGTCCCTCGCTGACGCTGCGTTTCACGTCGCGGGTAACTTCGCGCACGATGGTGCTGGACATCCCGCCGCTCTCGGCAACGAACTGGCCGGCGGCGTCGAGCACGCTGCGCACAAAGGCGGGAATCTCGCCGCCAAGCTCGTCGGCGAGATCCTCGAACGGGGCGGAGAATGCGCCGCTCATGCGCGAGCGGTAGCCGCGGCCGGAGAAATCGCGCTCGCGCGCGTCGGCGCTCGCGACAATCACGTCGGCGCCGCGAGTCTCAACGGCAAGTTTCAGGCGCGCACCCGAGGCCGGGTCGGGACCGATCGGACCGTGAACATGATTGCGGCCGAGCCACTTGAGTCCTGCGGCGTCGACGCCATAGGTGCGGATTCGGCCCCATCCCGCGGAGGCGTCGAGCTCGAGCGAGGCGTTCGCTTCCACTTCCACGTTGACCCGTCCGCGGCTTCTGACGCTCCAGGTTTTATCGGCCGGAAAGGGACCGGCGAGATAGACCGCGCCGCCCACGTCTTCGAGGTTGAGCGCGCCGCCGACGCGGCCGATCCGCGCGCTGCCGCCGACAAAGCCCACCGCGATTTCGCCGGCGATACTGTCGGCCGCGAGCTTGCCGCCTATTTTGCCGATCCGGATTGCGCCAGACAGATTCGAGGCGCGCACTTTGCCGCCGACGACGCCGGCCTCGACGTGGGCGCCATCTTCGATTTCGAGATGTCCACCGACGATGCGGGCGATGAACGGCCCGTGCAGGCCAAGCAGCCGCGCGCCGCCGGCTATTTTTTCGATCGCCACTTCGCCGTCGATGGCGCGGCAATCGAATTCGCCGGCGACCAGGCTGAAAGCGATCGCGTGGGCGGATTCAACCGAGAGCGCGCCGCGGACTTTGAGGCCTTCAACCGAACCGGCTTCCTTGATGGAGACGTTGCCGCTGACGGTGTCGCGAATGGAAATGGCGCCGATGCGGCGCGCGTGGAGATTGCCGCGGACGCGCTTGACGGCGAAGGGGGTGGCGAGATCGGAGACGTTCAGGTCGCCGGCAAGATCTTCGACTTCGACGGTGACGCCGGCGGGGACCGCGATGGTGGCGTTGCCGCGCAGCGTCATTTCGGCGACGCCCGCGTCGCGAGCGAGCTCGGGCGCGGTGTTGGTATCGATCTCGACGGCAGAACGGTTTGCGCCGGAGATTTTCAGATTTCCGGCAGCGCGCAGGATGCGGATCGATTCAACTCCTTCAAGCGTCGTGATGGCCATAGCGGATTTCCTCCGTTGATTTTGCTTGATTGACTGTTCAGTCGTCTTTTGAGCCGGGCTCGTTGAGCGCGGCGAGTGCTTCCGCTGGCGTGAGCTTGCCGCCCTTCAGATCGGCCAGGACCGAGCGGCGCCGCGAGCCGTCGTCGCCGGAAGCCGCGGCCTCGGGAGCGGACTTGGCGGAGTAGCCGAGCGCGGTGATGACTTCGTCGAGGCGCGCGCGCACGGTCGGGTATGAGACGCCGAGTTCACGCTCGACTTCGCGGATTACGCCGCGGTTCTTGACGAAGACCTCGACGAAATCAATCTGCGCACCGCTGAGCTTGAGCAGGGCGGGCGGGGCGAATTCGCCATCGATCGAGATCGAGCAGTCGGGGCATCGCAGGCGCGCGACGGTGAGATTTCCGTCGCATGATGGGCATTTAAGAATTATTGGCCGCATGATGAGTAAGATTCGCCTAAATATTAAGATTGTCAAGTTCAGATTAAGATTCTTAATTTTTCATTGAAACCGCGGATGGCAAGCGGGCTTGCCTGAATCGCAGGCGACAGAGCCGCGATGCGCGCCGCAAGCCGTCTTTTTCACCTATTGATTTCGACGCAAAACGAGCAATTCATACAACTGGTTGTGGTTCTTGGACGACCATGCTCTATCGGTAGTTTCGTTCCGTCAAAATTAATTTTCACTGGACACCGGGGTCGTGGCAAAAGCACGAGTAGTCCGCTTTCGAGTGAGGCGTGCAGTATCGTGACTTTGTGCATGCTGTTCGCGTAGCACAGCAAATCCGCCGGGGGCAGGCTGAACAGTTCATCCCCGAACGCGGAACCAGCCAAGCCCTGACCTCTTCCCGATTCTCTAAGCATGCGGCACGGGGTGCTGCTGGCTCAGGCAATGAACCGAGCCGAGGCCCCAGACCAGGTCCGTCGAGGGGACGGCGACGACGCGGCGGCCGGGGAAGAGTCGGGAGAGCGTCGCGGCCGCGACGGAATCCCGCGGGGATTCGAAGGTCGGCATCAGGACTGCGCGGTTGGCTATATAGAAGTTCGCGTAGGAGGCGGGCAGGCGCGTGCCGTCGTAGATGACGGCCGGTGGCATCGGGAGAGTTTCGATGTTGAAGGGGCGGCCGTCCTGATCGCGCATCGCGCGGAGGCGGTTAAGGTTGTCGCGCAGCGTCGTGTAGTTCACGTCGGCGGGGTCGTCCTCGAGGACAGTGACGATAGTGTCGGGGGCGACGAAGCGCGCGAGGTCGTCGATGTGGCCGTCGGTGTCGTCGCCGGCGATTCCGTCGCCGAGCCACAGCACGTTGGTCACGCCGAGATATGTGCGGAGGTAATCCTCGATGTCGGCGCGGCTGAGCGCGGGATTTCGATTCGGGTTGAGCAGGCATGACTCGGTGGTGAGCACGGCGCCGGCGCCGTTGACGTCGATCGAGCCGCCTTCGAGCACGATTCCCGGTTCGATCACTTCGAAGCCGTAGCGGAGCCCTAGCTTTTGCGGGACGACGTCGTCGAGATCGAATGCGCCGTACTTCCGGCCCCACGAGTTGAAGCGCCAGTCGAGCGCGATCTGATTTGGGCCGACGGGCGAATCGGTTGCGAGGCGGTTGACAAAAATGGGACCGTGGTCGCGCGCCCATGCGTCGTTGGTGGGCAGATAAAATATATCGACAGCCCGAATCGCCGCGCCGTCGTTATTGCCCTGGCGGCGGGCCGCGTCGCGAATCATCACACGCACTTCATCGATCTGCGTTTCATTTTCGTTGTTGACCATCAGGCGGACGGGCTCGAATTGCGCGATGGCCGCGACCATATCCGCATAGATCGGTGGGATAACGTCGAACTTGCCGGGCCAGGTGTCGAGATTGTGCGGCCATGCGAGGTAACAGGCGAGATGCGGCGCCCATTCGGGCGGCATCCGGTAGGCCGCGAGCAGGCGGCGATGCTCAGGTGAAATGGGATTCACGGTTACGATCGAAAGCGGCGCGTCAGGTCCGCGTAGGCGTCGATTCGGCGATCGCGCAGGAAGGGCCAGTTGCGGCGGACTTCCTCGATCTTGGCCAGGTCGCATTCGACGACCAGCGTTTCCTCGTCGGTGGTGCTTGCGCGCGCGATGACCTCGCCCGATGGATCGGCGACGAATGAAGCGCCCCAGAATTCGAGTTCACCCTCGACGCCGACGCGATTGACGGCCGCGACGAAGACGCCGTTGGCGATGGCGTGGCTGCGCTGGATCGTCTCCCAGGCGTTTTGCTGTTTGGGACGGACTGTTTCCGGCTCGCCATGCCACCATCCGATCGCGGTCGGATAGAACAGGATCTGCGCGCCAGCCATCGCGGTGAGCCTGGCCGCCTCGGGGAACCATTGATCCCAGCATACGAGCACGCCGAGCGGGCCACGCGAGGTGGGGTGCGCGACGAAATCGAGATCGCCGGGGGTGAAGTAGAATTTTTCGTAATAGCGGGGATCGTCGGGGATATGCATCTTGCGGTAGCGGCCGACGATTTTCCCGGCCTCATCGATAACAGCGGCAGCGTTGTAATAGAGGCCCGCCGCGCGGCGCTCGAAGATCGACGCGACGATGATGATTTTCCGCGCCTTTGCCACGGCGCCGAGCGCTTCGGTGGTGGGTCCGGGAATCGGTTCGGCGAGATCGAAAAATTTCGGGTCCTCGGTCTGACACGGGTAGTGCGCGCCGAACAGCTCCTGGGTGCAGACGATTTGCGCGCCGCGCCGGGCGGCCTCCTCGATTTTGGCGATTGCCTTGTCGAGATTGAGACGCGGCTCGGGCGCACAGCTCATCTGGAGGAGGCCAATAGCGACCTTGTCGGCGCGCGATCCCATGACAATTGTGATAGCAACCGCGCGCCGCGCACGCCATCACCCCTGGCGTCTTCCGACGCTCGAAGACTCGCGTCGGTTGCAGCACAATCGAGTTACATGGGGCACGAAAAATTTTCGTCATTGGCAGTTGCATGAACGGCGCTGTGATATTCTAATAAAGCGCGCAAAAGGAACGCGCGTTTGGAGTAATTTATCGGAACTGCCCGCCGCTGATAGCCGGGTCCTGCGCAAGGGAAGGCCGCGAACCCCGCCAGGTCCGGAAGGAAGCAACGGTACCGGCTGACACCCTGTGCCGCAGGGGTGCCTGGCTATCATTCGACGGGCAGTTCCAGTGCGAAAAGATTTCGCGATGGCCGAATCCCTAACGACACATCTCGTACTCGCGCGCAAATGGCGGCCGGAGCGCTTCTCGGAGCTGGTGGGCCAGGAGCACGTGACGCGCACGCTCAGCGAAGCGCTGAAGCGGGGCCGAATAGCGCACGCGTTTCTATTCACCGGGATTCGCGGCGTCGGCAAGACCACGGCGGCACGAATTCTCGCGCGATGCCTCAATTGCGAGAAGGGTCCGACCGCGGAGCCGTGCGGCGAATGTGCGGCGTGCGTGGAGATTCGCGGCGGCCGCTCGCTCGACGTCAGTGAGATCGACGGCGCTACATACCGCAAGATCGAGGACGCGCGCGCGATAATCGAAAACTTGAGCTACCGCCCGGCGCGCGACCGCTTCAAGATTTACATTATCGACGAGGCGCATCAGCTGACCGATTCGGCCTTCAACGCGCTGCTGAAGACGCTCGAGGAGCCGCCGCCGCACGTCAAGTTTATCCTCGCGACGACCGAGCCGCAGAAGATGCCGGAGACGATCCTGTCGCGCCTGCAGCGCTACGACTTTCGGCGCATCCCGTACGCCACGATTCTCGAGCGGCTGAAGGATCTCGCACGGCGCGAAGGGCTCGAGGTCGAGGAGAGCGCGCTGCGGCTGCTCGCGCGCGAGGCCGGCGGCAGCATGCGCGATGCGGAGCGGATGCTCGAGACCGCGATGGCAACGGCAACGGCGTCGGGCAAGGTGACGGAGGCCGAGGTGGCATCGTCGCTCGGCGTCGCGAGCCGGACTACGGTTTTGAAACTGGCCGACGCGATTTTGGAGAAGAACGCGGCCGGAGCGCTCGCGCACGTGCGCGAGCTTAAGAGCCGCGGCGCAAACCTTGAATCGCTGGGGCGCGATCTGCTCGAGACGTTCAGAAATCTCGCGGTCGCGAAACTTCCCGCAAGCGACGCGGACAGCCCGCTCGACGATATTCCCGATCACGAAGTGACGGAGCTCAAGCGGCTGGCCGCGGGCGCGAGCTCGCGCGACCTCATGCGGCTGTTTCGTCTGATGGCCGATTCGCAGGAACAGATTCTTCGCTCGCCGTATCCCGACCTGCTGCTCGAAATGGCGGTGGTACGGATGGCGTCGCTGGCGGCGGTGATCGACGCCGACGAGTTGCTGCGTGCGATCGGCTCGGACAAGACTGCGGCGCCGCCGGCCTCGGGGACTCCACCCGCGCCGTCCGGCGGCGGCTCGAGCAGCCGGGGCGCGGCGAAGCCGGAGGCCGCATCGAAGGAACAATCCAGTGGTGCGCGGCGGCTGCGCGTCGAGGGCGAAGTCAAGGCCGATGCGCCGCTTCGCCACGAGGTTCAAGACAACAGCCCGCGTGAACTTCCCGAGCTGCGCGATTTCATCCGGGGCCGACGCGCTGCGCTGGCCGGTTTCATGGAGCAGGGCGCGGGACTTGTGCTCGACGGCGATCTGCTGACGGTCACGGCGCGAAACGACATTTACGTCCGCTATCTGAACGACAACAAGACGGTGATTGCGGAGCTTGCGAGCGAGCATCTTGGCCGCGCGATTCGAGTCGAGCTTTCGACCAACGGGGTGGCGAAGCTTGCTGCTGCCGGCCGCGCTACGATCCCGCTCGGCGGCAACGGCCTGACGCGAGAATTGCCGTCTGCAGCGGCGGCGGATACAAATAATCCGATTGCGACGAAGAACGCGCAAAAAGAGACGGCGGCATCGAAGCCTGTTGAACCAACCGGAGAAATCGCGCCGACGCCGCCGGCGATGGATGCTGCGCGGCGCGCAGCGACACCCGAGGAACGGCAAGCGGTGCTTGCGGATCCCGCGGTGCGAAGAGTGTTTGATACGCTGGACGCGCGGCTGGTGGAACTCAGGATACCGAATCTCGCGCCGGCTTCGGCGAGGGAAGGCGGCGACCCGGAATCAAGGTAGTACGCCGCGCAGGGGAGCACGCGGCAAGGAGCAATCAGAATGGCAGAAATAGACTTGTCGGCATTGATGCAGCAGGCGCAAGCGCTGCAGTTGCGAATGAAGGAGATGCAGGAAACGGCGTCAGCCAGAACCGTTGAGGCTCAATCGGGCGGCGGGATGGTGCGCGTGGTCGTTGACGGCTCGCTGCGCCTGCGCAAAATAGAAATCGATGCCGCGATCGTCGCGGCCAACGACAAGTCGATGCTCGAAGATCTGATCCTGGTCGCCGTTAACGACGGGATGGCGCGCGCGCAGAGGATGCTCGCCGACGAGATGGGCAAGCTCGGTCCGCTCCAGGGTCTGCAGATCCCCGGCTTCGGCACCGAATGACGGAGCGCGGGATGCCGGAAAACCTGAAGCGCCAGGACGGCCTGCCGCCTGCGATGACGCGGCTTGTCAAAGAACTGTCGCGGCTGCCCGGGATCGGCGAGAAGACAGCGTCGCGGCTGGTGTTCAATCTGCTCAATCGGCCGCGCGACCAGGTGATCGCGCTGGCCGAAGCGCTGCTCGAAATGAAAGAGCGTGTCGGTCTGTGCTCGGGATGCTTCGGGCTGTCGGACCATCCACGCTGTCAGATTTGCGACGACGAGGGACGCGAACGGGAGGTGATTTGCGTAGTGGAAGGGCCGGCGGACTTAATGGCTATCGAGCGAGCCCGCAGTTTTGGAGGCGTGTATCACGTGCTCAATGGCGCGCTCGCACCGTTGGACGGCATCGGCCCCGACGACATCAAGATGAAAGAACTGATTGCCCGCGTGAGCCCGCCCGCGGTCGTTCGCGAGGTGATAATCGCGACCAATGCGACCGTCGAGGGCGAGGCGACCGCGCTTTACATCGCGCGCGCGCTGAAACCGCTCGGCGTGAGGACGACGCGGCTGGCGCGCGGACTGCCAGCCGGCGGCGACCTCGAATACAGCGACTCCGCGACTCTGACCAGTGCGCTCAGCGGCCGCCGCGAACTCTAGCCCACGTGCAAACAGTCTTCGGCCAACCCATCAGGTCAGGAACGGCGGCGCGTGCGCGACGGCAATCGTGGCTCGGCGCGTGCGCGGCGATATTTGCGATAGCACTGTCGGCGTGCGGTCCGTCAAAGCCGTTGACGCCGGCAGAGAGGGGGCGAATCGCGTACGTGACCACCTGCATGGTTTGCCATAACCGCGATCCCAACCTGGCCGGCAGCAAGGGACCGGCGATCGCGGGTTCATCGCGCGAGTTGGTTGCCGATCGCATTCTGTATCTCAAGTATCCGCCCGGATACAAACCCAAGCGCACGACGCATAACATGCGTGCGCAGCCTCAGCTTAAGAATAAGATCGACGACTTGGTGGCTTTTCTTGCCGAGGCAGCGAAGAAGAAATGAAGCAGCCGCGGTTGGCGCTGCTTATGCTTTCTTTTTAGCGAGAAACTTCGGCTGAACTCGAAATTAGGTGATGGGCGGTTTTGAAATTGTGAGGTGGACTAGGCCGGACTAGCCGGGACGAAGCGGGACCGAAATTCGGTAGTGTATCCTCAACTCCGAATCGGGCGTAGGATTTTACGGTCGATCTTTACCCACAACCGGGCGCCGTATCGCATTTGGCGTCTCCGCCCGAAAGGATATTTCGCCATGGCTTTTGAACTTCCAAATCTCCCATACAGTATGGACGCGCTGAAACCCCATATCTCCGCCGAGACGCTCGAGTATCATCACGGCAAGCATCACAAGGCCTACGTCACCAAGCTCAACGAACTGGTGGTGGGCACCAAATTCGCGAGCGCTTCGCTCGAAGAGATTGTGAAGACGGCGGAACCGGGGCCGCTCTTCAACAGCGCGGGGCAGCATTGGAATCATTCCTTCTACTGGAAATCCTTGAGTCCGAAGGGCGGCGGCGAACCCGGAGGTCCGGTCGCCGATGCGATCAAAAAAGGCTTCGGCAATTTCGATGCGTTCAAGAAAAAATTCAGCGAGGTTGCCGCTGGTCACTTCGGCAGCGGATGGGCGTGGCTGGTGCGCGCGAAGGACGGCTCGCTGCAAGTCATCGCGACCCATGACGCGGGATGCCCGATACGCGAAGGTCAGACCCCGATAATCACCTGCGACGTTTGGGAGCATGCGTACTACATTGACTATCGCAACGCGCGTCCCAAGTACGTCGAGGCGTGGTGGGAACTGGCCAACTGGGATTTCGCAAACGCGAATTTCAAATAGTCAACAGTCAAGGCGCGACGCCTTCGCCCAGGATGCGATCGCTTATCTGTGCTCGAACGATTGCCGCGTGACGCCGGGCGCGATTATTGCGGTTTACGGACGCGCGTGAGACGCGCGCCGGATTCAACTGTGCGCGGCCGCGGCGTGTGAATCCGCCAAGTGGAGCTGCGATCTATGCGGCATCGCCAGCCGATCAGCGATCACGCGGTACACATCGGCGTTCAATCCCATCCCGACGTGACTGCCCATCACTTCGACGTTTTCCACCGTCG
>NZ_JBEKBF010000016.1:0-129240 GCF_050015535.1 Binatus soli (SeqCode) | reverse complement strand
CCTTTCCTTTCTGCGTCCAAGCCACCGAAGCAAACGTCCGCTGATTACCCATCACCGCACCTCCTCATCCGCCACTCAACCAGTTCCTTTGTACACCAATCGATCAACTTATGCAGAGGTTCCCTAGCGGGTGTCGGAGTATATGCGTTTGAGACGAGCAGGCGCCACACCCATCAGGTACATCGCGCGAATCAGCCACATCCTGACGATGGTACGCAGCACTCCGTCGCGGTTCCATCTCCGCGCAGACGTTGTCACGCGGGCGCGCAGACAGGCAACGCGTCCTGAGCGCTTGAGCCGTCGCGCGAATTCGAGATCTTCGCATAGCTCCAGCTCGGGGAAGCCGCCGAGGCGATCGAAGACGTCGCGCCGCACGAAGATGGCCTGATCGCCGGTGCCGGTGCGGCTGATTCGCGAGCGCAGGCTGATCATCGCGCCAATAATCCGGTAGGGGATGGCGCTCGAGTCGAGTTTCACGTCGAATCGTCCGCCGACCACCGCGGGATCGGACAATGCCGATGCGATGTCAGCGGCAAAGGTCGATGGCACTAGTGTATCTGCGTGGACGAAAACCAATGCGCCGCCGTGCGATTCGCGCGCGCCCGCGTTCATCTGGTGCGCCCGGCCGCGCGATGCGCCAATCACCGTGTCGCACAATGGTTGTGCGATGGCGACGCCGGCGTCGATGCTGCCGCCGTCAACGACGACGATCTCCGCGTCGGGAGCGCCGCGGCGAAGCGCGCGCAGCGTGCTCGCGATGGCGGCCGCTTCGTTGAGCATCGGCACGATTACCGAAAGCGTTTTCAATTTCCGAATCAATCCACCGGAGGATTCACCAACGGCGACGAGTTTGGCTTGGGCGAATCGACCTTGATGATAACCCGGCGGCCCTGAATCTCGAGACGGCCCTGCTGAAAGAGCGCGATCGCGTGCGGAAAGATGCGATGCTCCTGGAGCAGGATTCGCGCCGCCAGCCGTTGTTCGTCGTCGCCGTGCAGCACGGGCACCGCGGCTTGCACGATCACCGGGCCGACATCGACACCCGCAGTGACGAAGAAAACCGTGCATCCCGCTATCTTGACGCCGTATTCGATCGCGTCCTTGGGCCCGTGAATGCCGGGAAACGACGGCAGCAGGCTGTTGTGGATATTCATGATGCGGCCGGGGAACGCCTCGAGCATCACGGGCGAGAACAGGCGCATGAAGCCCGCCAGCGCGACCAGTTCGACGGAGCGATCGAGAAGCGCGGCGAGGATCGCGCGGTCGAAGTCCTCGCGCGATGCAAACTTGCGATGGTCGATGACCATTGTCTCGATTCCGTGGCGGCGGGCGCGCTCGAGCCCCTGCGCGTCGGCCTGATTCGAGATGACGAGACGGATTTCGGCCTTGAGGTCGCCGTGCAGAATCGCGTCGATTATCGCTTGCAGATTGGTGCCGGCGCCGGAAATCAGGACGCCGAGTTTGACCGTCGGATTTTCCGCCATCGAATTAGCCGCGGCTCAGCGAATTGACACTCCGCGCTTGCCGCGCCTTACTTCGCCGACAACATATGCCCCATATTCGCGGCGGCGCAAATGAGCGACGACGCGGTCGGCCTCGCGCGCGGGCACGATCGCGACCATCCCGAGGCCGTTGTTGAAGGTGCGATCCATCTCGGCGCGGGTGATTTTGCCAAGGCGCTGAATCATGTCGAAAATCGGCGGCGTCGGCCAAACCCCGCGTTCGAGGATTGCGCGGGTGTTTTCGGGCATCACGCGCGGCAGGTTCTCGAGCACGCCGCCGCCGGTGATATTGGCAAGGCCGCTTATCTTGAAGCGCTCGAACAGTTCGACGACGACGCGCGCGTAGATGAGCGTGGGACGCAGGAGTTCCTCGCCGAGCGTGCATCCCAGTTCTGCGATGTTGGAGCCGAGCTTGAGTTTGGCGTGTTCGAGCAGAACGCGGCGCACCAGCGAGAAGCCGTTGGAGTGAAGTCCGCTGGATGCGACTGCGATCAGCACGTCGCCGGCGCGCACATTGGACGGCTTGGGAATTCGCGCGCGTTCGACTATTCCCACCGCGAAGCCGGCCAGGTCGTACTCGCCGGGCTTGTACAATCCGCTGAGCTGCGCCGTCTCGCCGCCGACCAGGCTCATGCCGGCCTGGGCGCATCCGCGAGCGACGCCCTTGACGATGTCGAGCGCGACTTTTTTTTCGAGCTTGCCGGAGCCGATGTAATCGAGAAAGAACAGCGGACGCGCCGCATGGCAGATGATGTCGTTGACGCACATCGCGACGCAGTCGATTCCGACGGTGTCGTGACACCCGGTCTCGAACGCGATCATGAGCTTGGTCCCGACACTGTCGGCGCCCGCGACCAGGACCGGCGCGCGCATCTTGCGCGCGGCGTTGAGTCCGACCAGCGCGCCGAATCCGCCGACCCCGCCGATCACATGCGCGCCGGCCGTGGTCCGGGCGATCGAACCGAAAAGCGGAATCAGGCTCTGCTTCAGCGCGATATCGACGCCGGCCGCTTTGTAGGTCATCCCGGCGGGCGCCATCAGGCCGATTTCCTCCGCCGCGCCACCATCGACGCGCGAAAGGCGGGCTGGCCGCCTAAAGAAGCAGTCAACCCTTCGCGGTATTCCTCGATCTCGAGTTCGCCGGCGAGCGCGCGAAGCTCTCCGTGACCGAGCAGAAAGCGCGGATCGTGTGGAGGATTGATCGCAGCCTGGTCAACCAGGAACGTAGCGGCGATCAAAATGCCGCCGGGTCTGAGCGCCCGGACAAATTTCGGGAACAGCGCGCGGTCAAGGAAGTTTATATTCACGATGACGTCGAAAGATTCGTCCTTGAGATGAAAGCTATCCAAGTTTGCGACCATGGGCCAGATGGCCAGTCGCGCGGTCCGCGCAGTCGCGGCGACGCTGCGCATCGCTTCCTTGGAGCGATCAACCGCGACCACCCGCATGCCCGCCCGTGCGAGCGCGAGCGCGTTGCGTCCGCGTCCTGCGGCGATGTCGAGCGCGACGCCGCCGCGCGGCAATCGCGCGAGCATCGCGGCCAGGAACGGCTCGGCTTCGCCGGGCGGCTGGCCGCGATGGCGTTCATCCCAGTCGACGGGTTGCGGTCCGCTCATAGCACGCGCGCGAGCGTGAATACATCCACGCAAGCGGCGCCTGCCGCGATCAGCACGCGCGCGCATTCATCGACCGTGGCGCCCGTGGTCATCACGTCGTCCACGATCAGCACGCGGCGATTCCTGACACGTTCGGGATTCGTGACCGTGAACGCGCGGCGCACGTTCTTGACGCGCTCGTCGTGGTGACGCGAGGTCTGCGGCATGGTGAAGCGCCTGCGCGACATCGCGGTGGTATCCAGCGGGAGATCGAGCCGCCGTGCGACTTCGCCGGCGAGCAGCGCGGCCTGGTTGAATCCGCGCCACCACAAGCGCCGCCAATGCAGCGGCACCGGGATGACCACATCGTAGTCCTCAGCCGACACTGGCAGCTCGTCGCCCAAGTATTGCGCCAGTGCGCGCCCGACGGATTGATCGAGGCCGTACTTGTGACGGCGAATCAGCGCGGGCAGGCTGCCGGGTTCGTCCTCGGCGGTGGTTCGATAGCGCGCGATAGTGCGAGCGATTCGATAGCGTGGCGGATGCGCGAGGCATCGGGCGCATCGCGTCGCATCGCTGACGGCGGACTCGAGCGGTCCGCCGCACACTTCGCAGCGCGGCTCGGGCATCCGCTCGACTCGCGCGATGCATCGAGCGCAAACGCGCTGTCGCTGTCCGGCTTCGGATGCAAGCCGCGCTGCGCATGCCGAGCATCGCGGTGGATACAGAAAGTCGAGCACCTGGGCGAGCGCGGCCATATATGATTGATGCGTCCGACGGCGCCGAAACTCAAGCCCGCGGGGTTGGCTGTTGCGCGGCCGTTTGAGTGCGAAGTCAATTTGCCGGATGTGGTATAGAGAAAGTGATTTGAGCGCCGCTCACCGCAGTGAGAACAGACACGGGGAGTTGATGCGATGGCGATTACAGGAACACTCGAAGATCGCGAGGAAGTTCGCGCGCTGCACGCGCGCTATTGCCTGACGATCGACGGCGGCCGCTACGATGAATGGATCGATTGCTTCACTGAGGACGGCGTCTTCGAGAGCCCGCGCTTCGGCAAGCACAGCGGACGCGACGGCCTCAAGCATTTCGCGGCGCTGTACAAGGAATCACTCGGCGGCGCGCAGGTGCTCCACGTGGTCGCCAATCCTGCCTTCGAACTCGACGGCGCCGGCGGCGCCGGTACCACCTACCTGCTCTATTACCACTGCAAGGACGGGCGGGTGCAGCAATCGACGGTTGGGTATTTCACGGACAAGCTGCGCAAGACGCCCGCGGGATGGCGCTTCGCCAGCCGTCGACTGACGATCCTCGGGCATCACTGAAACCCGCAAACTAGACCCGGAATTTTCGTTTTGATAAAAACTCTTCAGTTTCCAGCTCTCGTTCAATGGCAGGTTGAGGGTTAATTATGGAGCAATCGACAGGTGACCTGATCGGGCGGCTTTCACGGCTGGAACTGCAACAGGCTAAACTCCAGCGCAGCAACAAGCACCTGCGGCTGATGACCGGCGCGTTGCTGCTTCTCTGCGGTGCGCTGTTCACGATGGCGGAGACGAGTTCGGCGGTACCGGAAACGCTCGAGGCGCAACAATTCCTGCTGCGCGACAGCACCGGCAAGCTCCGTGCCGCGATGGGCGTGACATCCGACGGCGCAGTGGGATTCAACCTTGAAGACTCCACCGGCCGTACCCGCCTGACCATTGACCTCGCTGCGAACGGCACGCCAGGTTTGGACCTCTTCGATAAGGATGGCAAGATGCGCGTGACCATGGCGCTGGGGACGGCCGGTGAACCCGGACTCGGTCTCTACGATCCCAATGGCCATCTGCGAACCAGCCTGGATGTTCCAGCGGCCCAGACTCCCGGTTTGGCGTTCTATCGTGATGACGGCAAGCCGGCTTGGGGAGCTCCCTAAAGTGCGCTCACAACAAAAGAGATCCTTTGTCTCGGTCTGCTCGATCGGAGCACTCATTCTGCTTGGAATAGTCGCCTGCACCGCGAGCGGATGCTTTCCTGTTTATGGTGGCGGCTATGGCTACCCAGAATACGGCTATGCGCCATACTGGGGTTGGTGGGGCTGGGGCTATCCCGGCTTCCGCGTCCACCATCCGTGGGAAGAACATCACGGCGACGGCCATCATACGGAGTTCTATCACGGCGGCGGCGTCGGACATGAGGCCGGCGGCGGCTTCCACGGTGGTGGTGGTGGCGTTCACGGTGGTGGCGGCGGCGGGGGCCATCGTTGAGCCACCGCATGCGATCCTCGGGCATCACTGAGATTCTCCAGCCCGCGTAAAATAGTGCGGCGCCGAATCGCGATGCGATCCGGCGCCGTTTTTTCGTGTCGCTGATTACCCTGCTAGAAGGCGGCGTACCACGGCACTTCGTGCGGATTCTGCACTTCCCAATTGATATTGAACGCCTGCAGGATCGTGCCGTCGTTGTGGGCGAGCGCGAGCTTGGCGTTTTCGAGATCGACTTCGGCCTGCACCTGGTCGCCCTCGGCGCTCACTTCCTCTTCCTGGAATTGCAGCAGGTCGTGCGTGGTCGCCATTCCGACCCGGAACATCACTTGCTCATCGTGGAGCGCCTGGCGAGCGTAGTAAGTTGCCGAGGCAGTCGCGGCCGCGCGTTTATAGTCGGCATACAGATTAGAGATCGCGCTCTCCACATTGACGACCGCTTGCGACAGCGCCGCTCGATACTGTACCCGCTGCTGTTCGTATTGTATGCGAGCCTGCGCCAGAGCGGCGCGCGGAATGGCGTTGTCCAGCGGCATCTGGAACGACAGCACGGCGGCGTAGTTGTAATAGCTGAAGCCCCACAGGCGATCGAGCGCGTCGCCATAGATTCCGCCTAACGGCGCCCTGGCGCCGGCTTTGTCATCGCAGTTTCCCTGTCCAGGCGTGATGAATTTGGTCACACAAGGCGTGTATCCGGCGACCGCAGTCAGGCCGAATTGCGCGCCCAGGTTGAGCTGCGGCAGAACCTGGTTCTCCGAGTACTTCACCTGCAGCAACGCGTCGCGAATCGCCTCGCGCATATTGCCCAGGGAAGGCAGGTACTGCACGGCCAGCTCGAGCGCGCGCTCCTCATCGATGACGATCTGCTCCTTGGGGTTGGTCCGCGTGAGCGGCTGGATTTGCTCGGGCAGGAAGGTGCCGTACGGATTGAGCATCACGTCCTGGCGGAGCTGGACGCGGGAATTTTTCAGGTTGGCTTCGGCGGTGTACACGTTGGCCTCCGCAGTGGCGGCCGCGGACTGCGCTTCCTGCAGGTTGATAGGAGCAAGAGTGCCGACCTTGACGCTGATCGCATTCTGGCGGACCAGGTCGATATTGAAGGTCAGCGCGGCGCGCGCGACCTCGAGATTTTCCTCGGCGAGCACGACGTTCCAGTAATCGCCGCCGATCTTCTGCACGAAATCCTGCAGCGCCTGGCCGTAAGTCCATTGCGCCTGCTTCTGACCCGACTCTGCGATCCGGACGTTGATGGTCGCGAACTCCCAGCCGAAGCTCTGCAGCAATGGCTGTGAGAGCGAGAGTGCGAGGCTGGGCGTGTAGGAAGGATTGACGCCGGCGAAGAGCGAATTCGACAGCGAACGATCGTTGTTGAAAGTCACGCCCCAGGTTCCGTTGGTGATCGCGGAGACTTTGTTGAGGCCGAAGTTCCAATCGTAGAATTTCTGCACGGCGCCGCCGCCGGCACCGGTCTGCAAGGGGGAGGTGACGGGCACGACGCTCTTTTCGACGTCACCCTGCGCGGTAAGGTTCGGATCGAAGCTTCCGTTGGCCTCCCGGACGGTTTCCATCGAGGCGACCGGGTCGAGTTCGGCAGCCTTCAGCGACGGGTTGTTCTGCATCGCGATGTAGATGGCTTCCTTGAGCGTGAGGCCGCGCGCGGTGGGAGTTTCGGAGCGCATGTAGCGCTCGCTGATCAGGTTGTCGGGCGCGATTTCGTTGGTCAGCGACCACTGATGCGCGAAGATGCGCGGCAGATTCAACAAATCATCGTGATGCTCGAACTGGTTGGAGGCGCTGGGCGGCACGTTGGCCGGCGGCGGCTCCTGCGGCCCGACCGGCACGGACCGCATCTGAATCGGTCCGGTCAGATCCGGCGGCGGCAACGGCGTGGTGGGCAGCGAGCCGGTCACGTTGAGCTGATCCTGGGCAAATCCGATCGAGGCTGCGAGCATCAGCAGGGAAATGGTCAGCATCGCAAAAGACACCCATTTACTTCTCGACATACAAATGAACCTCCTTGGTACTGTTGCCATCGCCGGCGATGGCCCGCCACTTCCGCACACGCCGATTATGCAATTTGACTCAGCAGTTTGGGTTCGATTTGCCAACGCCGAATCGAACTGAAGCGCTTGCGCGGCGCCAACTAGCCCGCGATTATAGCCAAGGCGGCCCGCCTTGTCTTCCGTAATCGAAGGCGGCTGGATTTCTTCGCGAGTCGCACTTGGAGATGGTATGCGCGCTGTCAGGCTGGTAATCGCAGTACTCATCGTGTCCCCGATCCTTATGCTGGCGCTCAGCGAGTCAAGACTCGCGCGGCAGCCATTCGCGCAAGTTACCGCGGCGCCGGGACCGGTGCCACTGACTGCACCCGTGGCTCCCGGTCAGCCGCAGGCCTTCGCGACGATCGGAACGCTGCCTGCTCTCGCGGCGGCGCCGGGAACTTCGCCTGCAGCAGTTGCGGCCGCGGCGCCGACGCCACGCGCATTTCGATGCACCTGTTCGGCGCCGGGAAGCGGGACCCAATGGGCCGGCGTCGTTTCGTCGTCCAGCTATGTTCTTGCCAGCCAGTCTGCGCGCGGGCAGTGCGCCACCTACTTGTCGAACGAGAACCAGCAGTCGGCGTACATGGTGCCGGAAGGAGCTTCGCCGAACTCGGGAAAGCCAACGATCTACAATGGCACGGCGTTCACGCAGCGCACGCAGGTGTCAAGCGCGGTGATAGGGATCCGTCCAAACTTGCAGGAAGAATCGCAGCTAACGACCGGATGCGTTTCAAATTGCGTGTGCGCGCGATGTGCCTGCAACTGAGGCGTTGGCGGCCTTGCTGTTCCCGGGCTAATCGATAAGCTTCTTCAGATCCGGCGGGACAGGCGCAATCACTTTGACGTGGCCGACCGCCGGCGAGTCGAACGCTAGCTCGCATAGATGCAGCCAGAAGCGCCCGGGCGCGAGCGTCGCGATCGCGGGGCCGCCATAAAGCGTGTCGCCAACTATAGGATGGCCGAGGCTGGCCAGATGCACGCGAATCTGATGGCGGCTGCCGGTCTTCGGCGCGACTGACAACAGCGTGAACTCGCCAATGCGCCGGATTGGCTCGGCGAGCGTAGTCGCGGCGCGCCCGGCGCGTTTCGGATTCGCACTGGAGGGATCGCCGACGACCATCTTGCGCGCGTTTTTGGCGTGATGCGCGATCGGCGTGTCGATCTGAATCTTGCGCTCGAGCGATCCCGCGACCAGCGCCTCATAGCGGCGTGCGATTCGCCCCGCGCGAATCGCGTCGCGCAGTTTCTCGAACGCGCGGCGATTGCGCGCGATCAGCAGCGCGCCCGAAGTGCCGTTGTCCAGCCGATGCACCAGTCCGCCTTCGAGCGGCTTTTCGCCGGCGGTCGCGGTATCCGGGAATCGCGCGACGATCGCATTCATGACAGTGTCGCGCTCTCCCGCCTGGATCGGATGACAGGGAATGCCGCCGGGTTTGTTCACGACGATCACGGCCGCATCTTCATGCAGAACTTCGAGCGCGAGGCCGGCATTCGGCTCGATAGCCGCGCGGCGATCCGCGGCGGCAACTTCAACCCGATCCTCGGCGCCGACGATTTCGCTTTTCTTCGAGCCCCGTCCGTTGATTCGCACCATCCCGCGCTCGACCAGCTCCTGTGCCACGCGCCGCGAGGGCGCCAAGCCGGTCCGCACGAGGTAATGATCGAGGCGTTCCTTTATTGCGTCCTGCAAGGGCACGCACGTCCTGCAAGGAGTCAACGGCTCGCGGAATTGCCGGTTGGAATCGGCGGGGCCGGGGGCCGATTGTACACGGAAAATTGAAGGGTCGCGGCGTAAAGCAGAATCCCAAGCAGAATTACTGCGGTGAGTACATCTACGAAGCTGAGTTGCGTTGCGCCCCGCGCCAGACGATTAAATCCCCGCATACTTCCTCCTTGCCAATTCACCAAACTACACTCCCGCGGCAGCGCGCAAAACCGAGCGGGCCTCGCGGCCATGTTCGGGCAACCCGAACAAGCGCCGGAGCTCGCGGCCGGTCTCGGACTTCTCGCACGCCGCGATGTCGAGGGGAGAACCGGCCGCCACGATCCGCCCGCCCTCGTCGCCGCCACCGGGTCCGAGATCAATGACATAGTCGGCGTTCGCGATGAACTCGAGGTTGTGCTCGATCACGACCAGCGTGTTGCCTTCGGTGACCAGCCGGTTGAGCACTTTGATCAAGCGCTTGATGTCGGTCGAGCTGAGCCCGGTGGTCGGCTCGTCGAGGATGAACATCCGCGGCAGATGCCTCCCGTGTTCTCCCGCCGGCACGGGTTCGAGATCGGCCAGCAGAAATCGCGCGAGCTTGAGGCGCTGCGCCTCGCCGCCCGACAGCGTCGAGGTGGTCTGCCCGAGCCGGATGTAGCCGAGGCCGGCCGCAATCAGCGCGTCGAGCCGCTTGACGATGGCGGGATGACGGATGAAAAACGCGCGCGCGTCCTCCACGGTAAGGTCGAGCACCTGGGCGATGTTTAAGTCGCGCAGTCTGATCGCGAGAATGTGGCTCTGGAAGCGGCGGCCGTCGCACGCCTCGCATTTCACCTCGAGGTCCGCCATGAAATGCATCTCGATCGTGATAGTGCCCATGCCGCGGCATTTTTCGCATCTTCCGCCCGTGACGTTGAACGAAAAATGCCGCGCCTGCACGCCCAGGCGGCGCGCTTCGGGACTGGCGGCGAACAGCTTGCGGATTTCGTCGTAGATTTTCAGATAGGTCGCCGGATTCGAGCGCATCGAGCGCGCCGGCAATTCCTGTCCCATGTGCACCATGTCGCCGATCAGCTCGAAGCCGTCGATCCGATCGCATTCGCCGGGCTCCACCGAGGTATTGCCCGAGCGGCGCAGATAATTGTTGTAGAGAACGTCCTCGACCAGCGTCGATTTTCCCGATCCTGAAACCCCGGTGACGCAAACCATCCGCCCGGCCGGGATTGCCGCGTCGAGGCCGGCCAGATTGTGCTCGCGCGCGCCGGCGATTCGAATCGCGGGATCGCGCCTGGTGAATTTGCGCCGCTTGGCCAGCGCCCGCATCAGCAGCACGCGTCCCGGCGACGACGCCATGCTGTCAAGATTCGCCTTCGCCGGCGGACCCGAGTACGTGAGTTCTCCACCCTCGCTGCCGCCGCCCGGGCCGAGCTCGACGACGTGATCGGCGCCCGCGATCATCGCCGGGTCATGTTCCACGACGATGACCGTGTTGCCGAAGTCGCGCAGACTGTGCAACACCGCGAGCAGTCTCCTTGCGTCCGCGGCGTGCAGGCCGACCGTCGGCTCGTCCAGCGCATACAGCGTCCCGACCAGCACGCTGCCGAGCGCGCTGGCGAGATGAATCCGCTGCGCCTCGCCGCCGGACAGCGTGCGCGCCTGCCGCTCGACCGTCAGGTAGCCGAGCCCCACCTCGACCAGGTAGCCGACGCGATTGCGCAGCTCGCGTATCACGACGGCCGCGCGCGTGGCGACTTCGGGGATCGATCCGATCTTGTCGAGCCACAGGACGAGGTCGCGGATCGAGAGCCGCCCGACGCCGGCAATCGACAGGCCGTCCACGAGCACGTTAAGCGCCTCGGTCTTCAGCTTGGCGCCGCCGCAGGCGGGGCAGATGACGAAGCGGCGATACTTCGCCAGCAGGATTCGGACGTGAGTCTTGTAGCGGCGGCCCTCGAGCCACTTGAAGAAGCCCCGCACCCCCGGCCATTTGTCTTCATCCCATTTCGCGCGCGGACCCTCGTCACCGTCGAGCAGCCAGACGCGCTCCTCGTCGGTCATCTCGCCAAAGGGCGCCGAGGTGCGGATTTTTCTGCGCCGCGCCAGCTTCAGCATCCACTCGTTCATCTCGCGATAGGCGGGAGTCCGCCACGGCGCGACCAACCCATTGCGGATCGACAGATTCGGATTCGGAATCACCTTGTCGAGATCGAGTTCGACCGTGCGGCCGAAGCCTTCGCATTCGGGACACGCGCCGATTGGACTGTTCGATGAAAACAGCGCCGTGGTCGGCTCGGTAAACGCGGTCGCGCAGCGCGAGCAGTTGAAGCGCCGGTCGAAATCGATCGCGCCGACGCTGTGCGTATTGCCATTATCGCGCTCGACGCGGACGGCCCGCGCGCGTCCGCCGCCCAGGTAGAAGGCTTTTTCGAGCGCCTCGCGCACGCGTTCGATTTCGGCTTCGCCGCTTACCGAGATGCGATCGATGACGACCATCATAGGACTGTTCGGCTGCGCCGCGGGACTGTTCGAATCCGGCCGGGAGGCGTCGAGCTGTGCTTCGGCGGCGATGGCGCGTGCGGCGAACTCCGTGGTCTCGGTGATCGCGTCGTTGGCGTACAGGCGATGGTAACCGTTCTGAATCAGGTAGCCGGCCGCGTCGGCAATCGAGCGCGAACCCGCCTCGAAGGGCGCCAGCACGACGTAGAGTCCGGGCGCGTCGAGGATTCGCGCGCCGGCGCTCTCGACGGTGTCGCGGCTCACTTCGCCGCCGCATCGTGGACAAATGGTGTGACCGACGGTCGCGAACAGCAGGCGGAGATAGTCGCTGATTTCGGTGACGGTGCCGACCGTCGAGCGCGCATTCTTGATGGTGTTCTTCTGGCGCAGCGCGAGCGCCGGCGGAATCTGGGAAATAGCATCGACGTCCGGCCGCTCCATCCGCTCCAGGAACAGCCGCGCGTAGGTCGAAAGGCTCTGCACGTAGCGCCGCTGACCCTCGGCATACACGGTGTCGAAAACCAGACTCGATTTGCCCGACCCCGACACTCCCGTGACTACCGTCAGCCGGTTGTGGGGAATTTCGAGCGAAATATCAGCCAGGTTGTGAGTGCGCGCGCCCCGGATACTGATTGAGCGATCCAAGCTTGTTCCCAGCCGCTTACCGAGGGTCAGCGATCGGCCGCGCCTTTCTTTTGCGCTCGCCCGGAAATTCGTCGGCGACTTTTGCGTACAACTCGGCAAGCTGGACGTCGAACTTCGCCTCGATGCGCCGGGTTTCGGCCTCGCGTTCGGCAGCCGGGATCGGTGCGAGCCGCGCCAGTTCCTCGCCGAGCCGTTGCATCAGGCGATTTCGCGCCACCAGATATTCGTATCCGTTCATAGGCGCTCTAAAACCTCAAATTCCAAAGATCAGAATTATAGGTTATCCTGCGCCCAGCGAACAACCCGCACCCTCGCGGCCGGCCACTTTGACATGGAAGCCCACACTGAATCATCGCCCGCCTCCAGCGCCGTCGAAATTCTTCGGGCGTGGCCCGATGCCGCTCTTTGCCACGGATTTATCGGGCGCACCGGTGGCGTCAGCACGGGCGCGTTCGCCTCGATGAATCTTTCCTATTGGGTCGGCGACGACGAACGTGCCGTCGATGCCAACTGGGAGCGCTTGCGTCGCGAGGCGCCGGACCTGAAGCTGGTGGCGAGGCTGAACCAGGTGCATGGCGACGTCATTCACGCCGCGACTCGCGACACCGCGACGCTTCGGCCGGCGGGCGACGGGCTCGTCACTGCCGAGCCCGGCGTCATCCTGGGAATATACACCGCCGACTGCGTGCCGGCGCTGATGGTCGATTCGAAACGAAAAATAGCCGGCGCGTTCCACGGCGGATGGCGTGGCGTTATTGCGGATATCGCCGGCGCCGGCGTCCGCGCGATGGTCAAGCTCGGTGCTCGCGCCTCCGATATTCACGCCGCGATGGGACCGTCGATCGGGCTGTGTTGTTTCGAGGTTGACGCCGAGCTTGGCGATCGCTTTGCCCGCGAGATTGCCGGCGCGCGGAGTCATACGAGGGCAGGGCGCCCCGGCAAAGCCTTTATCGACTTGCGCGCTGTCGTGCGGGACCAGCTCGAACGCGCGGGACTCGCCGCCGCGAACATCGCGAGCGTCGGTCCGTGCACTCGCTGCGCCTCCGATCGATTCTTTTCACGGCGCGCGGCCGGCGGGATGACAACCGGCCTTCAGATGAGCTATGTCGGCTTTGATGCGTAGCCATATGCCGCAGCGTAAACCAAAGAAGCATCGCGCGGGCGGATTGATCGCGAAAATCCGCAAGCCGATGGCGCCGCCGTCGCGCATCATCGACGACCCGACCAAATACAAGCGCGAGCGCGAATTGGAAGAACTCCGCCGCCAGGAAAAATCCGGGAATTCCTGATGCCAACGCCCGTCAGCGGACAGATTCGAGTCGGAATTATCGGCGCCGGTCTCATCGGCCAGACGCATTCGATGATGCTCCGCTACGTCGCCGATCGCACCGAGCAAAGTGTCCGCGTGGTCTCCGTCGCCGACGTATCGCATCCGGCGGCCGAGCGACTCGCGGCCAGATGGGATGGCGCGCGCGCTCTCGAGTCGGCCGAAGAGATAATCGCGGATTCATCGATCGACGCGGTATGGATTTGCACGCCGACCGCGATGCATCGCCAGGCCTGTATTGCCGCCGCGCGCGCCGGCAAGCATATTTTCTGCGAGAAGCCGCTGGCGATGACCGCGGCGGAAGCATCCGAGATGGCCGCCGCGATCAAAACTTCCGGCGTGACAAGCCAGGTGGGCCTCGTGCTGCGATTTTCGCCCGTTTACAACGTGATCAAAGCGATGTTCAAGGAGCCGGACGCGGGGATACTGCTCAGCATCACGATGCGCGACGATCAGGATTTTCCGACGCGCGGCGCGCATGCGAGCGCGTGGCGCAACGATGCGTCGCTGACCGCCGGCGGCACGCTCATCGAGCACAGCGTTCATGACTTCGATCTGCTGACGTGGATGTTCGGGCCGGTCACGAGCCTCTACTGCCGCACCCGCAACGTGAACGGGATGGATGGAGTTGAAGACTTCGGCGCGACCGCGATGGAATTTGCGGGCGGCTTTCACGCCCAACTCACTTCGGTATGGCATCGGATGATCGGACGCCCGAGCAATCGAAGGCTTGAAGTTTTCGCCGAGAATCTGTTTGCTGCTTCCGACGCCGACACGCTCGGGCCGATCATTTTTCAGCGCGGGTCCGGCGCCAAAGAGGAGACCGTCAGCGAGACCGAAGTGATGGCCCGATTCACCGAAAAGATTCTGCGCGAGCGGCCCTACCTGGCGCTAATCAAGGACTGGTTGGCGATTCCGTACGCCGCCGAAGATGCGACCTTTGTGGCCGCGCTCAAGGGAGCGTGCGAGCCGGACCCCGAATTTGCGGCCGGGGTGGCAGCGCAGCGGATGGTGGAAGCGGCATATCAGTCGGCGCGCTTGCGGGCTGCGGTGCCTGTCAAAACTTAAAGCGTTACTTTAATCGAGGATGGGGTCCAATTTATGATCGACTTTGAACTCAGCGAAGAACAGCAGATGATCCGCGACAGCGTCGGCGCCTTCGCGCGCGACGAGATTCGTCCCGCCGCGCGACCCGCCGACGAAAGCGGCGCTATTCCCGCCCCGCTGGTGGCCAAGGCGTGGCAATTCGGATTTGTCAGCGGCGCTATCCCGGAGAAATTCGGCGGCGGGGGCGATGCCCGCTCGGCGGTGACCGGCGCGATCGTCGCGGAAGAACTCGGCTTCGGCGATCTTTCGATCGCAATCCACGTGCTCGCGCCGCGGCTGTTCGCGTACCCGATCGTCGATATGGGCACCGACGATCAGCGCGCCAAATATTTGAAGCGATTCTCCGGTGCGGACTTCGCCGCCGCGACCGCGGCCGTGATGGAGCCTCGCTTCGATTTCGATCTCTCGGCGCTGCAAGTCTCGGCCCGGCGCGACGGCGGCGGATTCGTCCTGAACGGCGCCAAGTGTTACGTGCCGCTCGCGGCCGAATCCGATTCGATGCTGGTCTATGCGGCAACTGACGCCGCCAAGGGTTTTGCAGGCGTGGACGGCTTCATCGTTCCGCGCGCCGCCGCCGGCGTGACGGTCTCGGAACGCGAAAAAAACATGGGCCTCAAAGCGCTCGCGACTTACGAACTGACGCTCAAAGATTGCCGCGTCGGCGCCGATGCGCGCGTGGGCGGCGACAAGGGCATCGACTTTTCGCGGCTGATGAGCCAGTCGCGGGTCGCGTTTGCCGCGCTGGGCGTCGGGGTGATGAATGCCGCGTTCGAATACGCCCGCGACTACGCCAAGGAGCGCAAGGCGTTCGGCGTGCCGATCGCGACCAAACAGGCGATCGCGTTTATCCTGGCCGACATGGCAATTGAAATCGACGCGGCGCGCCTGCTGGTGTGGGAAGCGGCCTTCAAATTGGACAAGGGCGGCGACGGCTTGAGGGAAAGCTACCTGGCCAAGAATTATGTCGCGCAGAGTGCGCTCAAATTGACCGACAACGGCGTCCAGGTGCTCGGCGGCCACGGTTACATCCGCGAGCACCCGGTCGAGATGTGGCTGCGCAATGCGCGCGGTTTTTCCGCAATCGATGGGATCGCAACGGTCTAGGGCGCTACGGAGAAAAAATCATGATCGATTTTGAACTCGAACCACAAGTATTGAACCAGCTCAAGATGTACCACATGGTCTCGGAGCAGATGATGCGTCCGATCTCGCGCGATTGCGACGAGCACGAGCATCAAAAACCAACCCAATTTTACGAGTCGATGTGGGCGGCATCGGCTGCCGCCGCCGACATTCAGATCGGCCACGACAAAAGCAAAAAGCCTGACGCATCGAAACCCGCGGCCCCTCGGCGCGCCAATCTGCTCACCGTCCTCAGCACCGAGGAACTGTGCTGGGGCGACGCCGGGCTTTACCTTTCGACCCCCAATCCGGGACTCGGTGGCGCGGCGGTGATGGCGGCGGGAACGCCCGACCAGAAGGAGCGGTTTCTTAAGCGCTTCAAGGAAGGCAAGCCCAAGTGGGGCGCGATGGCGATTACGGAGCCCGGCTTCGGTTCCGATTCGTCGGCGGTCGCGACCACGGCAACCCGCGACGGCGACAATTGGGTCCTCGACGGCACGAAAATCTTCGTCACCGCCGGCCAGATGGCGGCCGAGAAATCCGATGGCTTTGTGGTGGTGTGGGCCACAGTCGACAGGAGCGCGGGACGCGCCGGCATCAAGCCGTTCATCGTCGAGCACAACACGCCCGGCATGTCGGTGACCAGGGTCGAGAACAAACTCGGCATTCGCGCGTCCGACACCGCCATGATCGTTTTGGACAACTGCCGGATTCCGCTCGACCAAATTTTGGGCAGCGCTGAAGTCCGCAAAGAAGGCGGCTTCAAGGACGTGATGGCGACCTTCGATGCGACGCGGCCGATCGTTGCGGCCATGGCACTCGGAGTGGGACGCGCGGCGCTGGACTTCGTGCGCGACTTTCTCAAGCAACAGAACGTGGCAATCCGCTACGGAATATCGCCGCGGCGACTGACCGCCGTCGAACGCGACTTCATGGAGATGGAAGTGCAGCTGCAGGCGGCGCGCTTGCTCACATGGCGGGCCGCCTGGATGCTCGATACCGGCAAGCGCAACAGCCTCGAGGCCTCGATGGCAAAGGCGAAGGCAGGCCTGGCGGTCACGTTGATCACGCAGAAGGCGGTAGAGTTGCTGGGGCCGCTGGGCTACTCGCGCAAAATCCTGGTCGAGAAATGGATGCGCGATGCGAAGATCAACGACATCTTCGAAGGTACGCAGCAGATCAACATGATAATTATCGCGCGTCGAATCCTGAACTACAGCAGCAAGGAATTGAACTAGAATCGCGCGTCTTGAAACTACGAGCGCCGCTGGAACATTCCGGCGGCGCTTTTTCCGGGTCTATTTTTTCACTTTTCACTTTTCACTTTTTCACCGGCCTAGTAGAACCACTTGCCGTTATCCCAGCGGAAAATTTCCGTGGTGTGAGTATCGCTGATGGCCCTTGGCGACGCGTGCTTGGCTTCATCCCGGGACTTGCCGGCCAGGTAATAGATGAATTCTTCGTAGGTGAGCTTTCCGATCGAGTAACCGTCTTTGGATTGATGCGATTCGCAGCCGGCGACCTTGCTATAAGCGGTATAGGTCGCGGTCTCGAAACCATTTTTCAAATCGAATCTCAATTTCGACAGATTGTTCGTCTCGCGCTCGCGCAAATCCTGCTCCCAATGACGGCAAAAATCCGGGAACAGCGCCGCGGCCTTCTTGAATTCGAGATCGCGCTTGAGCCGATCGGGCGTATATTTCGCAACCAGCGCCGTGACCTCTTGCCGCAGCGTCTTCTTCGCCGCCGGTGAAGCGGATGCCTGCGGAACGGCTGCGCTTCGCGATGCCGAGGCGGGTGATGCCTGTGCAGCCGCTTGCGATTGGGCGCGCGCCGGCGTCGCCGCGAATAGCGCCGTGATTGCGAGCGCGGCGACGGCGGCTCTCATCTCGACTGTTCGAATAAACATCATAGCGATGTTTTCTATAGCAAAAATACGCACCAGCGTCAGCATGAACAACGGGCGCGGGAGAGAAAAAAAATGGCCGCAGCCCCCGATGGGACTGCGGCCGATTGCGGACGTTTCAGTCTCGGCCCGACTTATTGATTGGGCACCAGTTCGACGCGGCGGTTCTGAGCGCGGCCCTCAGCAGTGTCGTTGGTGGCTACGAAGTCGGTCTTGCCGTACCCGTGCGGAATCAACTGACTCGACGGGATTCCGGCTTTCACGAGGTAATCCACCACGGCGTCTGAACGTCGATCAGACAACTTCAAGTTGTATTCCTCGCTGCCGATCGCGTCGCAGTAGCCGTTGACGTTGATCGTGACGTTCGGATTGGCCTTAAGTGTTGATGCGGCTTCATCCAGAACGGCGGCATCACCCGGGCGAATCTTCGACTTGTTGAAGTCGAAATGCACACCGCGTAACACCAGCTTCTGCCTGATCGGCGGCGGTGGTGGCGGTGGCGGAGGAGGAGGCGGCGGTGGAGGCGGTGGCGGAGGAGGCGGTGGCACCCGTTTCGGCGCCAGCAGGTAGCCGATCGTGCCGCCGATCAGAGCGCCCCCCACAACGCCCGTGGGGCATCCGATCTCATAACCCTTTGCGGAACCACTTACCCCGGCAGCAACTCCACACCCTATCCCTCCGCCGACGAGCGCCCCGCCGGCCGCTCCGTACGCGGTGTACTCTTTCTGCTCAGGCGTCCACGACGCGCACGACGAGACCGTCAAAAGAGCGACAGACGCCGCTACGGTAATCCAACTTTTCCATCTAAACATGAGCATCCCTCCCTGGGTTCCAAGTAATTCCAGAATTAAACACCGCAAATCCTGCCATTTTTGGGAAACGAAGTCTATTGAAGAGGCGAATCTTTCGCGCTCCGAGACTCGTAATGATGAGGATTCGTTACATTGGTTACATACTGGTTATATATTGGTTACATAAAGAAGCGGCCGCAACCCCCGATGGGACTGCGGCCGATTGCGGACATTTCAATCTCGGCCCCGCTTATTGATTGGGCACCAGTTCGACGCGACGGTTCTGAGCGCGGCCCTTAGCCGTGTCGTTGGTGGCGACGAAGTCGGTCTTGCCGTACCCGTGCGGAATTAACTGGCTCGACGGGATTCCGGCTTTCACGAGGTAATCCACCACGGCGTCTGAACGGCGGTCGGACAGCTTCAAGTTGTATTCCTCGCCCCCGATCGCATCGCAGTATCCGTTGACGTTGATCGTCACGTTCCGATTGGCCTTAAGCGTTGATGCGGCTTCATCCAGAACGGCGGCATCACCCGGGCGGATCTTCGACTTGTTGAAGTCGAAATGCGCACCGCGGATCACCAGCTTCTCCTTGACCGGAGGCGGTGGTGGCGGTGGCGGAGGAGGCGGCGGCGGTGGTGGAGGTGGCGGCGGTGGTGGAGGAGGCACCGGCTTCGGCGACAGCAAGTAGCCGTTCACGCCGCCGATCAGAGCGCCCATCACAACCCCCGTGATGCATCCGATCTTATAACTCTCTAAGGAACCACTCGTTCCCGCCGCAATTCCGCACCCCAGCCCTCCGCCGACGAGCGCGCCGCCGGTCGCTCCGACTGCGGTGTACTCTCTCTGTTCGGGCGTCCACGACGCGCACGACGAGACCGTCAAAAGAGCGACAGACGCTGCCGCGCCAATCCAATTTTTCCATCTGATCATGGGCACCCCTGCCTGGTTTCAAGTAATTCTGGAATTAAACACCGCAAATCCTGCCATTTTTGGGAACCGAGGTCTATTGAAGAGTCGAATCTTTCGCACTCCTGAGATTCGTAATGATGAGGATTCGTTACATTGGTTACATATTGGTTACATAAAAGAAGCGGCCGCAGCCCCCGATGGGACTGCGGCCGATTGCGGACGTTTCAGTCTCGGCCCGGCTTATTGATTGGGCGCCAGTTCGACGCGGCGGTTCTGAGCGCGGCCCTCAGCAGTGTCGTTGGTGGCTACGAAGTCGGTCTTGCCGTACCCGTGCGGAATCAACTGACTCGACGGGATTCCGGCTTTCACGAGGTAATCCACCACGGCGTCTGAACGGCGGTCGGACAGCTTCAAGTTGTATTCCTCGCTGCCGATCGCGTCGCAGTAGCCGTTGACGTTGATCGTGACGTTCGGATTGGCCTTAAGCGTTGATGCGGCTTCATCCAGAACGGCGGCATCACCCGGGCGAATTTTCGACTTGTTGAAGTCGAAATGCACACCGCGTAGCACCAGCTTCTCCTTGACCGGAGGCGGTGGTGGCGGTGGCGGAGGAGGCGGCGGGGGTGGAGGCGGCGGCGGTGGAGGAGGTGGCGGCGGAATTAGCGGATCGCAGATGTAGTGGCCTGCCAACGCGCCGAGTCCCGCGCCTATGACTGCTCCACCCACACCGGCATAAGCCCTGGCGTCTTTGTCGCTCTGGTGACGTCCCGCGACATTGTCAGCGATGACGATTCCTGAGGCTGCACCTACCCCTGCGCCAAGCAGTCCTCCGACGACCGCGCAGGTTCCCCACGAGCGTGGCTTCTGCAAATTTGCGCAACCGCCCAAACTGGAGGCGATTAGCGCCGCACCCGCGACACCGGCGACCGCATTTAAAAACCTTGATTTCAGTCTCATGAACTCCTCCTCACCCAAGTGCGTCTATGCGCGAAGCGAACCCCCTCACTTGCCCCTGAGCGTCAATCGTGCCAAACGGGAACTATCCCACCCAATTGACGGGAAAATATAGTTATATTTGTAACAAGAATGCAACATCTCCGGGGGGTGAAAAGGCGAGATTTTTTGCCCGGGCTGGCGAGCGTTCTCTCGGTGCAGCCCGGGCTTTCTGTGGATAAGTGGTGGTGAAATTGCCGCGATTTCCCGGTCAAGCTCGGCTCATATAACGCGTAACGCTCTGAATGCCCGCAAAGACGCTGTTCGGAGCGGTCGTTTGAGTCGAATTAATACTGGTTTGTGTCGCCCTTATGGTGGCCATGCTTCTGCGCATTGGTCTGTTGCCTGAAACCCGTCTGACTTGAAGGCGAATTCCGCGCGAAGCGGAAACCCTGCTAGACTGTTTCGCTCATCATGCTCTCACTGGCGCGCGGCAAAGAGGGAAGTTTCAAGCTGGTCTCGGGTTACAAGCCCGAGGGCGACCAGCCGGCCGCTATCGAATCTATCGTCCGCAATCTGGGCGACCGCGTCCCGCATCAGGTTCTGCTCGGCGTCACCGGCTCGGGCAAGACGTTCACGATGGCCAACGTGATCGCGCGCGTGAACCGGCCCACGCTCGTGATGGCCCCGAACAAGACGCTCGCCGCGCAGCTCTACAACGAGTTCAAGAGCCTGTTCCCTGAAAACGCGGTGCGCTACTTCGTCTCCTACTACGACTATTATCAGCCCGAAGCGTACGTTCCCTCGACCGACACGTTTATCGAGAAAGACGCGAGCATCAACGACGAGATCGACAAGCTGCGCCACTCCGCCACCAAGGCGCTGCTCGAGCGCAACGACGTGCTGATCGTGGCGTCGGTCTCGTGCATCTACGGCCTGGGCGAGCCCGAGGTGTACTTCGAGATGCTGGTGTTCCTCGAAGAGGGGCAGACCATCGACCGCGACAAGGTGCTGCGCAAGCTGGTCGACATCATGTATCAGCGCAACGATTACGATTTTCATCGCGGGATGTTTCGGGTGCGCGGCGACACGGTCGAGATTTTTCCCGCCTACGAAGAGCAGCGTGCGGTACGGGTCGAATTCTTCGGCGACCAGGTCGAGGCGTTGTACGAAATCGATGCGCTGCGTGGCAAGGTGATTCGCAAGCTGCAGAGCGTCGCGATATACCCGGCGTCGCATTACGTGACGACTTCGGACCGGATGGAAATCGCGGTGCGGGATATCCGCGCCGAACTGAAGGAGCGCCTCGAGTTCTACCGCACGGAGAATCGGCTGCTCGAAGCCCAGCGGCTCGAGCAACGCACGATGTATGACCTCGAGTTGCTGGCCGAGATGGGCTTCTGCCCGGGAATCGAGAACTATTCGCGCCATTTGACGGGACGCCTGCCCGGACAGGCGCCGCCGACGCTGCTCGACTACTTCCCGAACAATTCACTGTTCTTCATCGACGAGAGTCACGTAACGGTTCCGCAGATCGGCGGGATGTATCGCGGCGATCGCTCGCGCAAACAAGTGCTGGTCGATTTCGGCTTCCGGCTGCCTTCCGCGCTCGACAATCGCCCGCTGAATTTCGAGGAGTGGGAATCACACATCGTGCAGGCGGTCTATGTTTCGGCGACGCCCGGTGATTACGAGCTGCAGAAATCATCCGGGCTCGTCGTCGAGCAGCTGATTCGCCCGACCGGACTCATCGATCCCGAAATCGAGGTGCGCAAGGCCGGTACGCAAGTCGATGACCTGCTCGAGGAAATCCACAAACGCGTCGCGGTCAACGAGCGGGTGCTGGTGACCTGCCTGACCAAGAAGATGGCCGAGGATTTGACCGACTACTACCACGACCTCGGCATCCGCGTGCGCTATCTGCACTCGGACATCGAGACCATCGAGCGCGTCGAGATCATCCGCAGCCTGCGCAAGGGCGAGTTCGATGTGCTGGTCGGAATCAACCTGCTGCGCGAAGGTCTCGATCTTCCCGAAGTGTCGCTGGTCGCGATTCTCGACGCCGACAAGGAAGGCTTCCTGCGTTCGGCGCGGTCGCTGATTCAGACCACCGGTCGCGCCTCTCGCCACATCAACGGGCGCGTGCTCATGTACGCCGACGTCGTCACCAAATCGATGGAACAGGCGATCGGCGAGACCTATCGCAGGCGCGCCAAGCAGCTCGCCTACAACGAGCAGCACGGCATCACGCCCACCTCGATTACCAAGGCGATCGACGCGTCGCTGGTCGAGATGTACTCGCCCGAGTGGGCGGTGGTGCCCGAAATAGGCGACGACAAAGCGGCCGAAGAAGAGTTCATCCCGGCGCATGAGTTGCCCGATCGGATCACCGCGCTTCGGCGGCAAATGATGGACGCGGCGGAAAATCTCGACTACGAGCGGGCCGCCGATCTGCGTGATCAGATAAAGAAGCTCGAGCGGCACGCCTTCGGGATGGATCAGCCGCGCCGTCCCCAGCCGCCGTCCGCCCCGCCCGGCTCTGCCCATCAACACGCGAGCGAAGCAGCGCGGGGCAGGCACGAGGGCCACAAGATAAAGGACGTCAGCGAAAAGGGCGTCCCGGTGAAGACTCGAGGGCGGCGCGGCGCGGGCGCGGCGACGGGCGCCGCCGCGCCCGCCATGCGTCTTAATCGTCCGGTCAAACAAGGCAAGCTGAAGCTGATCCCCGACCGCCCCGACTAATGCTGCGCGCGCTCGCGGAGTTGGCGAGCGGCGCCAGCGAAAAAATTACGCGCGATAAACGATCGCTCGCCGGCCGCCATCGCCTCCAGTATCTCCGCGTTCAACCTGATCGCTTCATTGTCGGCCGGATTCGCATTCAGCGCGATCTCGGCGATCGCCAGCGCGCGCCTGAGTTGGCCCGCATCCTTGAGTGCGCGCGCCTTTGCGACGATCGCGTCGCGGCCGCAGATCGCGACGATGTCGCCGCCGCGTTCCATCCGCGTCGCCGGAAACATTTGCGACGGCTCGCCTGACCACCATCCGGCGTAACGCCGGATAACGTCGCGCACCACGAACGCGACGCATCCGTAAATCGGTTGCAGGTACGGCTTCGCCGCGAGATCGGGCGGGATTGAAATGTCAGCCTCAACTATGTCCACCGGCCACTCGCCTGCGTTGAGCCGCCGCACGACTTCATCATGGATGAATCGGATTGCCCGCGCCGTCTCGCGCAGCACTTCGTTGCATAGTTGCTCGCCGCGGTACGCGGGTCCGTGGCCCGGCAGAATGTAACGCGGGGTGCATTTCGCGATCGCCTCGAGCGTCTCCGCCCATTCAAGCGTGTAGCGCTGCACCTTGTTGGGATTGCCCGTGTTCGGCATCGACGAGACGATCAAATCGCCGACCATCGCCAGCCGCCGCGTCGGCATCCAGACCCAGGTCGCGTCATCCGTCTCGCCCATCGCGTGATGCAGCTCGACCGGCTCGCCCACCAGGTCGAGAAATTGTTCATCCCGATAAACCAGGTCGGGGTAGCTGAACGAGTTGCGCTCGAAGAGTCCCTCCGTGGCGAACGCGCCGCCGAACTGGAGTCGATTGATATGCCGCTGCCATCCGCGGGTAAGCGCGTAGCGTTTGAAGCGGGCGGCGACGTCCTCTTGCGCCCAGATTTTCGGCCGCGCATGCCCGCGCTTGATCGCGTCGGTAATGAACGCCTGGGCGCCGAACGCGTGATCGCCGTGGCCATGCGTGTATATGAGAAAGGCGAACGGCTCCTCGCTGACCTCGCGAATCGCGCGCACCGCCATCGCGCCCATCAGCCGCGAGCTGGTATCGACGACGATCATCTCACCGCGCCCGTATGCGAACGCGACGTTGGCGAAGCCGTGGAACATCGCGATTCCCGGCTCGAGCACTTCGAGCTGTCCCATCAGCGGGTCGAAGCCCGGCATGCCGTTCGATTGCTTGAGGCTGGGCGTGGAACTCATGGTCGGTCTCCTGCGGGTGCGGGTCGCTTACGACGAATCTATCGTTTAGACTTCGCACTTGGAAATGAAGGCTGAAGTCATCGAGTCGAGCGCGTTGCGCGGGGAGCTGGACCGCCTGCTCGCGCTGCGCCATCACGATCCCCATTCGATTCTCGGCGCGCATCTGGAGGGCAAGCGCCTCGTGGTCCGCGTGTTTCGCCCCGGGGCCTCGCGGGTCGACCTGCTCATTCCCGGCGACGCGCCGCGGCCGATGCGGATGCGCGGCGCAACCGGACTGTTCGAGGCCGTCGTCGAGGGCCGCACCTCGATTTTCCCGTATCAGTTCGAGATTCACTACCCCGACGGCGAATCGATCACGATCCACGATCCGTACTCTTTCATGCCGACGCTCGGAGACCTCGATCTTTATCTGTGGGGCGAGCAGAAGGACGATCGTGCCTATGACAAGCTCGGCGCGCACGTCCGCGAGGTCGCAGGCGTCCGCGGCGTGTCGTTCGCGGTGTGGGCGCCCAATGCGGGCGGCGTCAGCGTGGTCGGCGATTTCAACCGCTGGGACGGGCGGCTCCACATGATGCGTACGCTCGGCAGCTCGGGCGTGTGGGAGCTGTTCATTCCCGGCGTAGGCGCAGGATTCAATTACAAGTACGAAATTCGCACGCGTGACGGCGGCCTGCTGATGAAAAGCGATCCCTTCGCGCAGCGGATGGAGGCGCCCCCCGCGACGGCCTCGGTTGTTTACCAATCGACCTACGAATTCCACGACGCAGACTGGCTTGCGGAGCGGGCGGGGCGCGAATGGATCAAAAGCCCCATCTCGATCTACGAGGTCCATCTCGGCTCCTGGCGGCGCGTGCTCGAGGAGGACAATCGCCCGCTCACCTATCGCGAGATGGCGCCGATGCTCGGCGACTACGTGACCCGCATGGGATTCACCCACGTCGAGCTGCTGCCCGTGATGGAGCATCCGTTCACCGGCTCGTGGGGCTACCAGGTCAGCGGTTACTTCGCGCCGACCTCGCGCTACGGCAGCCCCGACGACTTGCGCTACCTCATCGACGAACTGCATCGGCGCGGCATCGGCGTGATCCTCGACTGGGTGCCTGCGCATTTTCCCAAGGACGAATTCAGCCTCGGCCGCTTCGACGGCACCGCGCTGTTCGAGCACGCCGATCCGCGCCAGGGCGATCATCCCGAATGGGGCACTTACATTTTCAACTACGGCCGCGCCGAGGTGCGCAACTTCCTGACTGCCAGCGCGCTCTACTGGCTGGGCGAGTTCCACGCCGACGGCCTGCGCGTTGACGCGGTCGCCTCGATGATCTACCTCGACTACGCCCGCCGCGAGGGTGAATGGATTCCCAACGAATTCGGCGGACGCGAGAACCTCGCCGCGATCTCATTCATCAAGAAGCTCAACCAGGACGTGTACCGCCTCAACCCCGGCATCCTGATGATCGCCGAGGAATCCACCGCCTGGCCGGGCGTCAGCCGCCCGGTCTTCATGGGCGGACTCGGCTTCGGCTTCAAGTGGGACATGGGCTGGATGCACGACACGCTCGAGTACTTCACGCTCGACCCCATTTACCGCCGCTATCATCATCGCGATCTCACCTTCGGCCTGCTCTACGCGTGGAGCGAAAATTTCGTGCTGCCGCTCTCTCATGATGAGGTCGTGCACGGCAAGCGCGCGATGCTTGCCAAGATGCCCGGCGACCGCTGGCGCCAATTCGCCAATCAGCGCGCGCTGTTCGGCTACATGTGGGCCCGCTCGGGCAAGAAGCTCATCTTCATGGGCCAGGAAATCGGCCAGTGGCGCGAATGGGACCACGACTCGAGCCTCGACTGGAACCTGCTTGACTATCCCGACCATCGCGAACTGCAGGTCCTGGTGGGCGACCTCAATCGCATCTACCGCGACGAGCCCGCGCTGTGGGAGGCCGATACCGATCCGGCAGGCTTTCGATGGCTCGACGCGGACGACGCCAACCGCAACATGATTGCCTTCATGCGGGTGGCGCCGAGTACCGGCCGCCGCATCGTATGCGTATGCAATTTCTCGCCGCTGCTGCGCAGCCGCTATCGCGTCGGCGTGCCCGGCCCCGGATTCTATCGCGAGATTCTCAACACCGACTCGGCTGCGTATGGCGGATCCAATGTTGGCAACATGGGTGGCGTCGAGGCCGCCGCGATTCCGTGGCGCGGATTTTCGCATTCGATCACGATCCAGATGCCGCCGCTTGCGGTGATCTGGTTCTCCGTTCCGTAGTGCAGCCGATCCATTCAGCCGGTCCATAAGGGTCCCACGCGGGCTTCCAGCGCGAGCACCCGTCGCACGGCCGTCGCTTTCCGGCCCGAATCGCCTCTTTTGGGTGGCCCGCCCATCGTGTATTAAGAATCCGTCAGCGCGTCATCGCCTCCCACGAGGCTTGCTTGGGTCGAAACAGGCGGACCACCGCCTCAATCTGGCTGAGAGGAGAACTCTATGCGGACAGGAAAAGTTGTCGTATCGAAAATTCGCGAACGGGGACTGCGAATCATTCCGGCAGCGGCCTTGGCCGCGTCGCTGGGGATGCTCGCGCTCGGCGGATGCTCGTCGCAGAACGCGGATGTGCCGCCGGAACATCCGATGATGGCAAATTTCGCGCTCGAAAAGTGCCAGCAGCTCGATGCGAACCTTTATAAATGTCCGGCCGTGGATCAGCCACTCTGTACGCCGGAGTTCACTCGCACCGATATTAATTGCGTGCACATCGGACCCAAAGGCAGCGTCTTCATTCAGCGCCAGGGCGCGCTCTGAGCATAGCTGAGGGCAGCATAGGCACAAGGGTTGCGGTGAGGGTGCTCGCCTGAATCTGAACGCCCAGGCGAGGACGCCCTACCATTGCCCGCTGCTGACCGGTCCCTCGCCCTTCGTTGCGGGCGAGGCTGGCTGAGCGTTTCGCGGCGGGCACTTGCCGCGCCTCGTTGCGCATCGCGCGCTCATCTGACAATTTTCTTAAACGCCTCGGTAGCTCACGATGATGTGTCCCATCTGCAAAAAGCCCGCCGACCTGTCGCCCCGAAATCGCTTTCGCCCGTTCTGCTCCGAGCGATGCCAGATGATCGACCTCGGCACGTGGGCTTCGGGCGATTACAAGGTGGAGGGCTCGCAGGCCGCCGACAACGAGCATCATGACGATCTGAAAAAGCGCAGGCTCCTCAATTGACGCGTGACGCGCCGCCGCGGACTCATCCGACTTCAGTGGTAGGCCCCGAGGTCGAGCTGGCCGCCGGCGTCGAGGTCGGTCCGTTGTGCCTCCTCGACGGAAAAATTCGTGTCGGTGCGCGCACCCGTTTAATCGGTCACGTCACGATTATGGGCATCACGGAACTCGGCGCCGACAACGTGCTTCATCCGGGCGCTGTTATCGGCGACGAGCCGCAGGATCTCACGTACACGGGTGGCGCACGCTCGGTGAAAATCGGCGATCGAAACATCTTCCGCGAACATTCCACGCTCCATAGCGGCAGCGAGCGCGGCGACGTCACCATCATGGGCGACGACAACTTCATGATGCAGAATGCGCACGTTGCGCACGATTGCCGAATCGGCAACTCGACCATCATCGCCGGCGGCGCGCTGCTCGCCGGCTGGGTCGAGCTCGGCGACCGCGCTCTCGTCTCCGGCAACTGCGTCGTGCATCAGTACACTCGCATCGGGCGGCTCGCGATGATGCGCGGTCTGTCGCGTACCAGTCGCGACGTGCCGCCGTTCTGCATCATGGACGGCACCCATACCCTGCGCGGGATCAATGTCGTTGGACTCAAGCGCGCGGGAATTTCGTCGAAGTCGATTCATGCGCTCCGGCGCGCCTTCACAACGCTCTTCGGCACGCGCCAGAATCTCAAACTTGCAATCGAGAGACTCGAGAAATCCGGCGATCTTGCGCCCGAAGTAATCGAGATGCTGGATTTCATCCGCGCCTCAAAACGAGGTGTCGCCTTCGGCCCCTTGGACCGGCACTCCGATTCCGACTCCTGAATACTGCGCTGCCGTCGCCACGGCCGATTGCTTGCGCATCCGCCCCCTGAAACAATCATAACGAAACGGGGAAGTGAAAAAATGAACATACGTCCACGATTTTTCATCGGCGCGGGACTGATCATCCTGGCGATTGGCTACCTTATCGGCAATGCGATGCGCACCACCTCGGAATACTACCTGACCGTCACTGAAGTGGCCGCGCGCCAAAGCGAGCTTGGCGGGCAGGCGCTGCGTGTTGCAGGCCGCGTCAAGCCCGGCACGACCGACTGGGACCCGAACACGCTGACCCTGAAATTTGAAATCGTGCCGATCCCCGACGTCGATGCTGGCGGCGCGCTTATCAAACCTGTCGTAGCGACCGAGCCGGTCTCGTTCCGCGTCGTATCCGCCGGCGAGCCCAAGCCCGACATGTTCGCGCCCGGCCGCGACGTTATCGTCGAGGGCAAGCTCGGCGCGGGCGGCGTTATCACCGCGACGCAGGTGATGACCAGTTGCGCTTCCAAATACAAGCCCAAACAATCACAATAGCGGCTGGTCCTACTGATGCCGGAACTTGGTAACCTCGCGCTCGCGATCGCGCTGATTCTGGCCGTCTATTCCATCGTCGCGAATATCTACGGCGCGCGCCGCAATGCGCCCGACTTCGTCGTCAGCGCGCGTCACGCGATATGGTCGATGTGCGCGATGGTCACGATTGCGGTCGTCGTGCTGTGGGTGGCCCTGCTGCGCAGCGACTTCTCGCTCGAGTACGTCGCCACATATTCCAGCACCACACTCCCGACCGCTTACAAAATCACCGCGCTATGGGCCGGGCAGCAGGGCTCGCTGATGCTCTGGACCTGGTTGCTGGCGATCTTCACGTCGGTAGCCGCCTTTCAGAATCGCCGCCGCAATCCCGACACCGCGCCCTACGCGCTGGCCGTGCTGGCCGGCGTCGCGATTTTCTTTCTGTTGATGCTGAATTTCGTCACCCGTCCGTTCGATCTGCTCGCGACGATTCCCGCCGAAGGTTCCGACCTCAATCCACTGTTGCAGAACTATTGGATGGCGATACATCCGCCGTCTCTCTACATCGGCTACGTCAGCGCATCTGTTCCGTTCGCATTCGGCGCCGCCGCGCTCATCACCGGCAAACTCGACGACGGATGGATTCGCTCGACGCGCCGATGGGCGATTTTTTCCTGGTTCTTTCTGACTCTCGGCAATCTGTTCGGCGCCCGCTGGGCCTACGAAGTTCTCGGCTGGGGCGGTTACTGGGCCTGGGACCCGGTCGAGAACGCAGCCTTCATGCCGTGGCTCGTGATGACCGCGTACCTGCATTCGGTGATGATCCAGGAACGCAAGGACATGCTGAAGATCTGGAACCTGTCGCTGATTGGACTCGCATTCGAACTCACGCTGTTCGGCACTTTCATCACGCGCAGCGGCGTCATCTCGTCGGTGCATTCGTTCACGCAATCCGGCCTCGGTCCATACTTCCTCAGCTTCCTGGCAGCGGTGACGCTCGCCTACACCGCACTTTTGATTTACCGCTCGAAGCAATTGCGCAGTCCCGCCGAATTTGAGTCGTATCTGTCGCGCGAGGCCGCGTTTTTGTTCAACAACCTCATACTGGTCGGGATCACGTTCGCCGTTTTCTGGGGCACCGTCTTTCCCGTGCTGTCGGAGGCGGTGCGTGGCGTGAAGATTACCGTCGGACCGCCGTTCTTCAATCGCGTCATCGCACCGCTGGCGCTCGGGCTGGTGTTCCTGACGGGCATCGGGCCGCTGATCGCGTGGCGGCGCACGACCACTGACAATCTTGTGCGCAGTTTCGCCGCGCCCGTCGCGATTGGCGTCGTGACCGGGATCATCGCCGCCGCTGCCGGTTTGCGCCAATGGTACGTGCTGACCGCCCTCTCTTTGGCCGCGTTCGTGATGGGCACCGTACTCGTCGAGTTTCGCCGCGGGATGAACGCGCGCCGCCACATGCTGGCCGAGCCGCCCGCCAAAGCGCTCGTCAATCTCGTTGCCAAGAACAACCGCCGCTACGGCGGCTACGTCATCCACGTCGGCGTGGTCGTCGCGTTCATCGGAATCGTCGGCTCGTCGTTCTTCCGCACCGAAGTAAAAAAGAGCGTGCACGCGGGCGACAGCTTTACGATCGGTTCGTACACTCTGCGCTTCCTGGGTCTCTCGGAGGTCGACACGCCTCATCTCGCGAGCGCGACCGCACGCGTCGAGGTGCTGAGCGCTGACGGCCGCGAAATCACCGTGATGTCGCCGGCGAAGCTTTTCTTCATACGGGCGCAGCAGCCCGCGACCGAAGTCGCAATCCGCTCCACTCCCTTAAGCGACCTCTATGTTGTGCTCGCCGGAATCGACGACAGCGGTCAGACCGCGACCTTCGAAGTGTTTTTGACGCCCCTGGTCTTCTGGCTGTGGGCCGGCGGCCTGCTGATGGTGCTCGGCACTGTGATTGTGATGTGGCCCAACGTGCGCGAGCGCGCCGCAATCGCGACCGTGCTGAGCCGCTCGTCCACCGCCGCGCGCGAACTCAACGACGTGGCCGCTCCCGGGGGTGATTGAATCTGTGCGTTCGCAATTCGCATTTGCACCGTCGCTGCGGTTTGCGTTCATCGTCGTCGCACTCTTCGTTTTAGTTTCCCCTGAACTAAAAAATGTTTCACGTGAAACATTTGCAAAGGAAACCCCAACCAATGCGGAGGTTTCCGAAGGATTAACCTGCCAATGCGGATGCGGTCTCACCGTCGCCAACTGCAATATGCCGACCTGCGGCTTTTCAGTGCCGCTCCGCGCCGAGATGGACGGCATGATCCGCAAAGGGATGAGCCGTGCGCAGATAATTGCCTTCTATCGCCACAAGTACGGCGAGAAAGTCCTGTCCTCGCCGACCACTGAGGGCTTCAATCTGCTCGCCTGGACGATGCCTTTCATCGCGCTCGTACTCGGCGGCGGCTTGATGGTGCTCGTGGTCGGGCGATGGCGCTCCAATTCGCCGTCTGCGCCGTCCGGCTCGAAACCGGCCGTGGAGCCGTCGTCATTCGATCCCGAACTCAGGCGCAGACTCGAAAACGAACTCAAGGAGCGCAGATAACCGGTGTTCATTCTTGCCGCCGCGCTGATTGTCGCCGGAGTCGCGCTGTTCGTGGCGGCTCCGCTCGGCATCGGGCTCGCCGGAGTGCGCGCCAAGTCGCCGGGCGAGCTTCAAGTGGAGCGCCACGAGCATGAACGCGCGCTGGCGGTGCAGGGTCTTCGCGAACTCGAGTTCGATCGCGAGATGGGCAAGTTGTCTGACGCGGACTACGATTCGATGCACAAGGCGCTCGAGGAGCGGGCGCTGACCGCGATGGCCGCGGTCGAGAATTTCCGCCTCCAGACCGACAAAGCCGCAAACCCGAAGAAACTTTCCTCAACACCTTTGACGCAAGCGCCGCGCCGCGCCGACGCCGTGCCGACGCCCGTCGTGCACGCCGAACCGCCACAGCCGCCGCAATCCTCGCCGGCGCCGTCGCGCAAGATTCGCTTCTGTTCGAAATGCGGAACGCGCGCCGCGGCCGACTCGAAGTTCTGCGCGCAATGCGGCATCGCGATCAAGCCAATGGGCGGCGCGGCCGCCTGGACTGAGTGATGTCGGCGCCCGTTGTCGAGACTCGCAGCCTGGCAAAGGCTTACGGTCTGGCGCCCGTCCTGCGCGAAGTGCAATTACGGCTGCTGGCGGGTACGGGCGCGTTTATAGTTGGCGGCAACGGCGCCGGGAAATCCACCCTGCTGCGAATCCTGGCCGGACTCGAAGCACCGAGCGCCGGCCACGCCCTGGTCTTCGGGCAGGACACGCGCAGACTCGCGGCCCGCTATCGGCGCCGAATCGGCCTGATGGCGCATCAGAGTTTCCTCTACCCGAATCTGACCGCGCGGGAGAATCTCGAATTCTACGGTGAACTGTATTCCCTCGCCGACCCGCGTGCGTCCGCCCATCAATGGCTCGGCCGGGTCGGACTGGCCGACGCTGCCGATATCCGGGTGCGTGCGTTCTCGCGCGGGATGGAGCAGCGCCTCTCTGCCGCGCGCGCGATGCTTGCCGAGCCTGCTCTGCTGCTGCTCGACGAGCCGTTTGCGTCGCTCGACCATGACGGCGCCGAAATCGTCGCGGCGCTGATTCGCGGCGCTATCGAACGCGGCGCCTGCGTGCTGGCAACCACTCATGGAATCCCCGAAATAGACGGCGTCGAGTTGGCGGTCTTCGAAATCTCGCGCGGCCGCCTGATGCAGCATGCGCGTAAGGAGGAGGTCCGGCGCGGCGGGCGAATCCGCTCGCTGCTGGGCAGATAGAAGCCGTGTCGGGCTTTGCCGCCGTCCTGCGCAAGGACCTGCGCCTCGAGCTCCGCAGCGGCGAGAGCACGCTGGCGCTGCTTGCGCTCTCGATGCTGGTGCTGGTGGTGCTGGTCTTCGCGCTCGGCGCGGCGCGCGTGCGCAGCGTCGACGCGGCGGCGGGCGCGCTGTGGGTGGCGATGGTGTTCGCGGGGATGCTGGGCGCCAATCGCGCGCTGCTCGCGGAGCGCGACAACGGCGCGATTCGCGGTCTGCTGCTCAGCCCGCTCGATCCCTCCACACTCTACGCCGCGAAACTCTGCGCTGCGTTGATCTTCATGGCGGTGGCCGAGGTTGGCGCGGTCATCCTGATGGTGTTGTTCTTCAATCTCGACTTCGACGCATCGATGGCGCGGCTGGCTCCGATTCTGGCGCTGGGCGCGGTCGGATTTTCCGCGCTGGCCACCCTGCTCTCCGCAATCACGGGACGCACTCGCGGCGGCGATATGCTATTGCCGATTCTGGCCGTGCCGATTTTCGTGCCGGCGCTGATTGCGGGCGTCAAGGCGAGTGCAGCCGCGCTCGCCGGCGCGCCGTTTGAGTCGATGGGCGACTGGCTGAAGATCATGATCGCGTTCGACGTGCTGTTCGTCTCCGCCGGTTACCTGCTGTTCGAGCATGTGGTAGGCGGGGACTGACCAAAGGAAAAGACCGGTGGCCCCATGAACAACCCCACGATTCGCAACTGGCTCGGATTCTCGACGCTGGCCCTGATGCTGGCGTCACTGTTCATGGTCTTCGACTACGTTCCCCCCGATGCCGAGATGGGAATCGCCCAGTTGATCTTTTATTTTCACGTCCCGCTCGCCTGGGTCGCGTTCGCGTCGTTCGGGCTGGTCGCGATAGCCGGGATATTTTACCTGTGGCTCGGCGATCAGCTCTGGGACGATCTCGGCTACGCCGCCGCCGAAACCGGAATGGTCTTCTGCACGCTGATGATTGTCGCGGGTTCGATTTGGGCCAAGCCGATTTGGGGCACGTGGTGGACGTGGGACTCGCGGCTGACGATGACTTTTATCCTGTGGCTGATGTACGGCGGCTACCTGATGCTGCGCGCCAGCGCCGATGACACGCCGCAGGTGGCCCGCTTCGGCGCGGTGATTGGAATCGTCGCCGCGCTGGACGTGCCGATCGTTATCGTGTCGGTGCGGATGTGGCGCACGATACATCCCGCGGTGCTGGTTACCAAGCAGGGCACTCATGGCTTGGAGGATCCGCGGATGATCTGGACGCTGATGGTGTGCCTGGCGGCATTTACCGCGTTGTGGGCGTGGCTCCTGATGCTGCGATTCACACAGTTGCGGACGCGAAGCAGGATGGGCAGGCTGTCCAGCAGGATCGCGTTCGCGACCGCGGCGGCATCCGACCCCAAGTAATGGAGTTGAGTTGATGGGAGCACATTTTGGATACCTGTTCGCCGCGTACAGCATCATCTTCATCGTGATTTTCCTGTACGTAATGTTCATCTGGCGCCGCCAGGCGGCGCTTGACGCGGAACTTCGCACGCTGGAGGCGCGGATGGCGGCGCTGGCGGAGCGGTCGGCGGCCGGCGGTCCAACGGAGCCGCAATCCGAGGCTTGAACCGGGTTCGCGCGGCGCAACTTGCTAATCGAGCATAGCAAGTAGGGTATAGTAACTGAGGTTACGAATGTTGCCGACTGAGTATTCCGGATGGAATTTCGCGACTACTACAAAACTCTCGGCGTCGATCGGAAAGCCAGCGGGGCGGAAATCAAGAGCGCCTACCGCAAGCTCGCCCGCAAATTCCATCCCGACGTAAATCCCAACAACAAGGATGCCGAGGCCAAATTCAAGCAACTGAACGAGGCCTACCAGGTCATCGGCGACGCCGACAAGCGCAAGAAGTACGACGAGCTCGGCGCCGACTGGGAGCACGGCGTATCGCAGGAAGAGATGATGCGCCGCTATGCGCGGCAGCAATCGCCGGCCGGCGCGGGCGCGGGCGCAGACTTCGGCGGCGGCGATTTCAGCGATTTCTTTTCGCAATTCTTCGGCGGCGGCGCAGCGGCCGGTTTTGGACATAGCGCCGGCAGGCGCCGGGGTTCGTCGCGCGGATTTTCCGGCTTCGATTTCGAGACCAGCGGCGCGGGCGCCGAGCCGGCGCGCGCGCCGGATCTTCGCGCCGAAGTCAGAATCCCGCTCGTCGATGCCGTCAAGGGCGCGAAGCGGCGGCTCGATCTCGTCGCCGAGGACGAATGCGCCACCTGCCGCGGCAGCGGGATGATCGCGCGCGAGGAAAAGCAGGGCAAGGCGCGCGTGATTCGCTCCGCCGAGCCATGTCCGACCTGCGGCGGAGGTGGCGTGGTGCAGGCACGGCGCACGCTCGAAGTCACAATCCCGGCGGGCGTGGCGGACGGCACGCAGTTGCGCTTGAAGGGGCAGGGCGGCCGCGCACCGCGTCCCGATCAGAATGGCGATCTCTTCCTGACGGTCAGAATCGAACCGAACCCGGTGTTTGCGCTTGCAGGCCGCGACCTCCGCGTCGATTTACCGGTGTGGGACTACGAAGCGGCGCTCGGCGCCGAAATCACCGTGCCGACGGTTGACGGGCGCGTGTCGCTCAAGATTCCGGCCGCAAGCCAGGCGGGACGGGTGATGCGGCTGCGCGGGCGGGGACTGCCGGCGCACGGCAAGGAGCCGGCGGGGGACCTGCTCTACGAACTGAAGGTGCTCGCGCCGACCGACTTGAGCGCCAAGGAGCGCGAGCTCATGCAGCAATTGGCCGATAGTCTGAAGGCGCGCGGGATTGCCGATCCGCGGGCGGAACTGATGGCGTCGAAATGATGCGGAGCTGAATACGGTGGCGCGGCGATCTTCATCTACAGGCTCGACTTCGATGCATCGACGCACCGATCGCGGCAAAGTGGTCCTGATGAGCAGGAGCGTGTTCTGCTCGATAGGCGGAATCAGCGAACGCGAGTTGGCGTCGTGGGAGCGCGAGGATCTGATCGCGCCGGTTCGAGTGGAGCAAGTGCGCGGACGGCCGGACGCGCTGTACGATCGCGAAGCGCTGCGCCGGGTTCGTGTGATTCGCACGCTCGGCGAGGAACTCGAAGTGAATATCCCGGGGATCGGCGTGATCCTGCATTTGCTGGATCAACTGGGGCGGTAGAGGCGAGGGCGAGGGGAAATCACTTTATTTGATGCGAAACCCGCCGTGGCTTTCAGCAGGGCGAAGCCCGCATGTTTATCTTAACATTGGGTGCAGGGGTCACCCCTGCTAATCTCGTCCGTGATGGGTCGGGATGCTGAAAAGACAGTAGTCGGCGCGATCGAGGCGGCGCTTGCGCGGGCGGGGGTGCGTCGGGGCGCATCTATACTGATCGGACTTTCCGGCGGGGCTGATTCGGTTGCGCTTACCTGCGCGCTGCTTGAGCTTCGCGAGAGGCTGGGACCCCGGGTTGCGGCGGCGCATTTGAACCATCGGATTCGAGGGGATGAATCCGATCGCGACGAAGCATTCGTGCGCGCTATGTGCGCGCGACTTGGTGTCGAATTGATCGTCGAACGCGCCGAGGGACTCGACGCGGCGATTTCCAGCGCGAACCTGGAGGAGCGGGCGCGCGAGGTCCGCCGCGATTTTCTTGGGCGCGTTGCGGACCGTATCGGAGCCGACTTTCTTGCGCTCGGGCACCATCGGGACGACCAGGCCGAGACGGTGCTGATGCGCCTGATGCGCGGCGCGGGGGCGGCTGGGATGGCGGCGATGGCCGAGCGCGGGCCGGGTCGGTTGATTCGCCCGATGCTGTCGATTTCGCGCGCCGACATTCGCGGCTACCTGGACGCGCGCGCGATTGCGTTCGTGGAAGATTCGACGAATTCGTCGCGCGACATTCTGCGCAACCGGATTCGCGCCGAACTGCTCCCGATGCTCGAGCGCGAGTACGCGCCGGGGCTTGGCGGGCGGCTGGTGGAAGTTGCGGCCGAGATGCGCTCGCTCGACGACCTCGTCGCGGCGATTGCCGCGCGCGAATTGGATGCGGCGCGTCGGCGCGGCGGCGCGCTCGACGTGTCGGGATTCAGCGGGGTGAATCGCGCGGTGCAAGCGGTTGCGATTCGGCTGTTTCTCTCCGAGCGGATGGGATCTTTGCGCAAGATTTCGCGCGCGCATATCGAGGCTGTCCGCCAACTGATACTCGAAGGCGGTCCGAGCGACTCGCTCGATCTTCCGGGCGGCTGGCGCGCCGAGCGCGAGTACAATTTTTTTCGGCTGGTTCATTCGCGGGCCGGGAGTAAAACCGGCGCCGCTGGATTCTCGGTTGCGATTGCGGCGCACGGAATCACAGTCGTCGAGGCGGCGGGTTTCAAGTTCGAGGCTTCGACGAATCCGGCCGCGGCCGGCGCCGCCGCGGACGCGTCGATGCCGGATAGTTTGCTTTCGTCTTCGTTGGTCGCAATGTTCGATGCTGCGGAAATCGCGGACGCGGGCTTGGTCGCACGCAATTTTATGAAGGGCGACAGGATGCATCCGATGGGGATGCGTGGCACGCGGAAGGTCCATGACGTGTTTGTAGATCGCAAGTGGCCACGGGCCAGGCGCGAGCGCTTCCCGGTCGTCACGGTCGGCGGCGAAATCGCGTGGCTGCCGGGGCTTGCGCGCGCAGACTGTGCGCTCGTGACCAAGGCCACCGAAACCGTACTGCGAGTTGAGGCGCGCGAAATCGCCGCTTAGCGCATGCCACGTTGCGTGCGGGTCAACGCGCGTGATACTTTGTCTTATAGCATGAATCAGTTTTCTCGCAGTATTGCACTGTGGCTGGTGCTGGGACTGATGTTCCTTCTGCTGTTCAATATCTTCAGCAGGCAACAGCCCAAAGAACCCGAAATAATTTTCTCGGACTTCCTTAACCAGGTTGAGAAGAACCAGGTCGTCGAGGCGACGATTCAAGGAAATCAAATCAAGGGCGATACGACCAGCGGGGAGCATTTCAAGACCTACGCGCCCGACGATCCCGACCTGGTCAAGACGCTGCGCGAAAAGGGCGTCAAGATCGCGGCCAAGGCGCCCGAGGGCGATCCGTGGTGGATGGTCGCGCTGATACAGTGGTTCCCGGTTCTGCTGATGGTGGGGCTGTTCATGTTCTTCATGCGCCAGATGCAAATCGGCGGCGGCAAGGCGATGTCGTTTGGCAAGAGCCGCGCCAAGCTGCTGACTGAGAATACCCACAAAGTTACCTTCGCCGACGTGGCCGGAATCGACGAGGCGAAGGACGAACTCGAAGAGATAATTCAATTTTTGCGCGACCCCAAGCGCTTCACGCGGCTGGGCGGCCGAATCCCCAAGGGCGTGCTGCTGGTCGGGCCGCCGGGAACCGGCAAGACGCTGCTCGCGCGGGCGATCGCCGGCGAAGCAGGCGTGCCGTTCTTTTCGATCTCGGGATCGGACTTTGTCGAGATGTTCGTTGGCGTTGGCGCGTCGCGCGTGCGCGACCTGTTCGTGCAGGGCAAGAAGCATGCGCCGTGTATCATTTTCATCGACGAGATCGACGCGGTGGGACGTCATCGCGGGGCCGGCCTCGGCGGCGGTCATGATGAACGCGAACAGACGCTCAATCAGTTGCTGGTCGAGATGGACGGGTTCGAGGCCAACGAGGGCGTGATCCTGGTGGCGGCGACCAATCGCCCCGACGTGCTTGACCCGGCGTTGCTGCGCCCGGGCCGCTTCGATCGCCGCGTGGTGGTGCCGCTGCCCGACGTGAAGGGGCGCGAGGGCATCCTGAAGGTCCACACGCGCAAGGTGCCGCTGTCCGAGGACGTCGATGGGACCAAGCTCGCGCGTTCGACGCCTGGCTTCGCGGGCGCCGACCTCGAAAACCTTGTCAACGAGGCCGCGCTGCTGGCGGCGCGCCGCAACAAGGACAAGGTCGAGATGTCGGACTTCGAGCTGGCCAAGGACAAGGTGATGATGGGCGCGGAACGGCGCTCGATGGTGATGTCGGGCTCGGAGCGCAAGATAATCGCTTATCATGAAGGCGGGCACGCGCTGGTCGCGATGCTTCAGCCCGGTGCGGATCCGGTCCACAAGGTTACGATTATCCCGCGCGGGATGGCGCTTGGCGTGACGCAGCAATTGCCGCTGGACGATCGCTACACGTATCCCCGCGACTACCTGGTGACGCGATTGGCGGTGATGTTCGGCGGGCGCACCGCGGAAGAACTCGTGTTCGGTCAGATGACAACCGGTGCGGGCAACGATATCGAAAAAGCGACCGAGCTCGCGCGCAAAATGGTCTGCGAATGGGGCATGAGCAAGGAGCTTGGCCCGATGACGTTCGGGCGGCGCGAGGAACAGATCTTTTTGGGCCGCGACATCTCGCATCATAAGGATTACTCCGAGCAAACCGCGCTTGAGATCGATCGCGAAGTGCGCCGTATCATCGATGATTCGTATCAGAAGGCGCGCCAGATCCTGTCGGATCATCTGCCGCTGCTCCATGCGATCGCCGCGCGGCTGCTCGAGAAGGAAGTGCTCGACGGTAGCGAAGTTGAGGCGATGGCGACGGCGTTCCGCGAAGGGCGCGAGATGCCGCCGTCGCCGGCCGCGGTGCGCAATGATTTTCCGCCGCGTCCAGGCGCGGAGCCGGGCAAGGAAAAGCGCGCCGACAACGAAAACGAAAGCCCGGTGCCCGGACTCCCGCCGAAACCCGTTCTCGTGTAGTCGTCTTCGCCGGCGTGGTCGCGGCGCTTCAATTGACTCGATTCGCCACGGCGAGTCGGTTGCCGCGTAGGTGAGGGGGAAGTGGGGCCGGTGCGATGCGACGCTCGCGGATTAAACCCAAGTCATCCAGTGATCGAGCCTTGCGCAAGCGGGCGTCTCAATCCCCATATCTCAAGCTTTACGACGGTCGCGTAATCAAGTTCCCCGCGGTGATGGGCGTGCTCAACGTCACGCCCGACTCCTTCTCCGATGGCGGTAGATACCTGGAGGCGGACCGCGCCGTCGAGCACGCGCTTGCGATGGAAGCGGCCGGCGCCGACCTGATCGACGTGGGCGGTGAATCGTCGCGTCCCGCGGGCGCGTCGGAGGTCCCGGTCGAGGTCGAGCTCGCGCGAGTCAGGCCGGTGCTCGCGCGCTTAAGCAAGCGGCTCGGCGTGCCAATCTCGATCGACACGCGGCGGGCGGAGGTCGCGCGAGTCGCGCTCGAGTCGGGCGCGGCGATAATCAACGATATCACGGCGCTCGAGCACGACTGCGAAATGGCGCCCCTTGCGGCGCGAACGAAGTGCGCGGTGGTGCTGATGCATATGCGCGGCGGTCTCGCCAATCATATCGAGTTCGCACGCTACCGCGACGTGGTGCGCGAGGTCGTCGAATACCTGGAGGCGCGCGCGCGATTCGCCGCGGGGGCAGGAGTTGTGCGCTCGCGAATCATCGTTGACCCGGGACTGGGCTTCGCCAAGACGGCCCAGCATAATCTGAAATTGCTGGCCGCCTTGCCCGACCTCTGTGCGCTCGGCTATCCCGTATTGGTGGGGGCGTCGCGCAAGAGCTTTGTGGCGCGAATAGCCGGAGCGGGCGAGCGGGAGCTGGAATTCGGCACGGCGGCTGCGAACGCGCTGGCAGTGGCGGCCGGCGCGTCGATCGTGCGCGTGCACGACGCAGGCGCGGCCGTCGCCGTGGTGCGGATGGCCGCGGCGATGGCGGGACGGGATCGGCGGTTCAGGCGCAATGCATAACTACATACCCATGATACCGCAGCCGCGATGGCAGGACATCGTTGACATCCTGATCGTGGCGTACGTGATCTACCGGATCGCGCTTCTGATCCGCGGTACGCGCACGATGCAGATGGTGGTCGGGATGGTGATCGTGGGCGGCGCGTTCGTGGTGTCGCAGGTGCTCGGACTGTTCACGCTCAACTGGCTCTTGAACAACTTCCTTGGTTCGTTGTTTGTGATCCTGGTGGTTATCTTCCAGGCGGACATTCGGCGCGCGCTGACCCGTGTCGGTGCGCAATCCTTCCTGGGCCGCAATGCGGCTGCCGTCACGCCTGCGGAGGAAATAGCAACCGCGGCGGCGTGGCTTTCGGCGCGTCGAGTCGGCGCGCTGATAGTGATCGAACAGGACGATGGGCTGGGTGAGTTCGTCGAAAACGGTAGAGTCGTTGACGGCAAGGTCTCGCCCGAATTGCTCGAAACGATTTTCATGAACGGCTCTCCGCTGCATGATGGCGCCGTGATCATAAACGGCGACCGGGTACTCGCGGCGGCGTGCCTGCTGCCGTTGTCGCAAAACCCCAACGTAAGCCTGTCGCTGGGCACGCGTCATCGCGCGGCGATTGGAATGAGCGAGGACAGCGACGCGGTTGTGCTGGTCGTGTCCGAGGAGGACGGGACGATTTCTCTTGCCCGCGGCGGTGTTCTGAGCCGTGGACTGGAACCAGCCGAGGTCCTGTCCACACTGAGGAAGCTGCCGGGTTAGGAGCGCGGAGGCAAAAGAGCGACGGGACGACGCACGATGAGGCTGGGCGACTTCAAATATATGTTCGCAGTTAGCGGCGCGCGGCGGCTCCGCGGCGGCGACATCGGGCTGCGCATATTCGCGGTGGTGCTCGCGACCGGACTGTGGATATTCGTCAACACGGCCGAGCGGAATTCACGCGAGCCGCTCACGGTGCCTATCAGCTATAGCTCGCTGCCGCCGGGGATGGTGATCGTGAACCATCCGCCGGCGTTCGTGAAAATCGAAGTCACAGGTCCGCGCAACCTGCTGTCGCTGCTGGATCCCGAGCGGCTCACGCTCAAGATCGATCTGCGCGGCGTCGCGGCGGGACAATCCGAGTTCAAGATCTATCCCGCGATGTTCAACGTAGAACGAAATACCGCCGTGACCAGCATCTCGCCCGATCAATTGTCGCTTGATGTCGATCGCGTCGTTAGCCGCGACGTGCCGGTCCAGCTGGCGGTTCAGGGGAAGGTCGAGCCCGGCTACACGATTACCTCGGTCGATATTACGCCGCCGAGCGTCACAATCATGGGGCCGAGCCGGTTCGTCGCGCCGCTTACGTCGGTCAGCACGGAACCCTTCGACTTGAAGGGACTCACCTCGGATACCAGCCGCTCGGTTGATATCGCGGCGCCCAATCCGGCGTTGGGATTCTCTACGGGTCACGTCGATGCGCGCATCAGTGTCGCGGAGGCGATTACCGACCGTGAGTTTCGCGCGGTCGAGGTGGAAGTCAAGGACAGCAATTTCAAGTACCGAATCGAACCCAGGCAGGCCACGCTGACGATTCGCGGGCCCGCGGTCAAGCTCGCGGGTCTCGCGCCGAAGGGGCTAGCCTACGTTGACGCCAAGGGCGTCGCGCCGGGCTCGCACGAGTTGCCGCTGCAAGTGACACTGCCCGACGGAATGCAGTTGGTGCGCCAGTCGCCCGACAAGGTTAGACTGCGGATGTATCACCAGAAGCTGACAACTACTGCCGATGAGCACCCATCGTAAACTGTTCGGCACCGACGGCGTCCGCGGAGTCGCCAATCAGGAGCCGATTACCTCCGAGACCGCGCTGAAGCTCGGCCGCGCGCTCGCGCATGTGTTCCGCAATTCCACGGGTCGTCATCGCAGAATTCTTATCGGCAAGGATACCCGCCTGTCGGGCTACATGATCGAGACCGCGATTGAGTCCGGAATCTGCTCGATGGGCGTGGACGTGTGGCTGGTGGGTCCGCTGCCGACGCCTGCGATCGCGTTTCTGACGCGCAGCATGCGCGCCGACGCGGGCGTGGTCATATCGGCCTCGCACAATCCCTTCCAGGACAACGGGATCAAGTTTTTTTCGCGCGAAGGATTCAAACTCGACGACCAGACCGAGCGCCGAATCGAAGCGCTGGTGTTCGACGAAGGCGAGGTCGGGATGCATCGCGCGCGCGCGGACGATATCGGCAAGGCGGCGCGCATCGACGACGCGCTCGGCCGTTACCTGGTATTTCTGAAGTCGTGCCTGCCGCGCTCGGTCGCATTCGACGGGCTGAAGGTCGCGATCGATTGCGCCAACGGCGCGGCCTACAAGGTCGGTCCCGAGGTGCTGGAGGAACTGGGCGCCGAGGTCTTGGCGATCGCGGCCGAGCCCGACGGCACCAACATCAATCTGAATTGCGGCGCGACGCATCTCGACGGGATTCGCGAGACCGTTTTGCGCGAGCACGCCAACGTCGGCATAGCGCTCGACGGCGACGGCGATCGCGTGATGCTGATCGACGAGCGCGGCGAAGTCTTCGACGGCGACGACATGATGGCGCTGCTCGGCCGCAAGCTCGCCGCCCAAGGCCGGCTGAGCCACAACGCCGTGGTCGCAACCGTGATGAGCAACTTCGGACTCGAGCTCGCGCTTCGCGACGCGGGCGTGCGGCTGATCCGCACCGAGGTCGGCGACCCCGCGGTCGCGCGCGAGATGCGACTCAACTCGTACAACCTGGGCGGCGAGCAGTCGGGCCACGTGATCTTCATGGATTACTCGACCACCGGCGACGGACTGATCAGCGCGTTGATGGTGCTTGCGCAGATGGCCGAAAGTGGCCGGACGCTCGGCGAACTGCGCGCGATGCACCGCGTGCCGCAAGTTCTGGAAAACGTGCGCGTCCGAAATCGCGTGCCGCTAGCCGAGATGCCCGACGTTCAACGAATCATCGCCGACGCCGAGCGACGGCTGGCGGGCAGCGGCCGGCTGCTGGTGCGATATTCGGGGACCGAGATGCTCGCGCGCGTGATGGTCGAAGGCGAGGACGGCGTTCAGATCAAAGCGCTCGCCCAGGAAATCGGCGCCGCGATCCGCAAGTACGCCGGCACGGCGTGACCGATTAATTGCGCTTCGTGCGCTTGCGCTTCGCGGTCAGCGGCTTCGAGCCGAGCGCTTTTAGGTACGCCTTTACCGCGCGCGTCAGGCCCATATAGAGCGCGTCGGAGATCAGCGCGTGGCCGATGGAGACCTCCTGCAAGCCTTTGACCGCTTTCGCATAGGCCGGAATATTCTTGAGATCGAGATCGTGGCCCGCATTCACGCCCAGTCCGATTTCCCGCGCCAGCCGCGCGGCCTCGCGATGCGCCGCGAGAATCTCTTGACCGGCCGGCGTGCCGAACGCATTCGCATAAGGCCCGGTGAACAACTCGATTCGGTCCGCCCCGAGTTCTCGTGCGCGCCTGATCTGCCGGGCGTCGGTATCAAGGAAAAGACTCGTGCGGATGCCCGCGTTGCCGAGCCTTGCGAGCACGTCGCCAACCCATTCCGCTCCGCTCGTCAGGTTCCATCCCGCATTCGACGTCAGCACGCCCGGCGGGTCGGGCACGAGTGTCACCTGCGTCGGCTTGACGCGCATCACGAGGTCAAGAAACTCCGCGCCCGGGTATCCTTCGATATTGAACTCGACCGTCAGCATCGCGGCGAGATCGAACACGTCCTGAAACGTGATGTGCCGGGCGTCGGGGCGCGGATGGACCGTTATCCCGTGGCATCCCGCGGCGATGCAGGTACGCGCCGCCTCGACTACGTCGGGAATATTTCCGCCGCGCGCATTTCGGAGCGTCGCGATTTTGTTGACGTTGACGCTGAGCCGAATCATTTCAATACCGAGGCTACCAGAGCCAGCGCGCCAGTCCAGTTTTTCACTGCCGCCCGCATTCCCGCCTCCCGCGCATGGTGTAATATTTCCCGCAGGATTGCCGACGATGATTTTGCTCAACGCCGCCGAAAGCCGCCAACTCGATCGCATCAGCCAGGAAAAGTACGGAATTTCGTCCTACCTGCTGATGACGCGGGCGGGTGAGGCTGTTGCCGACGCGCTCGTCGAGCGCTTCCCCGAAGCGGCCGCCGATGTGCTCGTCGTGGCGGGCCGGGGTAACAACGGCGGCGACGGATTCGTCGCTGCAAGACGGCTGATTCGGGACGGCTTCGGCGCGCGAGCCGTTCTGCTCGGTCGCGCGGCGGACTTGAAGGGCGATGCCGCGCGCGCATACGCGGAGTTTCGCGCATCCGGTGGCAAGGCGATCGAGGCATCGGGAGAGTCCAGCCTCGAAGCCGCGCTTGGCAAACGCCCGAGCGCCGTTATCGACGCGATTTTCGGCACCGGCTTGAACGCGGAGGTCAAAGACGGGCCGCGGCGCGCGATCGAGATTGTTAATTCATTCGGATTGCCCGTAATCGCCGTCGATATCGCGTCGGGAGTGAACTCGGACACGGGTGCTGTCATGGGCGCGGCGATCCGCGCGTCTCTCACGGTGACGTTCGGGTTCGCGAAGTTCGGCCACGTTTCATATCCGGGCGCCGGACAATCCGGCGAGTTGCGGATCGTCGATATAGGTTTCGCCGCGCGCGCGATTGAGGAGATAGCGCCCCGCGGCCGATTCCTCGAGCGCGACGACGTGCGGCATTTGATTCGCGCGCGGCCGGCGAATTCGCACAAGGGAATGTATGGACATCCGCTGGTAATCGCCGGCGGCCGCGGCAAGTCCGGCGCCGTACTGCTTGCTTCACGCGCCGCCTTGAGAGCGGGCGCGGGCCTCGTTACGGCGGCGGTGCCCGAGTCGATCCAGCCAATCGTCGCGGCGGGGCAGGCCGAACTGATGACCGAGCCGATCGCCGATCGCGACGGCCACTTTGACGGCGCTCACGCGCCCGACACGTTAAAGATCATAATCGAAGGGATGAACGCGTTGATCGTGGGGCCGGGAATGGGAGTCAGCGATGACACCAGACGCCTCGTCGAATGGCTGATCTCAGACGCGTCCGAGCGCGAGCGTCCGATGCTGATCGATGCCGACGGACTCAACGCGCTGGCCGCGATCGGTTGCGAAGCCGCCCGGCGTGCGCGCGGTCCGGTCGTGCTGACGCCTCATCCGGGAGAAGCCGCGCGCCTGCTCGGCGTGACCCCGGCGATCATCAACGACGATCGCGTGTCTGCCGCGCGCAATCTGGCGGAACGAACCGGAGCGTCCGTGCTGATAAAGGGCGCGCGTTCCGTTATCGCCTCTCCCGACGGCGACCTCTATATCAACTCGACCGGCAATCCCGGGATGGGCACGCCCGGCATCGGTGACGCGCTGTCGGGAATCGTCGGCGCGCTGCTGGGGCAGAAGATGCGCCCGATGGACGCGCTCGCGCTTGGCGTTTTTCTCCACGGCTACGCGGCGGATCGCGTCGCGGCGCGGATGGGGCGCGTTGGCTATATCGCCGGCGACCTCATTGACGAGTTGCCGGCGGCACTGGAAGCACTAACGCGGTAGTTGCGCTATATTACGACTGAGTAATCGCGATGGCTAATGCCGCTGCAGAATCGGAGGAATCGGGCGCGACCGTGGTCACGATGGTGATCGAGAGCCGCTCGCCGCACGAGACCAAATCGTGGGGACGGCGGCTGGCCTCGCTTCTCGAAGGAGGGGAACTGCTCGGCCTGATTGGCGATCTCGGTGCGGGCAAGACCTGCTTTATCAAAGGACTCGCGCGCGGACTAAGCCTGCGCGAAGAGGACATCCTGAGCCCCACCTTCACGATGATCCAGGAGCATCACGGGCGCTTCCCGCTCTATCATATAGATCTGTATCGCCTCGAAGAGGCGACACTGGATGACCTGGGTCTTCGCGAATATTTGTTTTCCGAAGGTGTCGCAGCCGTCGAATGGTTCGAGTGTCTGCGCGGCGGTGCGGAGATGGAATACCTGGCGGTCCGCATCAGCTACGCCGGCGCGAACATCCGCCGAATCGAATTCAGCGCGGCGGACTCCCGCCATGCGCAAATCATTTCCAAGTTGAAGCGCCGCTTCGCCTGAGGGCGGGAAGCTGCACCACCCTGCTGCGCGAGGGTAGTGTCTCAGTTTGAAATTCGATCAATAAACCAGAAAACGAGCCCAAAGATGGCCATCAGAAGTATCGGAGCCCAGAACAGAATTATGCTCGCCATGACACGTTGACGACCCGCCATCTCGACTTCACGCTTAAACCATCCGCTCATGCGGTTTCTCTTTGGCTCGCTTCCCATTCGTCCACGATTCCAACTAAATCCTCGAACGAAAAAAGATAATCGGCAACGCCCGACTCCATCGCAGGCGTTACTCTGAGCGTCTTGTGAATCCGAATGAAGTTGTACCAGAGCGCGTAGAGCGCCACCACGCTGCCCGCGGTACTGGCTGATTTCCGGGGACACGGCAATTCAGATTGATCGTCGGACGTGGCGGGAAGGGCACGAATATGCCACGTAGATAATGGACGTGCTTGCTTTTCCCCTCGTATGGTAGGATGAAAGTGCCATGATCTTCGCTGTCATAGCTGGCCCTGGGCATGAAAATATTCTCGACGAACGGATACGGGCGCTTTACCCGGACAAACATATACAATTCCACTCCAAGGGACACTGGTTCGTCGCCAGTACCGGAACGGCTGAAGAAGTCTCAGACCGATTAGGAATTTCAGCGGATAAACCGGACGATGTCAGAACTGCAATAGTTCTCGGTGTGTCCGGATACTGGGGCCGCGAGTCCGCCAATATATGGGAGTGGCTAACTGCTAATGGCGGCTAAAGAGGAAACTCCCCTCCGCTTCACAACTAAGCCGCGTCGCTCACTCCGCACCGGTAGTAGCGATCCGTTAACGTCTGCCGTATTCGATTTGAGTATGGCAGTCGGGGAATTAAAAAACGCAGTAGCCACGCTCTCCGCTCAAGGACAGGATCAAACTAAGGAATTAAGAAAGATTTCTGGTGAAATCACTGGTGCAAAGGCGATTGCGAAGTTTGTTGCTTCGGTTGCGGCATTCATAGGCGTGGCGACAATCATCAAACTGTGGCCGGTCATTCACGGTTGGTTCGCTTCTTAAATCAGGACACTTCCATCCTGAAATCCGGACACTCGGCCTGAAATTAGGACAGTACCTGCCCGCGAGGGGCTGGTTTGAGGCCCATTTTCCGCACATAATACTAAATTCCCCCTTTTTCCAGGGCGGATAGGGTCATCGCGTTGGGATTGGTCGTTCAAAAATACGGCGGAACTTCGGTCGGATCGATCGAGCGAATCAAGGCGGTCGCCGATCGCGTGGTCAGGGCGCGCGGCGCCGGCAATCGGATGGTCGTGGTGGTCTCGGCGATGGCCGGCGAGACCAATCGGTTGTTCAAGCTAGCCTCCGAATTGAGTGATCGCCCCAGCCCGCGCGAGACCGACGTGCTGGTCGCCACCGGAGAGCAGGTCTCGGCTGCGCTGCTCGCGATCCGGCTCCAGTCGATGGGGCATCCGACGGTTTCTTTCCTGGCTTTTCAAATGAACCTGACCACCGACTCGAATTACGGCCGCGCGCGAATCAAGTCCGTGCAATGCGATCGGGTGATGCGCGCTCTCGACGATGGGCAGATCGTCGTGGTGGCCGGCTACCAGGGCGTCAACCCCGCCGGCGATATCACGACGCTTGGCCGCGGCGCGTCGGATCTGACCGCGGTGGCGTTGGCAGCGGCTCTCAAAGCCGACGCTTGTGAAATCTACACCGACGTGGACGGCGTCTATACCGCCGATCCCAACATCTGCCCCAAAGCAAAAAAACTCGGCCGCATCTCGTACGATGAGATGCTCGAGATGGCGGGACTCGGGGCGAAGGTCCTGCAAACCCGTTCGGTTGAACTAGCCCGCCGTTACAATGTGCCGCTCGTCGTCCGCTCCAGCTTCCGTGAAGCCGAGGGGACGTGGGTCGGACAAGAGGATTTGTCAATGGAGGACGTGCTCGTTTCGGGCGTAACGCTCGACCAGAATCAAAGCAAGATCACGATAGCCGGCGTCGAGGATCGGCCCGGTCTGGCCGCGAAGATTTTCAGCCCGATCGCCGACGCGGGAATCGTCGTGGACATGATCATCCAGAACGCCAGCGCCGACGGCCGCACCGACATGACGTTTACCATCGGCCGCGAAGACCTTGGCCGCGCGCTCGAAATCGTTACGCGTACAGCCGCCGAAATCGGCTCGCCGGGCGTGCGGCATAACGATCAGGTCGCCAAGGTTTCGGTGGTCGGAGTTGGAATGCGCACGCATGCGGGCGTCGCGGCCACGATGTTCCAGGTGCTGGCGGCGGAACGGATTAATATCGAGATGATTTCGACCTCGGAGATTAAGGTCTCGGTCGTGGTCAATTCGAAATACGGGGAACTCGCGATGCGTGCGCTGCACGACGCGTTTGTCAACGGCGGCTCGAACGCCGCGCCGCGGGAGACAGTTTGAGTCCGATGGCGGATGCAAAACATATCCAGGTTTACGACACCACTTTGCGCGACGGATGCCAGTCCGAAGACGTCTCGCTGACGGTTGAGGACAAGGTCACGATTGCCCAACGGCTCGACGATCTCGGTTTCGATTACATCGAGGGCGGATGGCCGGGCTCGAACGATCGCGACGCCGCGTTCTTCAAAGAGATCAAGAAGATCAAAATTCGCCACGCCAAGATCGCAGCCTTCGGCTCGACTCGGCGCTCCGGAGTTCGCGCCGCGGCCGATCGCAATCTGCAGCTGCTGCTGCGCACCGGGACTCAAGTCGCGACCGTGGTCGGCAAGACCTGGGACATGCACGTGCGCGAGGCGCTGCGAATCCCGCTGAACGAAAATCTCGAAATTCTCAACGACACGATCGCGTTTCTGAGAAAGAACTTCGACGAGGCGATTTTCGACGCCGAACATTTCTTCGACGGCTATTTTCACAATCCCGAGTACGCGCTTGCGTGCCTGAAAGCCGTTGACGACGCGGGCGTCACGCTGATCGCGCTGTGCGACACCAACGGCGGACGCCTGCCCGGTGAAATTGAAGCCGCGGTAACGGCGGCTCGCGCGGCGGTCAATTGCCCGATCGGAATTCACTGTCATAACGACTCGGACGTCGCGGTCGCCAACACCCTAGCCGGCGTGCAGGCGGGCGCGGTGCAGGTGCAGGGGACGATCAACGGCTTCGGCGAGCGATGCGGCAACGCGAACCTGGTTTCGATAATCGCCAACCTGCAGCTCAAGCTGGGCTACCATTGCGTGCCCCCGGCCAAGCTCAAGACGATGCGCGAGGTTTCGCGGCTGGTGTACGAACTCGCCAACATCACGCCGTTTGCGCGCCAGCCGTACGTCGGCCGCAGCGCGTTCGCGCACAAGGGCGGGCTGCACGTCTCGGGAATCCAGCGCAACACCGCGACCTACGAGCACGTCGATCCCGCCCTGCTCGGCAACGACCGCCGCGTGCTGCTCTCCGAGCTCTCGGGCCGCGCCAATATCGTGTACAAGGCCAAAGAATTCGGACTCGAGCTCGAAACGGCGAACGACAAGATCGGCGTATTGCTCGACGAACTCAAGCGGCTCGAGGGCGCGGGCTACACCTTCGACGGGGCGGACGCTTCGTTCGAGCTGCTGATGCTGCGCACGCTCGGCCTGACCAAAGAACATTTCAACTTCGTCAGTTTCCGCGTCTTCGACGACAAGTGGCATGAGGACCGTGCGCCTTTCAGCGAGGCGGTGGTCGTGATCGAAGGACCCGACGGCGTGCGCACGCGCAACTCCGCCATCGGCAACGGCCCCGTCAACGCGCTCGATTCGGCGCTGCGTCAAGCGTTGCTGCCGTACTATCCCAATCTCGAGGCGATGCAGTTGGTCGATTACAAAGTCCGCGTGCTCGACAACGGCGCCGGTACCGAGGCGCGCGTTCGCGTGCTGATCGAATCGACCGACGGCAAACGCCGATGGGGCACGGTCGGATTGTCGAGCAACGTCGTCGAGGCGAGCTGGCAGGCGCTGGTTGACTCGGTCGAATACAAGCTGCACAAGGATAACGTGAAGCCGCGCACGAAGGCGGCGAGCAAGCACAACGGCGCGCGTCCGCGCTCTGGCAGGGCCGCGGAGAATGCGCCGGCGCGTGCAAGATAGGACGCGAGCGAGCATCCGACCACGCCCGCGCCAACCACGATTATGTTCGCGCTTGATGCGTCTGCGTCACGCGGAGAACCCCCATCTTTTTCCGCCGATCGGCGTAAGATAAGCTAATCGCCCACTGGTGGCGAACGAAACCGTCCATGCCGATTTATCTCGATCATAATGCAGGCGCTCCTGTTCGTGTCGAGGCTGCCGCCGCGGTCTCACGCCTGCCGGCCGACATGGGTGGGAATCCCTCGTCGGTGCATCGCTCAGGCCAGCGTTCGCGCCGGATGCTCGAGGTTGCGCGCGCGCAAGTCGCGTCGATCGTCGGCGCCGAGCCGCGGCAGATCGTGTTTACCAGCGGCGGCACCGAGTCGAACAATCTTGCCATCTTCGGAGGGATCACCGCGGCCTCCCGACGCCGTAAAATTATTTCATCCCAGATCGAGCATTCATCGATCCTCGCTCCGATTGCAGAACTCGAGCGCCGCGGTTTTGAGGTAGTGCGAGTCGCGCCCGACTCCGACGGACGAGTCGATCCCGGGCGCGTGCTCGCCGCGCTCGATAGCGAGACCGCGCTCGTCACGCTCGGACTGGCGAACTCCGAAGTCGGAACGATTCAGGATCTCGCTCCGCTCGCATCCATGTGCGGCGGGGCCGGTGCGTTGTTTCATATAGACGCGGCGCAGGCAGTCGGCCGAATTCCGGTCGATATCGCGGCGCTGGGATGCGATCTGCTGACACTGAGCGGCCACAAGCTTGGCGCGCATTCGGGAGTTGGCGCTTTGTACGTCCGCGACTTTACGCGCGTGGCGCCGATCGTTTTTGGCGGGCCGCATGAAAGCGGCATGCGGGCGGGCACGCCGAATCTGCTTGGCGCAGTCTCCTTCGGCGCGGCGGCCGAGGCCGCGATGAATGCGATGGCGGCAGAGTCGGTCCGAATCGGTTCACTTGCCGCGTCGCTGTTCGCGCGTATCCGCGAGGCGATTCCCGGTCTTCGCTTGAACGGCCCGATTGTTGGCCGGCTTCCGAATACGCTCAACCTCACGTTTCCGGGCGTGCTTGGCGAGAGCATGCTGATTGCGCTCGATCTCGAGGGCGTCGAAGTGTCGATGGGCTCGGCGTGCGCGGCAGGAGCCGTCGAGCCGTCGCACGTGTTGCGCGCGATGGGCCGCAGCGTTGCCGACGCGCGCAGCTCGCTCAGGATCAGCCTCGGCTGGAACAACACCGCACAGGAGATCGAAGCCGTCGCGGCGCTCATCCCCCAGGTGTGGCGGCGTGTCGCCGCCAGCGAACCTCTGTCGGAGGCGAGCGCACGATGAGGCCGCGAGTGCTGGTTGCGATGTCGGGCGGGGTGGACAGCTCGGTGGCGGCGGCGATGGTGCGCGAGCAGGGTTACGACGTGGTCGGCGTGGCGATGCGGCTTGCGCCCGAGCCGTCTGCGCCAATGGCGAACCGCCGCGGCGCCTGCTGCTCGCATGACGACTTCGAAGATGCGCGCCGGGTGGCGGAGCGGATGGATTTTCCGTTCTACGTGATTGATTTGCGCGCCGACTTCGCCGCGCGCGTGGTCGATAACTTCGTTTCCGAATATCTGGCCGGGTGCACGCCGAATCCGTGCGTGATGTGCAATCGCGAGATCAAATTCGATCGCTTGTGGAGCCGCGCCCGCGCGCTCAAGGCCGACTATGTGGCGACCGGACATTACGCCCGAATAGAGCAGGGGGCAGACGGCAGATTTCATCTGCTGCGCGCCGCCGACGACTCGAAGGATCAGTCGTATTTTCTATTCACGCTCGGGCAGGACGAACTCTCGCGAACGATTTTTCCGGTTGGTGCGATGACCAAGACCGAAGTTCGCGCCCGCGCGCGCGCTTTGGGCCTTGCCACCGCGGACAAGCCTGAGAGCCAGGAAATCTGCTTCGTTCCCGACGGCGATTACGCGAGTTTTGTCGAGCGGCAGAGCGATCCCGCGCAACTCCGCCCCGGATCGATTATCGACAGCGACGGAAGACGCCTGGCCGCTCACTGCGGCGTGCATCGATTCACGGTAGGACAGCGGCGCGGCCTCGGTATCGCCAGCGGAGAACGCCTATACGTCCGCGAGATTCGGGCCGAGTCGGGCGAGGTCGTGGCCGGGCGGCGCGAGGAACTCAATTCTCCGGGCCTGATCGCGAATCGAGTCAGCCTGGTCGATGATTCCATTGCGTCGGGGCGCGAGCTGAACATCGAGGTGAAGATTCGCCATCGGCATCGCGCGATCCCGGCAACGATGCGCGTCGATTCAGGGCGCTGCGCGGAGATTCGCTTCGCGTCGGGCGGTCCTGCAGTGACACCGGGACAGGCGTGCGTTTTTTACCGCGGCGAGGAAGTGCTCGGCGGCGGATTTATCGAACGGGCGATCACGGAAGAGCAAGCGAACTGACTATGGCAACGCGCTTCGCGATCGCAACGCTCGGATGCAAGGTCAATCAGTACGATTCGGCGATTATCGAGTCGCGCCTGAGTGCGCGCGGGATGGAACGCCGCGAGTTCAGCGAGCAAGCCGACGTCTATATCGTCAACACCTGCACGATCACCGATCGCGCGGACGCGGAGAGCCTGCGTATCGCACGGCGCGCGCGGCGGCTCAATCCGAATGCCCGCGTGATCATGACCGGATGCCTGGCGCAAGCGAGCCCCGACGTGCTCGCGAAAGCGCCGGAGGTTGATGCCGTGATCGGACTCGGGATGCTCGACGACCTCGAACGCGCAGCGGCTTCGGGAGCGGGCGAGCGTGTGATGGTCACGAATCTGCGCAAGGCGAAAGGGCCGATTGAACTGGCCGCGGTCACGCTGGACGGTCATACGCGTGCGTTTCTGAAATTGCAGGAGGGATGCGATCAATTCTGCACGTTCTGCATCGTGCCGTTTTCGCGCGGCGCCTCTCGGAGCGTCGAGCCGCGCCGGGTGATGGCGGCGCTCGACGATCTTTATGCACGCGGCTTCAAGGAAGTCGTTCTTGCCGGGGTTCATCTCGGCGGCTACGGCAGGGACCTCGAGCCGCGGGTCGATCTCGCGGATTTGCTCGAGATGATCGCCGAGCGATGCCCGCTCGAGCGGGTGCGGATAAGCTCGCTCGATCCCGAAGAATTGAGCGACCGTATCGTGGAAATAATCTCGAGCAGCGGAAAATTCTGCCCGCATCTGCATCTGCCGCTGCAGTCGGGCGACGACGAAACTTTGTCGCGGATGCGGCGGCGTTATCAGCGCGGCTATTTTCACGATCGCGTCGAGCGCGTTTTACGCGCGTGGCCCGATGCGGCGATTGGCACCGACCTGATTGTGGGCTTTCCCGGTGAGACAGGGGACCGTTTCGAGTCGTACTTCAATTTCGTCGAGTCGATGCCGATCGCGTATTTTCACGTGTTTCCGTATTCGGTCCGGGCCGGGACCACGGCGGCGAAGTTTTCCGGGATGGTGAAGCCGGCGGAGATCAAGCGGCGGGCCGGGCTGATGCGCGCACTGGGCGAGCGCAAGCGGGCAGAATTTGCCCGGCGATTCGTCGGAACAAAACTTAAGGTATTACTTGAAGAACGCGGGCCCAGCGGCGAGCTCCAGGGCTACAGCCGCAACTACCTGCGGGTATCGACGCAGGGGCCCGATGAACTGACAAATCGAGAAGTCGAGGTGGAGGCGGCAACCGTTGAAGGCGCGCAACTGGTTGGGAAGATTGTTCGGCCGTGGGCGGACGAGACCGCCTGCCTCCGGGCCTCCTGAAAGTCCCCGCACCAAACTCGAGCGCGTGCTCGGCTATTCGTTCGTGCGGGCGGATTTGCTGGAGACCGCGCTGACGCATCCGAGCGCTGCGGTCGGCAGCGACGTCCATTACGAGCGGCTGGAGTTCCTTGGCGACGCGGTGCTTGATCTTGCGATCGCAGACCTGCTGATGCGCAAGTTTCCGACCGCGAAGGAAGGCCCGCTGTCCAAGCAGCGCGCGTCGATCGTAAACGCGCGAACGCTGGCGCTCAAAGCGCAGGCGATTGAATTGAACGAAATGATCCGGCTGGGGAAAGGCGAAGAAAAAAGCGGCGGGCGCGAGAAGACCTCGATTCTTGCGGCCGCGTTTGAGGCGGTGATCGGCGCGATCTATACCGACGGCGGACTCACGCCTGCGCAGCAGGTGGTCGAGCGCCTGTTCACCGGCGATATCGGCGGACCGGCCGCGGAGCGCGATTACAAAACCGAATTGCAGGAAATCGCGTACCGGCAATTTCGCGCGCAGCCGGTGTACGAACTGATCGCGACGGAAGGGCCCGATCATGCCAGGCGCTTTACGACCCGAATCAGAATCGCGGGCCGCGATCTCGGCGTGGCCGAGGGCGGCAGCAAGAAGCAAAGCGAGCAGGCGGCGGCGCGCCTCGCGCTGGATCGAATAGAAGAGGAGCGCGGTGAGCGCCATGGGTGAGCATCGCGCCGGATTCGTGGCGGTCGCCGGCCGCACCAACGTCGGCAAATCGACGCTGGTGAACCGGCTGGTGGGGCACAAGGTCGCGATCGTCACACCGCGTCCGCAGACCACGCGGCGGCGAATTCTCGGTATCCGCAGCGACGCCGACGCGCAGATTTTACTGATCGACACGCCCGGACTTCATGAGGCGAAGAAGCAACTGAATCAGCGAATGGTGCAGGTGGCGCGGCGCGCGATCGCGGAGGGCGAAGTCATTGTGGCCGTGGTAGAGGCAGGCGATCATCTGAACCCCGGCGATCGCGCCGTGCTGGTTGACATCCGCGCGCTGGGCCGTCCGACGATCGTTGCGATCAACAAGGTCGATCGCGTCCCGCGCGCTCAACTGCTGCCGCTAATCGAGGAAATCAACCGCGGATTTCCCGGCGCCGAGATCGTCCCGGTCAGCGCACTGAGCGGCGAGAATATTGACGAGCTGTTGCTGACTGTGAAGCGGATGCTCCCGGTGAGCCCGGCGCTGATGCCGCCCGATGAGTACACCGATCAGAGCGAACGAATGATCGCGGAGGAAATCATCCGCGAGAAAATTTTTCTCAAGATGCGCCAGGAGATTCCGTTCTCGACCGCCGTCAGGGTCGAGAAGTTCGAAGAGGACGCGGAGCGCAAGCTCAAGAGGATCAGCGCGACGGTGGTTGTCGATCGCGAGTCGCACAAGGGCATGCTGATCGGCGCGGGCGGGCGCACGCTCAAGGAGATCGGCACGGCGGCGCGCCTCGAGCTCGAAGAAATTCTCGGCGCGCGCGTGTTTTTGGAAATCATCGTCAAAGTCGAGCGCGATTGGACGAGCGATCCGCGCAAGCTCGCGGAGTTCGGACTGTGACGAGCGCACGCGGAGGGCCGGGCGCGGAGGTGCGGCGGATTGCGGCCGAAGGTCTGCCGGCGGTGGTGCTGGTTGGCCGCGCGAACGCGGGCAAGTCCACGCTGTTCAATCGAATCACCAGGGGCGGGCGCGCGATTACCAGCGCGATTCCCGGCACTACGCGCGACCTCAATTTTGCCCGCGCGATCCACGGCGACCGCGAATTCGTCGCGGTCGATAGCGGCGGCCTGGAGCTTGGCGGGCATGAGCGGATGACCGAACGCATCGTCGGCGAGGCGCTGGCCGCGGTGGGGGTGGCCGATGTCGTGGTGTTCATCCTCGATGGCAAGGGCGGGCTGAGCGAGGCCGACGCTGAGGCGCTCGCGCTGGTACGCGAAACGGGATGCCCGCTGATCATGGCCGTCAACAAGATCGATCGGCCGGGACAGGAGGCCGAGGCGGCTGAATTCTACGCGCTCGGCGGCGAGGAGTTGTTTTTCATCTCGGCGGCGCACGGACGCGGAATCGACGAGCTTCTCGATCAAGTCGTCGCGCGGCTGCCCGAGCGCGAAGGCGCCGTGGCCGCATCCCCTGACTTGAGGCTTGCGCTTATCGGCCGCCCCAACGTGGGGAAGTCGTCGATCCTCAACCGGCTCTCGGGTTTCGAGCGCGCGATCGTGGACGACACCCCCGGCACGACGCGCGATCCGGTGGACGTACGGCTTTGCGCACAGGGCCGCGATGTACTGTTGATCGACACGGCAGGAATGCGCAGGCCGCCGCGCGTCGAAGGCGAGCTGGAGCATCATTCGGTGGGCCGGGCGATCGAAACGATCAGGCGCGCGAACGTTGTGCTGCTGGTGATCGACGCGAGCGAGGGAATCACCGACCAGGACGCGCGGCTGGCGCGATTGGTGGACAGCAGCGACCGCGCGATGGTGATCGTGTGCAACAAATGGGATGTCGCCGCGAAGCAGGGGCGCAAGGTGGCGGCATTCGTCCGCGACGCGCACGAGCGCTACCCGTTCCTCGACTATGCGACGATGGTGTTCACGTCCGCGGTCACCGGCGACGGCGTGGACGGGATCATCCCGGCTGCGACCCAGGCCGGAGATTCGTGGCGTGCGGTCTTTCAGACTTCGCGGCTGAATCGGACGCTGGCCGAGGCGACGGCCGCGATGGATCCGCCGCAGGTGGATAGGCGGCGATTGAACCTGATGTACGTGACGCAGGTCGGCAGCGCACCGCCGCGGCTTCGATTCTTCACCAACGTCGAACGCGGCATCCCGGCGCATTACATACGCTTCATCGAAACGCGATTTCGAAAGTCCCTGGGACTTGTCGGCACGCCGCTGCGGCTCGATTTTCGGCGCACCGGCCGCTCGTGGGTGCAAGGCAGTCCGCCGGGACGGCCGCGCGGCAAGCCTCGCAACCGGCCCGCGCCGCGCACCAAGCCCGCGCGCGCGTAGGGTTGCGGCTGTGGAGCATTGGCGCGATGGCGTTTCGTACGCCGCGCCGGGTCCGGTATATTTCAGTGTCAAGGCAATTCCCGTGATCTTTCAAGCAATGGTCGAGCGGATTCAGTGATCCTGATTCTCGATTTCGGCAGCCAGTACACGCAGCTGATCGCGCGCCGCGTGCGCGAAGCCAACGTGTATTGCGAAATCCATCCGTTCAACTTCGCGCCCGAAAAAATCCGCGCGATGAATCCGCGCGGGATAATTCTTTCCGGCGGACCGGCCAGTCTCTACGAGCAGAATGCGCCGGATATCGCCGACGAGGTGCTCAATCTTGGCTGTCCGGTGCTTGGGATCTGCTACGGCCTGTACGTGATCGCGCAGCATATGGGGGCGCGCAGCGTGGGCTCGCGACAGCGCGAATACGGACCCGCAACGCTGGTGATCGACGGCGACGACGTGCTGTTCGAAGGGCTCAGCGGGCGGGAGCATCGCGTCTGGATGAGTCACGGCGACCGGGTCGAGACGATTCCGGGCACGCTATGCGCGATCGCACACAGCGACAACTCGCCCTATGCGGCGTTCAAGACGCGCGCCGGGCGCATCCGCGGCATCCAGTTTCATCCCGAGGTCGTGCACACACCGTGCGGCACGCAGGTGCTCCGCAACTTCGTGCTGAAGATCTGCGGCGAGCGCGGCGATTGGACGATGGCGAATTTTGTCGAGACGAAACTCGCGGAGATTCGCAAGCAGGTCGGGCCGAGCGACAAGGTCCTGATGGGACTGTCGGGCGGCGTCGATTCTTCCGTGGCGGCCGCGCTGATACATCGCGCGATCGGCTCGCGGCTGCATTGCGTGTTCGTCGATACCGGCCTGCTGCGCGCGGGCGAGCGCGAGCGGATGGAGAATACGTTCGCGCGCCAGCTCGGGATCGGTCTCAAGGTTACAGATGCGTCCGATCTTTTTCTGTCGCGACTGGCGGGCGTGCTCGACCCCGAGCAAAAGCGGCGCATCATCGGACATACTTTCATCGACGTGTTTGAATCCGAGGAAGTCGTTCAGGGCGCGAAATTTCTCGGCCAGGGAACGCTCTACCCGGACGTGATCGAATCGGTCTCGTTCAAGGGACCGTCGGCGATGATCAAGAGCCATCATAACGTCGGCGGATTGCCGGAGCGGATGCGCCTGGAACTGGTCGAACCGTTGCGCGAGTTGTTCAAGGATGAAGTGCGAGAAGTGGGCCGGCGGCTGGGGCTGGCGGCGGAGGTCGTCGAGCGGGAACCGTTTCCCGGCCCCGGGCTTGCAGTGCGAATCGTCGGCGAGGTCACGCGCGAGCGGCTCGATCTGTTACGGCGCGCGGACGCGATCGTGATGGAAGAAACGGCGACGGCGGGCTTCGGACTCAAATTATGGCAGGCATTCGCCGTGCTGCTGCCGCTCAAGACCGTGGGCGTGATGGGCGACGGGCGCAGCTACGAAAGCGTGATTGCGATTCGCGCGGTCGAGTCGATGGACGGCATGACGGCGGATTGGGCGCGCCTGGATCCCGCGTTTCTTGCGCGCGTGTCCAGCCGTATCACCAACGAGGTCAAGGGCGTCAACCGCGTCGTTTACGACATCACGTCAAAGCCGCCCGCGACGATCGAGTGGGAGTGACAGGTGACGGTTCGCACGCGCTTCGCGCCGAGCCCGACCGGCTCGCTGCATATCGGTAACGTCCGCTCGGGGCTGTTCGCCTACCTCTACGCGCGGCACAACGGCGGGCAGTTCATCGTGCGCATCGACGACACCGATCGCGAACGATCGACGAAGCAGTCGCTCGACGAAATCCTCGCGGACCTGAAGTGGCTCGGGATGGAGTGGGACGAAGGTCCGCCCGATGAGGCATACTTTCAGACCAATCGAGTCGAGCGGCATCGTGAAGCGGCGCTTAGATTGCTGCGCGAGCGAAAGGCGTATCCGTGCTACTGCTCGGCGGAGGAACTCGACGCCAGGCGCAAGCAGGCCGAGCGCGAGCGTCGCAGGCCCGTTTACGATCGCAAATGCCGCGGGCTCGGCTTTCCAGCGGATCTGGCGCTGCCCGACAAATCCGCCGGACGCAACTATACGATCCGGTTCGCGATGCCGCTGGCTGGCGAGACGGTCGTCGATGATCTCGTGAAGGGCCGGATGGTCTTTCAGAACACCGAGCTCGACGACTTTATCATTGTTCGTTCGGACGGCTCGCCGATTTACAACTTCGCGAGCATTCTCGACGACGTGGACATGCGCATCACGCACATCGTTCGCGGCGACGACCACGTCTCGAATACCCCGCGCCAGATGCAGATGGCGTACGCGCTCGGGTTTACGCCGCCAGCCTTCGCACATTTGCCGCAAGTGCTGGGGCCCGACGGGTCTCCACTGTCAAAGCGCCACGGCGCGACTTCGGTGATCGCCTATCGCGAGAACGGCTATTTCCCGGAGGCGATGCTGAACTATCTGGCGCGCCTTGGATGGTCCCACGGCGACCAGGAAATTTTCTCCAAGGACGAACTGATCAGTTATTTTGGCTTCGAGGCCTGCGGAAAATCAGCCGGCGTATTCAACGCCGAGAAATTGCTCTGGCTCAATTTCCATTACCTGAAGGAGCGGCCGATCCCACGGCTGGCGGCTGAGATCAAGCCATTCATCGCCAGGCGCGGATGGCCGATTCCGGGCGACGACGCGTGGCTCGAAAAGGCGGTCGCAACCCTGCACGAGCGCGCCAAGACGCTCGTCGAGCTGGTGGACTTTGCGTCGTTCTACCTGAAGGACGAGATCGAGATCGATTCGAAAGCGGCGGCGAAATTCCTGAAGCCGGAAATCGCGGAACCAATCCGGGCGCTGGCTGCGGAGCTCGAATCGATCGAGGGCGAGGTCTCCGAGGCGTCGGTGCAGGCGGTTTTCGAATCGGTCCTCGCGCGATTCAACCTCAAGCTCGGGCAACTCGCGCAACCGGTCCGCGTCGCGCTCACCGGCGGCGCCGTCAGCCCCGGGATTTACGAGGTGATCGCGGTGCTCGGTAAACGCCGCACCGTCGATCGCCTGAACGCCGCCGTCCGCCTAATTGAGCAGCCTGCCTGAACCAACAGCGCGCCTGGTCACTGCGATCCGCTGCCCGGCACTTTCCCGCTGCTCATCCACATAGTACCTTTGTAGCATGAGTGTACTTGTGCCCTACGTAGTCGAGCAGACCGGCCGCGGCGAGCGTTCTTACGATATCTTTTCGAGATTGCTCAAGGACCGGATCGTGTTCCTGGGCGGGACCGTCACCGACGACGTTGCCAACCTGGTCACCGCGCAGCTCCTGTTCCTCGAGTCCGAGGATCCGGAGCGCGAAATAAACATGTACATCAACTCGCCGGGCGGATCGGTCACCGCCGGCCTGGCTATCTACGACACGATGCAATTCGTGAAGCCTCCTGTCTCGACGCTATGCGTGGGGCAGGCCGCCAGCATGGGATCTCTGCTGCTGGCCGCAGGAGCCAAGGGCAAAAGATACGCGCTGCCGCACTCGCGGATACTGATTCATCAGGTCTCCGGCGGGTTCGAGGGACAGGCGAGCGATATCGAGATTCACGCGCGCGAGGCGTTGCGTCTTCGCGAAATCCTCAACAACATCCTTGCTCATCATACCGGCCAAAATGCCAAGAAGGTCGAGAAGGATACCGACCGCGACAACTTCATGTCCGCGGCGCAGGCAGTCGAATACGGACTTATCGACGAAGTGATTTCCGGCCGGCCGCTCAAGGCCTCGCTCTAGCCGAGGCCCGGCCTGCGCTTGGCCATGGACGCGCAACATAACCTCGAAGGCCGGGCTGACCAAAAGATCGAACGGTTCCGAATTCGCGGGATGCATTGCGCGAATTGCGCGAGCATCATCGAAAACGCCGTCGCGCCGGTTCCCGGCGTCATCGACGCCCATGTAAATTTCGCCGCCGAAACGCTCACCGCGCGCGTCAGCGACAAACTTGCTGCCGGTGAAATCGAGGCGAGGGTCGCGGCCGCCGGCTATAGCGCGATCGCCGAGTCGAACAGCATTGGCGCGGGCGAATCCGCTCTCGATCGCCAGGATGCGCGCCGCAACCTGCAGTGGGTAGTCTGCACTGCGATTGGCACGGCAGTCGTCATGTATTTGCAGCATCGCGAGAGCAGCGCCGCGCGCATCGCGACGCTCGTCGCCGCCACGACACTGATGTTCACCGCCGGCCTGACCTTCTACCGCGGCGCATGGAGCGCCGCACGCAATCGCACCGCAAACATGGATACGCTGGTCGCGCTTGGCATCAGCGCCGCCTACTTCTACTCAATACTTACCACGTTTCCCGCTATCTTCTTCGCGGGTCCGCGATTCTTCGATACTGCCGCCGAGCTGATCCTTTTTATTCGCTTTGGCAAATTCCTCGAGGCGCGCGCTCGCGGCCGCGCGATGGCTGCGTTGCGATCCTTGCTGACCCTCGTCCCCGACGTTGCCACTGTGGTGCGCGACGGCAAGGAGCGCGTCGTGCCCGTTTCCGAGTTGGCCGTCGGCGACATCGTGCTGGTCAGGCCCGCTTCCAGAATTCCGGTTGACGGTGTGATCGTCACCGGCGCCAGCGCCATCGACGAGTCGATGCTTACGGGCGAGTCGATGCCGGCGGACAAGTCGGCGGGCGATGAGGTCTCCGGCGGCACGCTGAACACCGCCGCTGCGATTACGCGTCGGCGCGCGATTTGTGCCGGCGGTGATCGTGACCGCGGCGCTCACCTTTTCTGTGTGGATGTGGTTCGGCCCGAGTCTCGTGATGGCGTTGACTGCGATGACCGCCGTGTTGGTGATCGCATGCCCGTGCGCGATGGGATTGGCGACGCCGACTGCGCTTATGGTCGGTAGCGGGCTCGGCCTGCGCGCGGGGATTTTGTTCAAGCGGGCATCCGCCCTCGAACTGATCACGAGAATCCGGGTCATGCTGTTCGACAAAACCGGCACGCTGACGGTCGGCCGGCCGGAACTCGAGTCGGTCGTCGCGCTCGACGGCGACGAGAATAGTGCGCTGTCCTTTGCGGCGATCGCCGCCGCCGGATCGATTCATCCGCTGTCGCGAGCCGTCACCTCCAGCGCGCAAACGCGAAACCTCGCGCCGCAATTCACTCCCGACAACTCACGCGAGATACCGGGCCTGGGCGTTACAGCCGAGCATCACGGAAAACAGATCGCGCTTGGCAACGACCGGCTGATGACGCAGGCCGGCGCCGCTGTCGATTCTCGCGCCCGCGACGAGGCGGCTCGCATAGCAGCATCTGCGGCGACGCCGCTGTTTCTCGCGATCGATCGCAAGGTGACGGCGGTGCTTGCTTTCCGCGATCCGGTCAAGGCCGAGGCACGCGGCGCGATCGCGGCGCTGCATCGGATGGGCATCCGCACGGTGATGATTTCCGGCGACAACGCTGAAGTCGTAAAGACCGTCGCTGCTCGATTGGGAGTCGACGAGTTCCATGCGCAACTGATGCCGGCGGACAAGATTGCGCTCGTCAAGCGGTACCAGGACTCCGGCCTGTTCACCGCGATGGTCGGCGACGGAATCAACGACGCGCCCGCAATTGCCGCCGCGGACATCGGAATCGCGATCGGCTCCGGCACCGACGCCGCCAAGGAAACCGGCGACGTCGTGCTCACCCGCGACGACTTGTACGACATCGTCCGCGCACTCGTGCTCGGCCGCGTGACGCTGAACAAGGTGAAGCAAAATCTTTTCTGGGCGTTTTTCTACAACGCGCTCGGAATTCCGATCGCGGCCGGCGTTCTGTATCCGCGGTTTGGAATCATGCTGAATCCCGCCCTTGCCGGACTTGCGATGGCGCTGTCGAGCGTCAGCGTCGTCAGCAACGCGCTACTGCTCAATTTAACCGGCCCGCGAAAATTGCGGGCAGTGCGCGCCGAAATCGAAGCAGTGCCGGGCGCTGCTCCACCGAGTTCCTCGACTCCGCCACAAGCGCGCAGCGAGGTCCCTGAAAAGAAGGAGATCGCAATGGCAACGAAATTAAAATGCGAAAAATGCGGCTTCGAGACCGCGATGCCGACGCATTGCAATCGCCCGATGCACTCTGAACGCGTCGGCCACGAAACCAGGCTGGTGTGCTGGATGGGTCCCGACTGCGGTGTCGCCGATGTACCCAAGCATTGCGATGCGCCCATGCGCGACGCCGCCTAGCACATACACACGACCGCTTTCATCGGGCCCATCGGGCTGCGACTATGGGCAATTGGGTGGGCATCGAGCCAGCTTCCAGCCGGGAGGATACGAATGCCGAGCCGGGTTCATCAATTCTACGCGGTAGCTTTCGAGGAAAACTTTTCGCTCCGCCAGATAGCGCCCGCTTTTCCCGAGGCCAGGATATCGCCGCTCGAAATGTTCGTGCCGATCGAACCCGACGGCGGCCTCTACGTCTTTCCCTTCGGCGCCATCGTCTCGCACGACGTTCCGGTCGAACAGCGCGAACGCATATTCGCACGCCTCACCCGCGCCATGCCAAAACTCACCACCCGGATCATTCGCGAGGATTACTCCGTGCTGGAGGATCCTGCCGCGCCGATCGGAATTTCCGGCGGGATGCTGCGGGTCGACAAGCTCACTTCCCAACGCGCAGAAATCGTCGCGCTGACGGTCGCTCAGAGCGCGGCGATGGAATACTACGAGCGAATCGTGGACAGCCTCTTTGCGCGGACCGCACAGTTGGTCGATCGGATGGCGTCGCACGGCACCGTGCCGTATCGGATTACGCCCTTGCATCGCTTCATCGGCGAAGCGATTTCGTCGCGCACCGAAGTTCTCGCCGTGCTCCATCTGCTCGACAAGCCCGACGCTGCATGGGAAGACCCCGCGATGGACCTCATCTACGACGACCTGCGCGATGAATTCGATCTCGTCGATCGTTACGCTGCGCTGACCAGCAAGCTGCAAAGCATCCAGGACTCGCTGGTTCTGGTCCTGGACGTCGCCCGCGACCGCCGCCTGGTATTGCTCGAAGTCGTTGTCGCGCTGCTGATTTTGCTGGAAATAATCTTGGGCGTCATTCACTTCACGTAGTAGGCGTTTTCGCGGCCTCCGAATTCATATTGCCGAAACACTGGTCTGGTAGGTTCCTGGCCGCGCGAACTTTAGCCTCGCGCTGGTGCGACCCCATGCATCATCGGGGACATGTCATGTCATACGAAAAGGGAATCGACGCCGGACTCCTCCTACCCGGACAGTACGTCGATCTGGTCAGGCGAAATGAGATCATCGAGGGTGAACTGAAACTTTTGCTGGCCGTTCTGGAAGACGCGATTCGATGCTACCTGCGAAACGTGAACGCGAAGGACGGCGAGCGCCGCGGCGACTTCATCGAGGTCAGAAACTGGTTCGAAGCCGGGGGCGGTGCGGCCGTCGCCAGACGCGCGGATATTTTCAGCTTCGACAATCTTTGCGCTGCGCTTGGCATCGAGCCGCGTTGCCTGCTTGCGCGCCTGCAGATTCTCACAATCTCCGATCTGCCGTCGCGGCGTTTCCAGATGCGCCGCCATCGCCCGCTGTCGAGTCTGCAACATGCAAACGGCGCGCGTCAGCGCGGCCCGGCCCGCTCCCACGGCTCGTGACGCCGCGAAAAAAGCGTCGGTCCCCGTCAAACCGCCAGGAGTTGCCGTGTCGGCTACGATCTCACCAGACTAACTCTCGTTAGTCACGCCATCGCACCCAGTCCGGATGATGTTTGTGGATCCATTCCGGATGGTGGTCGAACCACCAACCGCGGTCGCGCCATACGTGATGCTCGTCCCAGTCGCCGTCGACGGCGCGCCACTGGGGGTACACCTTGACCCATTCGGGATGATGGTGCCAGACCCATGCGGGGTGGTGTTCGTGCCACCAGCGCGCGTCGTGCCATACGTGATGGTTGTCCCAATCACCGTAGTTGCGCGCATGTGAAACCGCCGGCGCAGCGGCGAAGACGGCTGTCAGTGCTGCGGCGGCGAATATGGTTCGAAGTTTCATTCCTGGTGCCTCCTGGATAGCCTCACGAGAATAATACGACGGATCGATAGTGGCAGTTTCAAGGCGGCCAGAAAATCGCCAAGGATCAGCAAGCTTCGGCCCGATTAGCCCCAATTCGTGGCTGCCTCGCAAAATCTACAGAATGAAGAACGCGAATGCGGTCAAGCTGCCGACGGCATACGAGTCGGTTGGTGGGCAGGGAGTGAATCGAACACTCGACACAAGGATTTTCAGTCCTTTGCTCTACCGACTGAGCTACCTGCCCACCGTGTTTGGTCACGTCCGCCGTGAAGCGAACCATCATTCGTACCGATGATTGCCGCGCCTTGCAACGGCCCATTCATCGCTTGAGGCCCGCCACCCGCGACTCGACGAAATCAATCACCCGGCCTTCCAGATTCACGCCGTCGAGCCTGTCGATCTCCTGCACTCCGGTCGGACTCGTCACATTCACCTCGGTCAGGTAGTCGCCGATGATGTCGAGCCCGACAAAGTACAGCCCGTCGCGCTCGAGGCGCGGCTTCAGCATCCGGCAGATATCGCGATCGCGCGCCGTGATCGGCGCCTTGACGCAAGTGCCGCCGACGTGGATGTTGCCGCGATGCTCGTCCTCGCGCGGCACCCGCAGCGTGCATCCTAGAGGTTCTCCGTCCAGCACGATCAGCCGCTTGTCGCCGTTGCGAGCCTCAGGGATATAGCGCTGCGCCATGATTGGACGCGACTCGTATTGCGTCACCGTCTCGAGAATCGCGCCGAGGTTGCGATCCCTGGTCGTGACGAGGAACACGCCTTCGCCGCCGTGTCCGTCCAGCGGCTTCACGATCATCTCGCCGCCCTGTTCGTCAAGAAAAGCCTTCAGGCGGGGAATTTCATAGGTGACGAGCGTCGGCGGAATCGCGTCGGGAAAATTCAGCGAGTAGAGCTTTTCGTTGGCTTCGCGAAGGCCGGCCGGATGGTTGATTACAAACGTGCGCCGGCTGTCGGCCAGGCTAAGCAGCATCGTGGCGTAGAGATAAGCCGCATCGGCGGGCGGATCCTTGCGCATGAAGATCGCATCGAAAGTCTCCAGCGGATACTCGGCGCCCTCGTCGAGGAACCGGTGATGAGGACTCCCGCGCGTCACCTCGCATTGCCGCGCCCGCGCGATCACATTCGGGCCGCGCGCGTAAAGGTCGCGAATCCCGAGGACATAGATTTCATGGCCGCGGAATTGCGCCTCGAGAATGAACACAAACGTCGTGTCCTTGTCGACCAGAACCCGTTCCAGCGGGTCCATGACGAACGCGAACTTGCGCGCCACCCTTTTATTCCGTTTCGGCATCTTCGCTTGACCCTTGCGCATCGTGAAGTAACCCCGCCGCTATGCTGACCGCGGCCACCGCCGCTGTCTCGCTCCTGAGGCGATTTGGCCCAAGTCCGGCCGCGACGAATCCGGCGTTCGCGGCTTTCGCGCGCTCCTCATCGTCGAAATCGCCCTCCGGTCCAACCGCTATCAATATCGCACGCGGACGCAAGCGTCGAATCACGCCGGCGAGCGGCTCGCCGCCCTTCGCACAGATTACGGCGAGCGTCCGGGGCGCCACGGCGCGAACCATGCCGTCAACGCCGATCGGCGATCGCACTTCCATCGCGGCCGGGGACTGGCTCTGCTTTGCGGCGGCGATCGCGAGCCTGCCCCATCGCGCCAGCCGATCCGCTCCCGGCAAACGGACCAATCCGCGCGCACAGACGATCGGCCATAGCTCCGATGCGCCCAACTCGGCCGCCTTCTCGACCACGAAATCCATTCGCGGGCCTTTGACGATTGCGGCGGCCAGAATGATTCGAGCTCGGGCGGGCGAAGGCGACTGCGATGACGATGATTCGACGCGAATTACGGCGCGGTCGCGTTCGTAGCGCTCGATTGTGCCCCGATGCTCGACGCCCGCAGGATCGAGCAACGACACGCGCGCATCGACGGCCAGCCGCAGGACCGTGCGCATGTGATGCAACTCCGCGCCCTCGACGTGCGCGAGGCGGGCCGCGTCCGGCGCGCGCGCGATCGAAAAACGCGGCGGCAACGAAACGCCCATCAGCGTGGCGCCCGCGCCATCACGGCCGTCGTCCATCCGCGATGCGTCTTGCGGCTGAGACATCGCAGCGGCGACCGATAGTGACCCAACACTTCGTCGGCCTCGTCGGCGAGAAAACCGCCAAGGATCAATCGTCCCCCGGGCGCGACGAGTCGCTTCAGATGCGGCGCGAGTTCGATCAATGTGTGGCTCAGAATATTCGCCGTGATCAGATCGAAGTGGCGATGAATCGAAGCGAGCGGCACCGATGAGAATCGGATCGATTTTTCCACGCGGTTCAGGCGCGCATTGGCACGCGCGTTTTCCAACGCCGTCGGATCGATATCGATTGCGATTATTTCGCGCTCGAAACCGTGGCGCTTGCCGAGCAGTGCCGCCGCGATCGCCAATACTCCCGAGCCCGTGCCGGCATCGAGCATCGACTTCGGCGCGCGCGCGCCTATCAGCGATTCGATCGCGCGCAGAGCGCCTGCCGTCGTGGGATGATGCCCGGTGCCGAAAGCCCGCGCGGGTTGGACGATAATGGTCATTCGGCCGCGCTCGTTCTCGCGCTTCCACGGCGGTACGATCAGCATTCGCCGCCCGACGCGAAACGGCCCAAACCGTTTCATCCAAAGCGTGGACCATCCCGGATCGACGATTCTCCTCACGCTGCCATCGCGAGCGCCGTGGCCGGTGCTGTCGCGCGCGGCGTCAGCCAGCATTCCGGCCTGCTCCATCATGAGTTTGAGCCGCAACAGCTCGGTCGTGGAGATCCGGTCGAAGTACGCTTCGAGCGCGACGGTTTTATCCTCGCGCGCCCGCGGCAACTTCATCCCGGCGACGGCGCATCCGATGGCGCCGCCCGCCACGAGGATTCCCGCGGCTTCATCCGCGAGGTGCGCGTGGGTGCGGAAGATCGCCCTGGTGTAACTTTGCCTGGATGCGGCTGCGCGTTGCATATTCCCCGGCCTTTGACTTTGGCCCGGGAATACCACGGTTACAATGGGGATTGCTCATGGGACGGTTTTTGGATGCCGACCGTTCTGCCTCTCTGCGAGGCGGCACGATGAGGTCCGATTCGCGCGAAGATTGTTGACAAGATGAAGCGGACGCGTTTGCGCCTGCGCTCGACGAACGCGTAAACTCGCATCATTATCAGACTTCAATTGTTCCAACGTGGTGGAGGCGGGCTGTGCTGAACATTGCCCATCGCGGGGCGAGCGGTACTTTTCCCGAGAACACGGTGTGCGCGTTTCGCGCCGCGATCGACGCGGGCGCGGACATGTGCGAGCTGGACGTTCAGCTCAGCCGCGACGGCGCGATAGTGGTGATTCATGATGATACCGTCGAGCGCACGACCGATGGCAAGGGCGAAGTCGCGGAGCTGACGCTCGAGGAGCTCAAGCGATTGGACGCGGGCGCGAAGTTCAAGGGCGGCCCGTTCAAGGGCGCGCGAATTCCCACGCTTGACGAAGTGTTCGCCGCCACGAGCGGCAAGTGCGGGCTCAATATCGAGCTCAAAGCGGCCGGCCTCGAGCATCAGGTCGCGCAGATTATGCAGGCGCGCAATGCACTGGGCGATAGCATCGTGTCGAGCTTCGAGTGGGAATATCTGAAAAAAATCCAGCAGCTGCATTTCAACATTCGCGTTGGTCTGCTTGCCGACGAGAAGCCGGTTGACCTGATGATGAACGCGGTTGCGATGCGCGCGCATGCAATCAATCCGCGCTGGGACATGGTGACATCCGATCTGTGCAAGGCGGCGCACGAGCGCGGCCTCAAGGTGTACACTTGGACGGTGGATGCGGACGTGCTAATGCGGGCGCTCATCGAATGCGGGGTTGACGGCATCATGACGAACTATCCCGAGCGGTTGAGGACGGTGGTGGGCGGCTGATGGGACGTTTCGGCGACGACAAGATCGAGGAAGTCCGTTCGCGCGCCGATATCGTCGAGATTGTCGGCGCGCACGTGCGTATCCGGCGGGCGGGGCGCAACTTCGTCGGGCTGTGTCCGTTCCACAATGAGAAGACGCCGTCGTTCTCGGTGAATGCCGAGCGCGGATTCTTTCATTGCTTTGGATGCGGCGCGGGCGGCAGCGTTTTCAATTTCATAATGCGCGTCGAGGGGTTGACGTTTCCCGAAGCGGTGCGTTCGCTCGCGCGCAAGTACGGCGTGACTTTACCCGAGCACGATCAATCCGGACCGGCGGCAGGCGAGCGCGAAGCGATGCTCAAAGCCGGCGAGGTCGCCGCCGAATTCTTCGCCCACGTGCTGTGGAACTCGACCGACGGAGCGCTCGCGCGCGACTACCTGAAATCGCGCGGCATCAGCGTCGAGACGGCGCGCGCGTTCATGATCGGATTTGCGCCGAACCGGCCGGCGTCGCTTGCCAAGGCGCTGGAACGGCGTGGACTGCGCGACGCGGGCGTGAAAGTCGGGCTGGTCAGGAAAGACGGCGATGGTGCGTACGACATGTTTCGCGCGCGCGTTATGTTCCCGATTCGCGACGCGCAGGGGCGGGTGCTCGCATTCGGCGGCCGCGTGCTCGATGCGCGCTTGCCCAAGTACATCAACTCGCCCGAATCGCCGCTGTACTCGAAAGCGCGAACTCTGTACGGACTGTTCGAAGCGCGCCAGGCGATTTCGTTTTCGTTGAATGCGCCGGCGGGAAAAGACCGCGCGATTATCGTCGAGGGTTACTTCGACGTGATTGCGCTGTGGCAGGCCGGGTTTAAGGAAGCGGTGGCGGGATGCGGCACGGCGCTGACGGTCGAGCAGTTGCGCGCGCTTAGCCGATACACGAAAAATGTAATCGCGTGCTTCGACGGCGACGCGGCGGGGCGCAAAGCCTCGATGCGGGCGCTGGAGATTTTTTTGCAGGCGGGGCTGCTGGGCCGGGGGATTTTTATTCCGACGGGTTTCGATCCCGACACGTTCATTCGCGAGCGCGGCGCGGCCGCATTCGCGGAGTTGGCGGACAAATCCGAGTTGCTGGTCGATTATTTTCTCAGCGAACAGGCCGGCGAGGCGCGCGGATCGATCGCCGAGCGGGCGCGGGCGGCGCAGCGCGTCGCCGAGATGCTCAAGCTGGTCGGTGATCCGTTTCAGTTCGATTTGCTGGCGCGTAAGGCCGCCGACCTGCTCTCGATCGGCGAGGAAGTCCTGCGCAAAGAGGCGCGCGGTCCGCAATCACGACCGACGCCGTCGCGGTTTTCGCGCGCGGGGGTCGCGGCTGGCGCCGAGAACCGGCCCGCCACGCCGGGCGGCGGTGACGCCGGCTCGAAGGCCGAGATCGGACTTGTCGCGATTGCGCTGTTGCATCCGGAACTGCGCGCCGAGATTGCACAGTCGGGCGCGACGGCGAATTTCGAGGAGGTCCGCCTGGGCGGCGTGCTCGCCGACCTGTGCCGGACCGACGAAGCATATACCGCCCTCGAACAATGGACCGCGGAGCGGCTGTCGGCCGAGGAGCAAAGCCGAATCAGCGAGTTTGCGGTCGGTCCGCTGACCGATGACATCGGCGACGACACTCAGAAAAATCCCAATGACCTGGAAAAATGCCGGGCGCTTGTCAACGACTACGTCGTCGCGCTCGATCGGCGCCGCCGTGCGCGCGAACTGGGGCGACTGCGCCAGAGCGCAGCCGAAGTGTCGGCGCGCGAGTCCGAACCTGGCGAGGCGGCGGCGGCTGCGCAGGCCGTGATCGCACACAGACGCGAGGGCCGCGGCGCGTGACCGGACGCGTGTACATGAGTTGAACGAATGTTCCGACCGTCAGCCCTTAAGTCTTCTGCCCGAACTTGCTACCATCAGGGCAGCCTGATGCATTTCAGAGGGCCCATAGCTCAGCCAGGTTCAGAGCTGCCGGCTCATAACCGGCTGGTCCCAGGTTCAAATCCTGGTGGGCCCATACCATTCGTTTCCGTTTTCCGCGGCGCCGCCCGACGGCTTTTGTCACCGTATGACGATGTCGAACAAAAACTTTGCGCAACGCGCACAACCTGACGGAGGGAAGAATTGCGTGAAGAGATAAACCGGCTGATGGACCTCCAGGTCATCGACCGGCAATTGCAAGAGTTGGAGCAATCGCTGACGTCGATTGCCGGGCGAGTTGACCAACTTCGCGATGAGACCCAGAGCAACCGGGCCGAACTCGAACGCCTGACCGAACAAGACAAGGAACTGACCGCGGCCCGAAAAAAGGCTGAGCGTGAACTGGCCGAGGGCGAAGTCAGAATCCGCAACAAGCGGATGCGATTGACGCTGGTGCGCAACGACAAGGAATTGCAGGCGCTGACCCACGAGATCGAGTCGTTGAAGGAGACCAATCAGCGGCTCGAAAGCGAGATGCTCACGTCGATGGAAGGCGCGGACGCGCGGACCGCGCGAATCAAGGATCTCACCGAAGCGATCACAAAGGGACGCACCGATCTGGCGGCGGCGGAAAAGGAAATCGCGGCGGAAGTCGAAGAGCTCAAGAGCAACATCAGCAAGCATCGCAAGTCACGCGAGAAGGTCGCCGAGCATGTCGATGCGAATCTGCTCGCGCGCTACCAGATGATTTTCAGCCGGCGCGCGGGCGTCGCGGTTGCGCTGGCGAAGGGCGGAACCTGCCAGGGATGCAGGATGCGGCTGCCGCCACAGTTGTACAACGAGATCCAGAAGCATCTGCAGATACATTTCTGCCCGAACTGCCAGCGCGTTTTGTACTACGAGGACGCGGCAGAGAAACCGAGCTCGTAGCAGGCCCCCTCAGCCGCGGCGCCCTGCCTTGGGCGCGGCAGGTCTCGGACCAGCAGAAGGCATTACGCTAAGATTCTGCGCATCATGCGGCTCGTCGGTCGAATCGCTTTTTTCTCGATTGCCGCGGCAGTGTTAGCAACGGAGCGAGTCGAGTTGCGCGCGCAACCTGCTGTTCCGGATTCGCGGGCCGCATCGTCGAGTCCCGAAGCTGCTGCGGCATTGAAGCCCGGGACGATTATCGGCGCGGACAATATCGACCAGTACTTGCGCTATGTTCCTTCGGCAGCCAAGTTTGCCGTCGCGCATGGCTTTCGCATGCGAATTATCCCCGATCGCCGCGTCGAATGGTCCCAGGGCTTTCAGCACGCGACCGAAAAATACGCCGCGCAAGTCACGCTCGACAACGACGATTACATCAAGAACTATGTCGCTGGCATGCCGTTTCCTCTGATCGACGCAATCGACCCGAAGGCTGCGGTGAAGATCGCCTACAACTGGCATATGGGACCGTTCATGCCGGACGATTTTTCGATTGCGCCATGGCGCAGCAACGGCTACGCCGCCGATCCCGCCAACGCTCTGAAAATAGTTCCGAACAGCGATTCCGACTACGGCTGCGAGCAGTTCGAGTTCCTGCGCTTTGCCCATCGCACCGACGTCGATCCACGCCCGACGATCGGCGGCAATGCGATGGGCTTCGAGTGGAAGGCGAGATGCAATCGATGGATGAGCGATCTCACCGGCACCCCGAGCGAAGGCGCCGGCATCTGGGTGCGTTATCTCGACCCGAAGCATCCCGACGAGTTTTTCTCGTTCAGTGAAACGTCGCGCCGCGTGCGGCGTATCGCTGTGAATCTGGACTATCCCAATGAAGGCTGCCGCGGATGCCATCAGCCGTTTTGGGCCTATGCGCTGCCCAAGACCGAGAACTATCTGTATCGCTTGCTCGGCAGCACGGCACTGCTGGGTTGTTTGGCGGCCGATCAAGAGCCGGCGGGATTCAAGACCGGCGGCGAAGGATTGACGCTTGGCGAGGAACCGTTCGCAGTTCGCCACGCATACATTCTCGAGATGCGGCCGCGATTCCCCGATGAAGCGTCGGCGGGACTGCGCACTATCATCTATATCGACAGCGAGGTGTACGTTTGGCTGGCCGCGGAATTTTACGACTCGGGCGGTCTGACTGCGACGGCGATGCCGCTGTGGCGAATGCGGCCGTCGTCAGAGGGCGGAAGTCTGTTCGATCTCGCGGGCAGCTTTTATCATCCCCAGAACCGCGGATCGTTCTTCCGCTCGCTCGTTCCCGCGCACATTGAATTCAAGCAGGCAATCAACAACGGCAGTGTCGGGGAAGGCGCGTTCAATCCGCAAATGATGCGCTGAAGCCCTGATCTTTCGCGGGCGCGGCGGTTTTCCCCACTAGATTCGAATGCTGAGGCGCGGCTTGCCGGGGCTTCGGCTACCAGCGTAGTGTCCGCATTGACAGGATAGGGTTGCCGTCCCAGGCGTTTTTTTTCGTTTCGATTGCTTCAATACCGACTAACCAGCCCCACGGGAGGATTTTATGAGTGAAATTACCGGAGCAGAGCTTCTTCTACGATGTCTCGTCGGCGAGGGAGTCAGGTTCGTGTTTGGAATTCCCTGTCCGGAAGTCGACCCGCTGCTCGCCAAGTTGGAGCAGTACGAAGTGCGATTCGTCCCCGTTCGCCACGAGGCCGCTGCCGTCCACATGGCGGAAGGGCTATACAAGACGACCGGCCAGGTGGCGGCGGTGCTTGGCAACCCCGGTCCCGGGTCTGCGAATCTGATCCCCGGCGTGATCACGGCGCGGCACGAGGGCGTACCCGTTGTCGTTATCACCGCGCAGCACCGCCTGGGGATCGTTTATCCGTCGTCACCCTCAACGTTCCAGGGTCAGGATCAGCTCGAAGTCTTCAAGCCCGTGGTCAAATGGAGCGGTCCGATTCTGTCGTGGGAGCGCATCCCGGAAGTGATGAGGATTGCCTTTCGCGAAATGTGGATCGGGAGGCCGGGACCGATTCATATCGAGATACCGGCGCCCGTGATGTACGCGATGGGTGACGACGCAAAGGTCCGGCTGCTGAGGCCGGATGAGTACCGAGCGGCCGGTCCGCGGCCCTCGGAAGCTCAGCTCGAGGAGGCGGCGCGGATGCTCGCCGGCGCCAAGCGGCCGATTGTGATCTCGGGCGCCGGAGTCGATCGCGCCGGAGCGAACGAAGCGATCCTGGCGGTCGTCGAGCTGCTCAACTGTCCCGTCATCGGTACGATAGCCGGGCGGTCATCGGTGCCGCTCGATCATCCGAACTTCCTCAACGGCTACGGCCCTGGTGCGGACCTCGCGCGCCGCGAGTCAGACGTCATCCTGGTCGTGGGCTCGAGGATGGGCAACCTTGACATTCCTTACGACAAGTACTGGGGCGATCCCGCCAATAAGAAGCTCATCCAGGTGGATATCGATCAGCGCAACATGGGCGTCACGCGGCCGCTTGCGCTCGGGATCGTTTCCGACGCGAAAAGCGCGCTCGAGGGCTTGTTGCGCATGCTCAAGACGGAGCGAGCCCGGCCCAAGGGCGGGGAGGACACGCAGCGCTATCGAGAGGTTGCCCGCAAATGGTGGGAGGAGCGATTCGCACCGGTCGCCGCCTGGCGCGGACCCGGAATCCATCCGGCGCTCGCGATGCAAACAATCGGCAAGGTCTTCGGCTCGGACAGCATCTATGTCGCCGACGGCGGCAACACTTCGTTGTGGGCAGCCTGGTTTCTGCCATCGACCAAGCCGCGGTCGTACCTGAACATTCTTGAACTAGGCATGCTCGGCACGGGAATCCCTTCTGCCATTGGAGCGAAGCTTGGCAACCCGGCGCGCGAGGTGGTGTGCGTGAGCGGCGACGGAGCTGCGGGGTTCAACTTCATGGAGATGCAATCGGCTGCGCGCGAAGGCCTGAAGGTCAGGACCGTCGTGTTCGCCGAAGGTTCATGGACGATGGAGGAGCCGAATGAACGGATGCTCTACGGTCGGACGTTCGGCACCGAGATGGGGACAGTGCGATGGGACCGGGTCGCCGAGGGCCTGGGCTGCCAAGCGTTTTACGTCGATCGCATGGAAGACCTCGAAGCGGCGCTGAAGGGCGCGAAGGGATCGGACGGACCGGCAGTGGTTTGCCTGAAGACCAATCGCGACGCCAACCTCGCGATCCCTATGGAACTCGGCCTTCGCTTCGCCGAGGTGTACCAAGGTCCGATGGGATGATGCTTGAGGCCGACGTCCGAAGTTTTTTCGACTCGGTTGACCATCCGGAGTAATCACTCGTGGTTACTCCGGATGGTCGCGCATCGGATTGCCGACCGGAGGATTCTGCGGCTCATCCGCCCGGCGTCGCGGTCGCCGTAGGAGTCGCGCTCAGGGTTGCGGTTGCGGTTGCCGTTCGGGTTGCCGTCGCGGTTGCGGTTGCCGTTGGGGTTGCAGTCGTAGTTGCCGTCGCGGTCGCGGTAGCGGTTGGGGTTCCCGTTCGGGTTGCCGTCGCGGTAACGGTTACCGTCGCGGTTGCGGTTGTCGTTGGGGTTGGAGTCGTAGTTTGAGTCGCGGTCGCGGTAGTGGTTGGTGTTGCCGTTCGGGTTGCCGTCGCGGTAGCGGTCGCCGTCGCGGTAGCGGTCGCCGTCGCGGTAGCGGTTGCAGTCGCGGTAGCGGTTGCCGTTGGGGATGCCGTTGGGGTTGCCGTCACGGTCGGGGTCGGGGTCGCGGTCGGCGCTACGAAGATGCAGGCGCAGGAGCCTTGTCCGCTACCCAGCCGTGTGATGTCGGCGCACGTTTCCGGCAGTCCGTCATTGAGTTCGTCCGCAGCCGGAACATCGGCTTGGAACACGTCTTCGGTGATCTGGGTATTCTGAACGTGAGATGCCCAAGCCATTAGTTCGCTATTGGTGGCCAGTATGAAGCTGGTGCCCGCCGCGGTTGGATCGCAGCAGACGCCGGTGCTGGGGTCGCAAGCTGCATATGTGGGCTGCGAATCCCCGTATGGAGCTGGAGTGCCATTTGGCAAGGTCGATATGATACGGACCGAGCCGTCGTGGAGGAGGCCCCCTGTCACCGGGTTCCCCGCCAAACTGCCACTGATGCTGAGGGTCAACAGACCATCCGCGGTCAGCGGGCATCCGCAGCAGGCCTGCATCGATTGCTCGGTATTGAAGACGTAGATCATCGCGCAGATTTCGCCCTCTCGCGAGGCGGGGGTGGCGCCCGTTGCATCTCCCTCGAGGGGAGCCGTGATATTGACGGAGGCCTGTCCCCCCTTGGTGTTGGCGTTGCTGAAATAATTCTGCAACTCAGTCCCGTACTCTTCGGACTCTGCCGCCGCCCTGCCTGACAACGCGAACGTCGCGAGGGCCACGGCCAGCAGAATCATCGTGCTTGTGCTCAGGACTCTCTTACCTAAAGGCGCTAAGGCCCATACACCATTCATGGTGGAATTTTTTCTCCCTGTCTCGCTGAAAACGGCGTAACCGTTAGCATCCCTCAACTAGGCTTTCAAGCGGCGTTCGGGTTGAATATCATGAATACCCTTATTGCTGTCAAACGGATGCCAAGATGTAGGGGAAAGTGCCGGCTGGTTTAGCAGTCTGGCGCCGAGTTCTTGCCGGGTTCGGACGAGTTCGGATTTGTCCAAAAGTGTCCGACCGTCGCTGGCGGTGGCCAAATGGCATCTCGCTTGCAATCTCCTGATTTCGATGTTACGTTCGCGCCCGAACTGTCAGCGAACGCGGGGGAGACTGACAAGAGATTCCGCGTTCTCAAGCTTGGTGCCGCTGGTTCGGCGATGAGTTTTGCACCGACCAGAGTGGTAAAACGTAACCAAAGCTATGCCTGAGCTGCATGGCTGGGCGGACGCGTGTGCGCCAATCCCCACGGTTCTTGCGGTCCAGTTGGGCCCGAGATAGCGGCGGTCGCGGAGCGCGATCGAACTTTGCGATGGCTGGGGAGATGGGCCGAAAGGTCGCTATTTGCCGAGCCCCGTCTCCGAGACTCGGCGCGCCATTCTCGTCCGGTTCGGTATGCGGGAAATACGATCATGAAGATGGGCAATCATTCGATCCGGGTCACTAAGCGGACTGCGAGCCTGTTCGGCGCGTTAGCAACGGTTGCGGCGCTTGTCTGGTTCGCAAGCACACCTGTAGAGGCTCAGTTTTTGCCGACAGCACCAGCGCCGCCCCCGGGGTCATCCTCGACGAGCGACGAACCGGTAATCGCTCCGCCCGACACGGCCAGTTCGGGAACAGTCGACAGCGGGGCCGCTCCGGGCGCACCTATATCCCTTTCCCCGGCACAGATTGAGCAGGCACGCTCGATGATTGGAAATGGCGCCGCTTCGCCGGAGGCGATACAGCGTCTGTGCGCGGGAGTGGCGGCCAAGCACTTGACTGCCGACCAGATAGACTCCACCGCCGCGTCCCTGGGACTATCGGGCGAGCAAATTGCGGAACTCAAAAACTGTGCATCCTCTGCGAGCACGGCGCCGCCGGAGGCGAGTCCGCGCGCGAACTCTTCAAGCTCAAGTCAGACTCCGGGAGGTCCGGTCGGCACTGCGGCGAGTGCGAACGGCGAGAGTCTGTCATCGATCGAAGGCTCCTTTCGTTCGCTCGCCGCCCCATCGCAACAGGTGCACAATCCGACTCCCTCAAATCTGCGCCAGTTCGGCTACGCCTTGTTCAGCGGCCCGGTCTCAACCTTCGCACCGCTCGGTGACGTGCCGGTTGGTGCGGATTACGTATTGGGTCCTGGCGACGAGCTCAATTTGCTGATGTGGGGCCGCGTCAACCGCACCTCGCGTCTCAAGGTCGAGCGGGACGGCAGCGTGCTGATTCCGGAGATCGGGCCGGTGGAAGTGTCCGGCCTGACTTTCGAGCAAGCGAAGAAGCTTATCGAGAGCCGTGCCGGACAGATCACGGGTGTGCAAGTGGACGTGACGATGGGTTCGATCCGCACCATTCAGGTGTTCGTGATCGGCAAGGTTGAGCATCCGGGGCTTTTCACGGTCAGCGCGCTGTCGCACGTGTCTAACGCGTTGGTCGCGTCGGGCGGCATCAGCAAGATCGGCACGCTGCGAAGGGTCGAGCTACGACGGGGCAATCAGCTGATCCGCGAGATCGATCTCTATGACATGCTCCTGCATGGCAAAACGTCGGCTGACGTGCGCCTGGAGCAGGGCGACGTAATCTTCGTGCCGGTAATCGGCAACGTAGTAGGGGTGACCGGGGATGTGAAAGACCCCGCCATTTACGAGCTGCGCGGCCAGGAAGATTTGGCAGCGGTGCTCCGTATGGCGGGTGGAGTCGGCGCCTTCGGCTATTCGCAACGCCTGCAGGTTGAGCGCATCAACAACCACGAACATCGGGTTGACATCGACGTGGCATTGTCGAGCCGGCAGTTCAGCAGTTTCGCGGTGCGCGATGGCGATCTGGTCAAGGTCTACACCGTGCTGCCGGAGCGCAACAACGTCGTGACACTTAAGGGCAACGCACGACGCCCAGGGGTCTACGAGTGGCGGCCTTATATGCGGGTGTCGGATTTGATCGGCGAAGGCGAGGGCGTCGCCGATCATACCTATTTCGGCTATGCGCTCATCCGTCGGATCGAGGGTCCCGATCGCCGCGTTCACTATCTGCCGGTCGACCTCAGCGCCGCGCTGCGCAGCCCCGCTTCGGGACAGGTCAACCTCGTCCTTGAGCCGCGCGACGAACTGACGGTTTATGCAGAGACCGACATTGGCGATCTCCCCCATGTGAGCATCACCGGCTCCGTCCGCAAGCCCGGCAGCTACGTGCTGAGCTCGGGGATGCGCGTAAGTGATCTGGTTTATGAGGCTGGGGGTATCAAGGAGAGCGCCTACCTGAACAAGGCCGAACTCGCGCGCGTTAAAGTCGTCGATGGCACTGCGCGGTTCCTGTACCAGGACATTGCGCTCGGTAGCGCGCTCGATGGCGTAGGGGGCGAGGATCCGGCGCTGGAGACCGGCGATCACCTTTTCGTCGCCGAAGCGTCCAACTGGCACCAACCGTGGACCGCGGTGGTCGAGGGAGAAGTAATGCGGCCCGGGCCCTACGTGATTCGCGAAGGTGAGCGGCTGAACTCCTTGCTGGAACGTTGCGGCGGGCTGAGAGCTGACGCCTATCTTGAGGCCACGGTATTCGTCCGCGAATCGGTTCAGGACTTGGAGCAGAAGGAGCTGGACGACAGCCGCCGCCGGCTCCAGGCAGACGCCGCGCGGCTCGCGATGATGCCGAAGCAGCAGTCCGCAAATAACAATACGGCGCAGACCCTTGAGGTAGTGCAGCGGGTGCTCACAGAGACCCAGTCGCAGCAAGCAACCGGGCGCGTGATTCTGCACTTGCAGTCACTGGACCGACTGCCCTCCTCGCAGGACGACATCGTTCTCCAGCAGGGGGACAAAGTCATAGTTCCCAAGCGTCCCTCGACCGTGGCGATCCTGGGCCAGGTCTTCAATCCAAGTGCGATCGTCTACGAACGGGGCCGCTCGGTGAGCGACTACCTGCAGCGCTCGGGCGGACCGACGCAGTGGGCCGACACGGACCACATCATGCTGATCCGCGCCAGCGGCGACATCGTCACCGACCAGAGTATACGCCATAGCGGGAAAGCGGCGTTGTTTCCGTTGCTGCCGGCGATCTCGGGCGGCCTGATGGGCGTCGAGGTCGAACGCGGCGACACGATCTATGTGCCGGAGACCCTGCGGTACGTTGACGAGATGCAGGAAGCCAAGGACATCACGCAGATCATCGTCAACGCCGCGACCTCGCTCGCGGTGCTTGGAATTCTGGCGACCAATCTTTAAGGCGAGCATGAGTCGCACTGCGATTATTCTGGTTGCGGCGTTTGGCCTGATGGCGATGGCCGGTACGGCCTACTGCGGCGCCTTACAAACCACTGTCGCTGGAAGCGACGGCCCGATCGACGATCGTGCGCTGATGGTCGCCGTGGGCGCGATGTTCCGGATCGATCCCGACTTGCTCGCGGCCATCGCGGTGGCCGAATCGGCCGGACGCGCCGACGCGGTTTCGCCGCGCGGCGCAATTGGGATTATGCAGTTGATGCCCGCAACCGCACAGAAATTTCGTGTCGACGATCCTTACGATCCGATCGATAGCGCGTTGGGCGCGGCCCGCTTCATCGACTTCATCCGTCTGCGTCAGGCTGCAGCTCTGCCCGACGGCAGCCTCGCCGATCTGCTGGCGGCGTACAACGCCGGCGAAGGCGCCGTCGAGCGCTACGGCGGTGTGCCGCCCTATGACGAGACCCGCGAATACGTCCGGCGGGTCTTGTGGCTGTATCTGGCGGGCATGCCACCTCCGCGGGACGGGCCGAAAGTATCAGTATCAAAGATCACGCATAGGAAAGTCGCGCCGCATGTGCTGGTAAAGCGCGATGCCGATGCTGATGCACGCGCGCGCCTGGCCGAGCTCCGTCATGAGCGTGCCATGGCTCAATCGGCGCCACCCGCAACATCATTCGTCCAACGCTGACTCGTCGCCTCAAATTCGTCCCTGCCGCTTTGCTCGCGAGCCTGATACTCGCGATCGTCGCGGACGCGCGAGCGTCCACCTACGTGGTGTACATCCCGCTGGACAGCCCCATCTACGATCAGCTCGATACCCTTGACGGACTTGGTTACCTCGACGATTACCTGAGCGAAGTACGGCCGATCAGCCGCGTCGAGGCGGCCCGTCTCACGCGCGAGGCCGAGCGCAATGTGGATGACTCCGAGCGCAAAGATCCACTGGCGCGCGAGATGGTCTCGTCGCTCGATGCGCAACTCGCCGATGAAATCGGCTGGCTGCGCGCCAATCGCGAGGACGACCTGCCCACGATGGCTCAGCCGGTGTCGCGCGTCGAAGGCCAGGGCATTTTCTCCAGCGGCGGGTCGCGTCACTGGAATACCGGCCGCGGCACGGCCGACCTTCAGGCCGTCGAAGACACGCCGCTGCTGCCGAACAACGACGGCCTGCCGACGGGGCCCGGCACCAACGAGGTCGTCCGGTGGTCAGGATGGGCGGGCTTCGGCAGTTTTCTGACCGGCTATGGCGAAGGCGCGGGCGCCGGCCCGGTGACGCGCGATCTCTCCAACATGGATCGGCTTCGCCCGCTGGGCGCCGAGGTCGTGCTGAGTCTCGGCAACAAGGCGATTTCGTTTGGGCAGCAGGAGATGTGGTGGGGTCCGGGCCACTTCGCCGCGCTTTCACAGAGCGATAATGCCGCCCCGTTCCCGGCGCTGAGGCTGCAGAACGTCCATCCTTCGCTGCTGCCCTGGTTTCTGAAGTACCTCGGCCAGTTCCGGTACAACATCTTCTTCGGCCAGCTCGACGCCGACCGCTATTGGGCGCATCCATGGCTCAGCGGCCAGGTGTTCGCCTTCAAGCCGATGCCGAACTTCGAGTTCGGCCTCGACCACGTCATCATGTTCGGCGGCCGGTACAACGATTTCTACGGCCTGTCGGGCTTTTTCGGCCGCGCGACCGGCTTCGATACCGGCAGTCCCAGTGTGGGACAAACCCACTCGCGCGGCGGCATCTGGCTGAGGATCCGCTTTCCCAAATTGCGCGGCTTGCTCGTGTACCAGGAAATGCTGGGCGTGGACAATCTCACCAGCCAGGTTCCGGGCATCGGCCGCTTCCTTCCGTTCGTAGCGGTTTCTTACCAGGGTGGATTCTATCTGCCGTACCTCACGCGCGACGGCCGCACCGACCTGCGCTTCGAGTACACAATCCTCGAGCCCAACTACGCGAGTCACGGCGACTCGCTCTATTGGACCAACAATTCCTATATGATGGGCGATCCCTTGGGCCCCAACGCGAGCGAGATTGACCTCGCTGTAGGGCGATGGTTACGCAACGACTTAAAGCTGACCAGCGATCTGTTCGTGACCGATCGGGCGCCGACTATCGGCACCAACAGTCCCTACCCGGCTTCCCTCTACGGCCCGAACCTGGTCAAGGAGCGCAGCGCAGGTGTCGCCTTCGATGTGCTCAAAATCCCGGCGGAGATCAGCAAGACGATTCCAGCCCTGGCCACGGCGCCGATTCCGTTCGTCGGCAGAGTATCCGTTCCGGCGCTGGGCTCGGCCCACGCGCGAGTCTCCTTCGAGTACGTTGACCATCTGAATTACGGCAACGCGTCATCTTTCCGCACGATGCTCTCGTTATCGATCGGCCTCCAGCCCACGCATGACACCTACACCTGGCATTAGTCCGATGCCCACCAGAAGCCAGGCAGCGAGACAGCAAGTTCGCGCCCAATCTTTCCTTTGACTGCAATTTCGCGGGCGCCGAACCGATTCTCACCGGCGCCGCTTAGCGCAAGGTCGCGGCACCGACCGCTCGGTGGATGGAATTCCACTTTGGATTGCGGCTGGCGGTTGCGTCCGAATGATTAAGCGAGCCACCGATATACTATTTTCCGTAATCGGATTGCTGGTTACCTCGCCCCTGTTCCTGGCCATCGCCTTGCGAATTTGGCTGGAGGACGGGCGACCGATCTTTTATAGAGGCGAGCGGGTTGGGCGGTTCGGCAAGCCGTTCAGGATGCTGAAGTTCCGCACGATGGTGGCGCATGCCGAGCGACTAGGCGGTACCTCCACCGCTAAAGACGATCCACGCATCACGCGCGCGGGCCGTTTCTTGCGGCGGCACAAGCTCGACGAATTGCCGCAGCTCATCAACGTGCTCCGGGGCGAAATGAGTTTGGTTGGACCACGGCCGCAAGTGGAATGGGCGGTCGCGCTGTATGATGCGGGGGAACAAGCGCTTTTGTCGGTGCGGCCGGGAATGACCGACTATGCCTCAATACGGTTTAGAAATGAGGGCGAGTTGCTTCGCGGCAGCGCAGACCCGGATCGTGAGTATCTGGAAAAGATCGCCCCAGAGAAAATCCGCCTAGGGTTGAGCTACGTCCGGCATCACTCGCTTGGAGTCGACCTCAGGATTATCGCTGCCACTCTGTTAAGCTTGACCGGCGGCCACCTGGGCGAGAGGCTGGCGGGCGATCGCACCGAACGGCCAAAGAGACAACCGTGAAGCAGTTTCGAACGGAAACCGAGCGGCAAGTCGGTAAGAATATAGAGCGAATCTTCAACGCGTCTGCTGACGACGTCGAGACGAAGCTCGAGAATTTCCCGAAGTATGTGCGCCGTCAGCATCTCAAGCGCTTTCTCGCGCTCTACGAGATTTTCAAGCTCGTACTCCCGGTTAAAGGGTCGGTCATCGAGTGCGGCGTGTTCCGCGGCTTCGGGCTGATGTCATGGGCCAAGCTCAGCGCGATGCTGGAACCTGAGAACCTTACGCGGCGGATTTACGGCTTCGATACGTTCGAAGGGTTCCCCCATATCAGCGAGCATGACCAGAGCCGGTTCAATCGCAACCGGGAAGGTGAGCTGCGGGCGGATAGCTACGGCGAAATTAATCAGCTCATCAAGGAGTATGACGCTGACAGGTTCCTGGGGCATATACCCAAGGTTGAACTGATCAAGGGTGATATCGCTCACACCATTCCGGCGTTTTTGAAGGACCATTCGCATCTCATGGTGAGTCTGCTGTTTCTGGATTGCGATCTCTATGAACCGACGAAACTGGCGGTTGAACATTTGCTGCCGCGCATGCCCAAGGGCGCCGTCATCGCTTTCGACGAGCTAGACAATCCGATATGGCCGGGTGAGACGCGGGCGTTGCTAGATAGCGCCGGTATCCGAAACCTGAGGATTCGCCGTCTCGAGTGGGACCCCTATATCGGTTACGCCTTAATCGAGTAAATCACGACGCGTCGGCGGACAAGCGAGAAGCAATGAAAGACTCCAACGGATCGGCGGCGAAGCGCGAGGAACTGGCGGCGCTTGCGAAACGAATTCGCCTGCACGTTGTCGAAATGGTTCATGCCGCCGGAAGTTCCCACGTTGGAACGTGTCTGTCGATGGCCGAGTTGCTTGCGGTGCTCTATGGTCAGGTGTTGAACGTCGATCCCACCCGGCCAGACTGGTCCGAGCGCGATCGGCTGATCATGAGCAAAGGGCACGGATGCGCAGGTCTCTACGCGGTCCTAGCCGAGCGCGGTTTTTTCCCGATCGACTGGCTTCAGTCCTTCTATCATGACGGGGCGCGGCTCGCCGGCCACGCGACTCATCACGGTATTCCAGGCGTTGAGGTTTCGACCGGGTCGCTTGGGCATGGCCTCTCCCTGGCGTGCGGTATGGCGCTGGTCGGCAGGCGGGAAGAGCGTTCATGGCGGGTGTTCGCGCTGCTAAGTGACGGCGAGTGCGATGAGGGCTCAACGTGGGAAGCAGCGATGTTCGCGCCGCATCACAAGCTCGACAACCTAGTGGCAATCGTCGACTACAACAAGATTCAGAGTCTCGGAACGGTTAAAGAAGTGCTCGACTTGGAACCCTTTGCGGCCAAATGGCGCAGCTTTGGATGGTCGGCCGTCGAGGTCGATGGCCACGACATCATCCAGCTCCGATCGGTTCTTTCGGCACTTCCGACCGAGAGGGGAAAACCAACTTGCGTGATCGCCCATACCGTTAAGGGCAAGGGCGTAAGCTTTATGGAGGACAAATTGCTCTGGCATTATCGCTCGCCGGACGAGCAGGAATTCAGGCAAGCGCTTGCAGAGTTGGAAAAATCACAGTGAGAAGCGCGTTCTTCCGCACGTTGATGTCGCTAGCCGAAGAAGACTCGCGCATTTGCCTGGTTGTTGGCGATATCGGATTCGGTGTCGTCGAACCGTTCGCACAGCGCTTTCCCACCAGGTTCGTCAACGTCGGAGTCGCGGAGCAGAACATGACCGGGGTTGCGGCCGGCATGGCGATGTGCGGAAAGGTCGTATTTACGTACTCGATCGCGAACTTCCCGACGCTGCGGTGTCTCGAGCAGATCCGCAATGATGTTTGCTACCACCACGCAGACGTCAAGGTGGTGGCGGTCGGCGGCGGGTTCGCCTATGGCGCGCTGGGCATGACGCATCACGCCACCGAGGATCTGGCGATCCTACGAAGCATGCCCGGCATGGTGGTGGTTGCACCCGGCGATCCGATTGAGACGGAGTTGGTCACTGGCGCGATCGTGGCGCAAGCGGGCCCCTGCTACTTGCGGTTGGGCCGTGCCGGTGAGCCGACAGTACATACCAGCCGCCCGGAATTCGAACTCGGCAAGGCCATCGTCGTACGCGAGGGAAGCGATCTGGCCATGATATCTACGGGAGGGATGCTGGACACTGCGGTTCAGGTGGCTGAGCGAATCGCCAGACTAGGACTCCACGCGCGCGTGCTTAGTATGCACACCATCAAGCCACTGGATCGTGACTCGGTTCTGGCGGCGGCGCGCGAGACTGGTGCGATCTTTACATTGGAAGAGCACAGCGTGATCGGCGGTCTAGGTGGGGCGGTCGCCGAGGTTTTGGCCGAGTCCGGAGAGTTGCGCGTGCCGTTCCGCCGGATTGGCTTGCCTTCTGAATTTTCATCTCGCGTCGGCAGCCAGGAATATCTGAGGGCCTGCTATGGTCTTTCGGCTTCAGCGATCGTTGACACTGTGCGCGCGACGCTGATCTCCACGCGGACCGTAACCGCCTAACGAAACTTCAGCGGAGTGCGAAGAAGAAGCACCGTGTTTTTATCCGGTTCACGGACTGATAGCGCCGGATGCTATGGCGCTATGCGGTGAGCCGGGTAGAGAGCTTGATGAGCTTGAGGTTAGAGAAGAATGGGATACAAGGTGCCGTTCGTGGATCCGCGGACTCACTATCGTAACTACAAGGGCGAGATTGACGCCGCAATCTTCGACTGTCTGAGCAAGGGCGACCTGATTTATCGGCAGCAACTGCACAATTTCGAGGAGATGCTCGCCGCTTTCGTTGGCGTAAAATATGCTGTCGGCTTGGGCAGTGGTTATCACGCTCTGTTGTTTGCGCTGATGGGTGCGAGTATAGGACCCGGAGACGAGGTCATCACGGTTGCCCATACTTTTGTGGCCACGGTGTCCGCTATCGTTCATTGCGGAGCCAAGCCCGTGCTGGTCGATGTGGCCTCCGACTTCAATATAGATCCTGATCTGATCGAGAAGGCAGTCACGGAACGCACTCGAGCCCTTATGGTCGTTCACCTCAACGGCCGGATCTGTGACATGGCACGAGTCACGGAGATCGCCTCCAAACACAACCTGGTAGTCATCGAAGACGCCGCGCAATCGCTGGGCGCGACTTTCGACGGCCGCGGAGCGGGTAGTTTCGGCGCCGCGGGCTGTTTCAGCTTCTATCCATTCAAGTTGCTTGGGGGCTTTGGCGACGGCGGGGCGCTGACCACGAACGATGCCGGGATCGCGCGCATGGCGAGCCTGTTGCGCTTCAATGGCGAAGATCGCGACACAGGAGAATATCACCACCATGGCCAGACGGCGCTGCTGGACAACGTTCAGGCCGCGGTATTGAGCGCCAAGTTTCCTCATCTGCCAGCTTGGATCGAACATCGGCACAGAATCGCGGAACATTACGGTCGCGGTCTCGAAGGTGTCGGTGATCTGCGGCTGCCCTGTTTTCGGCAGGAACGCCAGAAGGACATTTCCCAGAATTACGTGGTTCGGACGACGCGGCGCGACGCGCTCCGAGCGCATCTGCACAATGAAGGAATCGAGACCTTGGTCCATTGGCCCAAGCCGATGTGGGAGCATCGTGGGCTCGGGTTGACAAATCCCGGACTGCCTGAGACCGAGGCCATTTGCCGCGAGGTTATCTCGCTGCCGATGAGCGCTGAAACCACCTTCGAACAGGTAGATTACACAACGCAGCAGATCCGAGAGTTCTTTTCCAGGCGCGGGCCGGATCGGAGGTAAGGTGGCGCTCGGGTTGAGTCAGCGCGCGGACCGGATTACGCAGGCGGAAATCCGGGTGATGACGCTTGAGTGCGAGAAGCTTGGCGGCATCAATCTCGCCCAGGGCGTATGCGACACTGGCGTGCCTGCTCCCGTGCGGCGCGGCGCGCAAATTGCCATTGATGAGGGAATTAACAGTTACACCCGGTTCGATGGACTGGCGGAGTTGCGGCAGGCCATCGCGGCGAAGCTGCGTGAGTTTAACGGTATCTGTGCAGATCCCGAAACTGAAATTACGGTAAGCTCGGGTTCAACAGGCGCCTTCTATTGCACCTGTCTCGCCCTGCTGGATCCAGGGGACGAGGTGATACTGTTCGAGCCCTACTATGGTTACCACCTCAACACGATCGAAGCGGTCGGGGCGACCGCCAGTTACGTCAGGATGCATCCCCCGGACTGGCGCTTTGAGTTGCGCGATTTGGAGCGCGCAATCACTCCGCGTACCAAGGGGATCATGATCAACACTCCGGCCAATCCCTCGGGCAAGGTATTCGACCGCGGCGAAATCGAATCGATCGGTGAGATAGCGTGCCGCCGCGATCTGTTCATATTCACCGACGAAATTTACGAATATTTCGTGTACGACGGCCGCCGACATCTGAGCCCGGCCTCGATCTTGGGGTTGGCCGATCGGACGATCACCATTTCGGGCGTATCGAAGACCTACAGCATTACCGGTTGGCGAGTCGGATACAGCGTCGCCCACCGGCGGTGGGCCGAGATAATCGGCCACATGAACGATCTGATCTACGTATGTGCGCCGGCGCCGCTTCAGTCCGGCGTGGCCCGCGGTTTGAACGAACTGCCCCGCTCCTACTACGACGACCTGGCGGTCCAGTACACGGGTAAGCGCGAGCGGATTTGCCGCGCCTTGACTTCAGCCGGGCTAACGCCCTGCGTTCCCCAGGGCGCCTACTACGTGCTGGCGGATGTCTCGCGATTACCGGGTGCGACGAGCAAGCAAAAGGCCATGCATCTGCTGCGCGACTGCGGAGTGGCAGCGGTTCCGGGAGAAGCTTTTTATCACGCTGGTGGCGGCGAAAACCTGGTGCGGCTATGTTACGCGAAGGATGACGCCGAGTTGGACATGGCCTGTCGGCGCCTTGAGGGGCTGCGCTGAGGTGCCGGTCAGGATAGAATGACGTGCTCGGCGAGGATCAGTACCCGCTCCAGCGCGCGTCGGGATTTGGACGCGGGCTGCTTAGTTGAGATTGCATGGTGGGAGGCGAAAATTCCGCGATGGCTCACGCGTCATCCGTAGCGCCTGAGGTACGGGCTCAACCGGGGGAGCGTCGAGCCGGTCACTTCCAACCGCCGCGCTTGCCGGCGCTGGTTGTGCTGGCTCGCAATTGGAAATTGCTGGCGTATGGAACATCGGTTGCTACGTTGGCTTGCGCTTTCCTGGCGATGTTCGTGATGACCAAGTGGTATCGGGCGGAAGCCGTGCTGCGCCCGGTATCCGAACTGATGCCAAACCGGTTGGCCGTCAGCGAGCGTCCGCTCAACGTCTCCTCTTTGCTCGACCAGGTTGTGCCTACCTCTCGGGCTGAAGAGCTCATTACGACCGTCGAGAGCTTCCAATTCAGCTTGGCGATGGTCAAAAACCACCATCTCGAACGGGCGTTGCTGAGTACGAGGCATTGGCGTCCGTGGAATCGACACCCCGATCCAGCCTGGGAGATATATCGAACGCTGCAGGCACGCTTCTCCTGCGACTATTCGATCAGCACCGGGAACCTGACGCTTTACTACCAGGATCGGGACCGCGCGATGGCGCAGACGATACTCGGCTTCTACGTTGATGACTTGAGAGCAAAGCTTCGAGAGGAACAGGTCGGCACCACCACCGCGACTGCAAAATCACTAAGAGACGAGGCGGGATCTACTCCCGACACTTTGCTCCAGCAGCAGCTTTTTCAGCTCATCGCCGAACAGTTGCAACAACAGAAGCTCGCCATGGTGGATGCTAATTTCGCCTTTAAGGTAATAGATGCTCCGAGGGCGTCGGATAGGCCGTATTCTCCAAGCGTGCTCCTGGTCAGCGGTCTTGCGTTTGTGGTGACGTTGTTCATTTCCTGCCTCATCATACTGACTCGGGAGCAATTGACCTATGGATAAGGCGAGCGCGAGCTGACTCCGGCCTCCGGCCGCGAAACGCGCGCAGACGCAGCCCGCTGGCCAATATGTATCTACCCTGGGTTCTGAAAAGTGCACCATCGCCTGATCCTCATCGTCGGAATCGGCGAACGGCCGGGTCCATTCCGCCTCTGACAACCGAGTCCTGAGTGTCGCGCAAGGAAAGCACTGATTCCGCACAGCCGCCCCAAGCGCCTGGCGCGGGGATGGAGCTCGCTCCCGAGCCTGAAGCAAGCGGCGTGATGACGCCCCTGCTAACGGGTTCTGCGGCGGTCGCTCTAGTCTGGGTTGCGGGCACGGGCCTGCAGTACGGCTCGCAGGTGCTTTTCGCGCGCTGGATGGGAGCGGCCGATTATGGCAACTACGTCTACGCGATCGCGCTTGGGCAAATCCTGGCAATCGTCAGTGGACTTGGGCTGCCTATGGCAGTGATGCGGTTTGTACCTGGCTACGTGACGAGACATGATTGGTCTGGATTACGGGGAATAGTACGGCGCAGCAGGCAGCTCACTGTCGCGGCCAGCATTGCATTGGCGGCGCTGCTGACTATTGTCTTGTCGATCATACGACCGGGCAGCCTCGATGTTATAGTGCTGTTACTCGGCACCTGGCTCGTGCCGGCCGCAGCCCTGTCGAATCTGGAAAGCGAGATCAGCCACTCTCTCAACCGCGTCGCTCTTGCCTATCTGTTTCCGGTTCTGGCCGATCCTTTGTTGTGCGTGGGATTCGCGCTGGCGCTGAAAGGTATGCGCGGGCATCTCAGCGCGACCCTGTTGATGATCGCGAGATATTTTTCTCTCTCCGTCACGCTAGTCCTGCAGTTTGCTGTTTCACAAATCGTGCTTCCGGCGGCAGCGCGGGGATCGAAGCCAAGGTTCGAGACCGTTCTGTGGCTGAGAGCGTCTCTGCCGCTCCTATTGGTGACCGGGTGTTACGTTGTCTTGTCTCGCGCCGATCTCCTGACGCTGGGCCTGTTCAGACCACCCGGGGAGGCTGGTCTGTATTCAGCCGCGGCCAGGACCGCAGGGCTGGGGAGCCTGGTCCTAGGTGTGGTCAACGCGAGGGGCGGGCCGATCTTGTCGGAAGCGTGGAGTCGCGGCGATCTGACTAGATTCGATTTGTTGGCCCGGACAATCGTGGCGGTGGCGGTCTGGCCATCGCTGTTGGTTGCGCTCGTATTGTGGGCGGGAGGGGGGCGCATCCTGGCGACGTTTGGACCAGGATTCTCGGCCGGGTACAGTGCCTTGGCGATTCTGGTCGTCGGGAATCTGGTTAATTCGGCGGCCGGGCCGGTCACTACTATCGCGATAATAACCGGGCGGGAGGATGCCGCCGCCAAGATTTTCGCATGGGCGACTCTCGTTGATCTGGCACTATGTATCCTGCTGGTGCCGCGGCTCGGGTCGGTAGGCGCCGCAATTGCAACGGTGGCGAGCATGTGTTTGTGGAACCTGTGGTTAAATCGGCTAATAAGCAGAGATTTGGGGATACGGCTATCTGAGGGGTTGACCGATCGGCGAATCCTCAAGGCCGCGAGTCTTTTGTTCCGACCGACCTCATCATGGAAGCCAGCCGAGTAATCTATATTGCGGGCGATGGCCGCAGCGGAGGTACTCTGCTCGGGCAGATACTGGATGGTTTGAGTGACTCGGTCTATGTTGGCGAGCTCAGGAACATCTGGCACGAGGGCTTCGAGCAGAACGAACCGTGCGGATGCGGCGAGCGCTTCCGGCATTGCGAGTTCTGGCGCGCTGTGGTCGAGAAAGCGTTCGGCTCGTTCGAGCGGTTGGACGCGAGAGCGATGCTGAATATGCACAGGTCGTTGGCTCGGGAGCGGTATATACCGATGCTGATGCTTCTGAACCGGGTCCCGGCGGAACTGCTCGGGAGTAAACTGCCGCGGGCTTATGAGGACGCCCTGAGCAGATTATACCGCGCTATCTGCCAGGTGGCGGGCAAGAGCGTCGTGGTGGACTCAAGCCGCGAAGTGTCGCAAGCGCTGGTGCTGGCTCGAATTCCGGGCATCGACTTGAGGGTGCTCCATCTGGTTAGGGACAGCCGGGCAGTCGCGTTCTCGAATTCACGCCGTAAACCTCAATTTCGCGGCGACAACGCCTCGCAACATCGCAAACCGGTGTTGACTTCGAGCGCAAGCAGCACACTCGCATTCGACGAGGATGGCACCACGCGGATTCTGCCCCGGCAAGGGGCTGTGACAAGCGCGCTGGTGTGGACCTGGCGCAATGCGTCGGCTTCGGGGATACCCCACTTGAGGCGCCGCCGGAAGATTCCCTATGCCCGGTTGCGGTATGAAGATCTGGTGCGAGATCCGAGAGAGGCAATAGGGCGTGCGCTGGATGAGCTCGAGCTTGGCAGACCCGATCTCTCAATGATTGACGGGACCTACGTCAAGCTCGGGGTCAATCACGCGATCAGTGGCAACCCGGTGAAATTCAATTCAGGCGGTGTGGACCTTCGGATCGATGATGAGTGGCGTAGGGCGATGAGGGAACGCGACCGTAGGACCGTTACCTTGATCACGAGCCAGCTGATGCGCCGGTATGGTTACACGATCTGAGCTGCACGGCCGAGCACCCTCGAACATTCGCGGCTCCAAAATGGCGAACGTTGAGCGGCTTCCTACGATTCCAAGACTCTTAACGGCTACTCAGAAGCGATTTCATCTCCAAAGGTGAGCGATCGGGAGTAGGCGCGCTTCGATGGACACCACTTGGCCACTTTCTGCAGCGGTCGTCGGCTTAATCATCCTGCAGAGTAACCTGGCACGCAATCAACTTGGTAGCTGGCTGGCGCCCGGGGCTTTCTTCGGCCTGATGTGGGCCGCGGTTGGCGTGCTGAGTCTTTCGATTGCGCCCGAATTTCGCATCTGGCCGGGGATCCTATGGGTACTTTTCATGAGTTGTACCGCGCATCTCGGGGGTCTTCTCGTTTCGAGCGGCGAGAGTTCCTCGTATCGGCCGTCCGCCTCTGAGGGAGTAGCGTCGCAAGGGCTGCCTCTGCCGCTGGCAGTCCCGCTTCTGCTCGCTTCAGCAATACTGGGCACGGCTGGGGTGGTGTATCTCGTCTCGAGTTCGGGCAGGTCGTTGTCGGCGCTTTTGTCGATCAGCGCGTTGAGCGCCATCGCATCGCAGTTCTCGGGGTTGAGATACGGCGATCCGAATTACCGGGAGCCGGCCGCGTTCCTGGTTATGAGCGTGTTTGTCTGTCTCGCTGGCTACATGGGAGGCATGATCTTCGCGTGTAGGGGCTCTCGCCTCGAGAAGCTGGCCGCGTTTACTGGGGTAGTGCCGGCTCTTCTCGAAATGTTTGTACTCGGCACGAGAAGCTCTTTGGTCGGGTTCGTTATCAACTGGATTGCGAGCTATTGCGCGACGCGCGCGTACATTGGCGAGCGGCGGCTATGGCAAAACTGGAAGCGGGCGTTGACTACGTTGGGTTCGGGTCTCGTAGCGTTGACGTTTTTTTATGTGATAGTGCTGCTGATACGCATGGGCACCTTTGCTCCGAGTTCGACTCCTGTGTCGACGCAACGTGAAGAGGTACTAGTAAAGTACAGCCTGAGCGCCGCCAGAGTGCAGTTCGTGGGTTACCCAGCCGCGTTCTCCACGTGGTTCGGTGAGAACTGGGACGTGTGGCAAACGCCAGGTCTAGGGCGTTACGGCTTCGACGGACCGGCAGGATGGATTGGATATAGGGTCGTGCGAAATTTTGAGCAGATCGACCTCTCACCGAACAGGAGCGGCGCTCTCACAAATGTGTTCAGCATGCTGTTCCCCATGGCCCTCGATTGGACGCTGCCCGGGTCGTCCATTTTTTTTCTGGTTTTGTCTGCCCTGGCGAGCCTGGCGTATGTTAAGGTGTGCAGGCATAACGCAGGGTATATTCCGCTGACCGTCTTGTACTACGAAATCGCCCTGTACGTGACTGGGTTTGCCTTGCGCAGCACCGTGACTGACGTGGCTTGGGTCTTGTTTGCCTGCTACTTGTGGTTGGTTTCCGGCGCAGAACTCAGGGGCTACTTGTCTGAGTCCTGAATCAGGTACAGGGTGCTGCGTAGCAGCATGTACCGTGATTTCTTCACGGCGCCTTCACTCTTTTGAGATGCAGATCTACGGCCTTACCGTGCGTCGCATCAGTCACTTCAGGCTTCGGCATGTGGAGTAACAAGCCAGCGATTCCGGCCAGCGTGGGCAGTTTTCACCCGATAGATAGCGCAGGGGGGAAAATCTCACACACTTTGATCGCGTACAAAAGAATCCCCCTCTTAGTCATCTACTTGCTGGCAGTCTTCAGTTGGTCCTGGCATCCGACTTCATTCACTGGAGACGATTCGTACTTCTATCTTGTGGTCGCACGAAACCTGGTGCTTTCCGGCCGTCAGACCTTTTCCGGAGTCGTTCCTACCAATGGCGTGCACCCTCTTTGGTTATATGTCCTAGGCGCTTATAGCTACGTCGTCTCTCGGTTCAGCCCGTCCTTACTGTGGAACGCGCGCTATCCAGTGCCGCTGGCCGCGTCGCTGCTAGGCCTGGGAGCGTGGAACTTTCGCAAAGTCGAAGATCTGCTGGGACTTGGTCCTCTATTCACGCTCTTGCCTATGGTCTTTCTGTCTGTTTTCGCAGTCCTCTTCTCGGAGGCGCACCTGTTTTACTGCGCGCTTTCGTGGCTGACCCTCCTCGCGGTCAGGACCGCGATTGCGCGGAAACCGCTTTCCGGCCTGATCGGCTTCGCCGCCGCGATGGTCTTGCTCTCACGGCTGGACTCGATCTTCCTGGTCGGAGCGCTGTACCTGTGGTACCTCGCCATTGACCGTCGATTGTTGCCCGCACTGCGATCGGCGGGAGTTTGCGCGTTGATTGTCGCTCCATATTTGATATCGAACGCGGTCTTCTTTGGCGGGTTCGTTCCCATACACGGCTGGATAAAGTCTTCCTTTCCTCACGTGGTACTAAAGGGCTTTTATTTCCCGACTATCTTTGCCTCCAGCATCGGCGGGTACAACCTGTTTTGGGGATACATTCCCCTAATCGCCGGACTGATCCTGCTGCCACGCCTGGTTCGCCTAAATACCGCGCTAGGTATTGCCTATGTTTACCTATTCGGATGTCTGGCAACTTGCGTGTACATCACGCTATTCGTGCGCTACGGCTCATACTGGTACTGGTACTACGTGGAGCCGGTTATCCTGCTTTCTTTCACGGCCAGTATTCTTCTCAACCATAATCGTCCCGCATTGTTCACAGCCACGCTGGCCGTCGGCGTAGCCGGAGTGGTGGCGCTGATGCTGCTCCCGCAGCATGCGGAGCGTACGGAACCTCTGGAAAGAATTGTCGCCTATGTGAAGACGCACCGAATCGACAACCAGCTGATACTTGTCTCCGACAATCCGGGCTATCTGGCGTTCAACACCGACGATCCAATACTCGCGGCGGACCTGCTTACCGCGAATCGTCGATTTGTGGAGCAGATGGAGACCAGCGATAACTCTCTCCGATTTCTCCAGGACTATTGCGACAAGTTGGGTATGCCGATTCGGTGGCTGTTTTATCTCGGCGGCTCATGGCTGGTCCCGTCAGCGGACTTGCGCAGTATCACATATTGCGATCCGCACACGCATCCAACTTGTCGCGCTGTCGGCACTATAACCCTCGGTCCTCCCGATTACGTTTCGAGCGACCGCTACTTCATCGTATGGCGACTGAGTCCCTAGCAGGATGCTGAGAAAGCACCGAGATTCGCACATTTACCCGATCCAGCGAAGAGTAGAGCGTTGCGTTTCCAGGTTCAGATGGTAGGTGGGAGTGACTTGCGCAGGATTGCCGACACGGCGGAGCAGGGAGCCCGGGCCGTCAGGGTGTCGATCCTCATTCCCTGCCGCAACGAGCGGGAGTTCATCGCAATGTGTCTCGACAGCGTCCTGGCTAATGGTTTTCCAAAGGAAGAGTTGGAAATTCTTGTCGTTGACGGAATGAGCGAGGACGGCACTCGGGAGATCGTCACCGAGTACACGCAGAGATACCCGTTCATCCGGCTTATCGACAACCCGCGTCGGCTGACGCCGTATGCGCTGAATATCGGAATCGCCGCCAGCCGGGGCGAAATAGTGATGCGGATCGATGCGCATGCCGTATATTCGGCCGAGTACGTTCGCCGGTGTGTCGAGTCGCTGAAACTTTATGATGCCGATGACGTGGGCGGGATGCGGCGCAGTATCCCCCGCGACGACAGCTTGAGGGGTAAGGTGATCGTAGAATGCATGTCGCATCGATTCGGGGTTGGAGGGTCGCGTTACAGATACGTCAATCTGACCGAGCCCGAGGCTACAGATGTGGTGCCGTACTTCTGCTGCCGGAAGGAAAAGCTGCTCGAACTGGGCGGTTTCAACGAGCGAATAACGCGCAACGAGGACATGGATTTCAACAACCGCTTGCGCCGCAGCGGCGGCAAGATGCTGCTGGTGCCCGGCGCCACATGCTTCTATTATCAACGTACCGACTGGACCTCGTTTCTTATGAGTGCCTTCAGCGATGGGTACTGGGGAGTTTTCGGCTTCGCGTACGCCGGCCACTTTCCAGTTTCGCCGCGGCATCTGGTACCGCTTGCTTTTGTCAGCGCCGTCGTGGGCGCCGCGCTGGCGGGTGTGTTTGTGCCGGCGGCGCGGTGGCTCCTGCTGGCCATCTTAGGAAGCTATGTCGTCGCAAATCTAGCCGCATCGATTGACATCGCGCGAAGAGCGGGGGATGGAAGATACGCCTTCATAGCACCGCGTGTGTTCGCGGCTTTTCATAGCATGTATGGGCTGGGTGCGCTCTGGGGCTGCCTCAAGCTGGCGGTTATGCCGGCTTTCTGGCGAAGGGCCGCCGGGTGGAAGAAAGCGTGAGATGACCGATTTCAGCTCCCCAAACGTTTTCCACTTCTATCGCGGCCGGGTGGCTCTGTATGCCTTGCTCCGAGCGGCGGGAGTGCAGCCCGGAGATGAAGTCGTTCTTCAGGCCTTCACCTGTCTGGCGGTGCCCGCTCCGATCGTTGGCCTTGGCGCCCGTCCGGTGTATGTGGATGTGGATCGCGATACCTACTCGTTTGATCTGGTCGACCTCGAAAGGAAAATGAGCAGGCGGACCAAGGCAGTCATCGTACAGCATACATTTGGGATTCCGGCACAACTGGAAGAGGTTCTGCGCCTGGCCCGGCGATATGAAGCAACGGTGATCGAAGACTGTGCCCACGCCTGCGGATCCACCTACCAGAAGAGGCAAATTGGACAGTTCGGCGACGCGGCGTTCTATTCCTTTGAATGGGGCAAGCCGCTGGTGATTGGACTTGGCGGTGTCGGCGTGGTGAATTCTGCGGCGCTATTGCAGAGAGTACGCACCGTATATGGCGGATTCAAATTGCCTCCATTCAAAGACGTAGCGCGGGTTCGAGTACAATACCGTCTGCATCAGTTGTTTCGGCATCCCACACTTTTCTGGTGGGCTCGAGACATTTATCGGCAGTTGTCCGCGCGCGGAATAATGGTTGGAAGCTTTGATGAAGACGAAATGCAGGGGCGGCTCAGCGACGACTACTGCCGCCGGATGCCGACGTCTCTTCAGGAGCGCCTGGCGAGGAAATCGGGCCGCGAATTGCCTAGAGCTGCGCGGCGCCGGGCGATCACCGAACAATACGCCACGGGTTGCAGTCGGCTGGGAATCGATGGTGTCCCGATCAGTCCCGAGACGGTACTGTTGCGCTATCCAGTTGTTACGAAAGACAAGCCGCGAGTGCTGCACCGCGCGAGAGCGAGGAAGATTGCGCTCGGGGACTGGTACTGTTCTCCGGTTCATCCGCTGAGAGGAGCCGAGCTTTCTCGAATAGCTCGTTATGAGGAAGGAAGTTGTCCCACCGCAGAGGAGTTGGTTCGCCGCGTGGTGACATTCCCCGTCGATCCTGATAGTACAGAGGCCGCGGTCGAGCGGAACTTGGCATTTTTGGGCGAAATGGTGGCGGCCGGGGCGGTGTGAGAACCGGTTTTGACTTCAACCCCTGCTATCACGATTCGGCTCGCTTGGCTGGAGCACTATCGCATGCCGGTCGCGAGAGAAGGGTTTGAAGCTTTTCAAGAGAAGCTGCTGGCATCGCCTGTAGAAGCCAAGAGTTAATCTGACAGATGGTGGTGAGGTCCTCCGGTCCTGAGAGGGAGACGAGGACGATAAATCAACGAGGCCGACTCGGCCTCAAGAAAGAATAAAATCACTCGAGGCCATGGTTTCGGAAGATCCTTCGCGCGTACTGATATTCCGCCCTGGAAGTGTCGGCGACACGATTGTCTGTCTGCCCTGCTTTCATCTGATTGCGCGCCGGTTTCCAAACGCCGAGCGGCGAGTGCTGACCAACTCGCCGGTGACGAAGGTTTCAGTCTCGGTCAAGGCAATTCTCGATGGTACCGGATTAGTCGATGATTATTTCGAGGTCGATCACGGCGAGGTTCGAAACCGACTGCGCACAAAGTGGGATCTGTGCCGGCGGATCCGCAGCTGGAGGCCGGATTTGCTGATCGTTTTGACGGGGCCCCGTGACTCCAAGCAGCACTTCTCGGAGCTGGCGTTCTTCAAACTTTGCGGTGTGCGAGCGATGCCGAACATGTCACTCGAAGAGCGAACCGCACCGTATCGCTGGGTTCCCGAGCGCAGGCGCTACGAGTACGAGGCTGAGCGGCTCGCCCGATCGGTACGCAGCTTGGGCGACGCTCGGCTCGACGATTCGACCAGTTGGGATTTGCGCCTGTCACCGACGGAGCGCGAGCGGGCGCTGGAAGCAGTAAAGCCGGCAAGGGGAACGGCAGGTTTAATCGTCTGTTCCATCGGCGCGGCGCTCGAAATCCAGGATTGGGGCGCCGAGAACTGGTTGGCGATGATCGAGAAACTCACTGTTGCGACCGACGGCTACGGGCTTGCCGTCGTCGGCGCTGCCAGCGAATACGAGCGCTCCGAAGCAATGCGGATACGATGGCGCGGGCCCAGCGTGAATCTCTGTGGGCGCCTTACCGTAAGGGAAACCGCTGCCGTGATGAAGCACGCAGACGTTTACCTGGGCCACGACAGCGGGCCGATGCATCTGGCCGCCGCCGCTGGCGTTCCCTGCGTCGGCATCTATACCGCAAAGAACCAGGCGGGCACTTGGTTTCCATACGGCAATCAGCACAGAGTTATCTTTCACGATGTCCCATGCGCGGGTTGCCAGTTGTCGGAATGTACGGTGTACGCCAAGCGCTGCATGACCTCAATTACCGTAGCCGAGGTGTTGGGCGCAGTTGAGGATCTTCTGCTCCAGGTTGGAAGCGCCGGCTTCGGGGCGATGGGGAAGGCCCTTGTTGCCGGCTAAAGCGGAGACTAATGATGGGTGCGAAAATCTATCGAGCACTACACGAAGCAAGTCCCTCGCCCAACGGCGGTGGCTGAAATCCACCGGGTGCTAAAACCCGGAGCGGTGGCGCGGATCTTGTTTCGGAGCGGTACCGAAAAATATGGCTGATTCGGCGACCATGCTCATCGAAGCCACCAAATGATTCTCGGCGCCTTCACTTGGGGTGCCATGATCGCTGGCGTTCCGAACCTGTTTCCCCTACAAGGAAGGCGCAGAGCTTTGCAGGGAACGCTGGAGGAGGCGTGCCGTCAAAAGAGAAAACTCGGTACTCCAGCCGAAGTGTGCAAGGGTTGATGAAGATGGGCGATGGCGCGAGTTGCGTTCGCAACGAGGGGAAGTTAAGTTGTTCGACGGTCAAACGGAACGGCCAATTGTGAGGGGGTTTGTTTTGCGCCGGCTGCTGAATTACCAGTGGATTTTGATCCATTTGATCGAAGGCGGCTTGGTTGCACTCTCGTACTATGCGGCTTTCGCTCTTCGTTTCGATGGCAAAATCCCGCCGCATCAACTAACTGCGTACCTCCAAACTGTACCGTGGTTGCTGGCGTCGAGGTTTTTGGTTGCATTCGCCTTCGGAATGCATCATCGAGTCTGGCGCTACACCGGTCTGTGGGATCTGATTAATCTGGCGGCCGCAGCAGTCGTCGGGACGCTGCTGTTCGCGACCTTCGTGACGCTTGCGATCGATTGTCCCTGGATACCGAGAACCGTCTACGCCATCGATACTATCGTGGTAATTGCGCTCCTTGGTGGGGCGCGCGCGCTTCGGCGGATCTTGTATGACCGGGGCAGTCGCGAGCCGGGCAGACGCGTGCTCATCTTTGGCGCCGGCGACGCCGGAGAGTTGATCGTCCGCGACATGATGCACAATCCGGATTACGGTTACAGCCCGGTCGGGTTCGTTGATGACGATCGCATGAAGGTCGGGCGGATGATTCGTGGCATTCGCGTGCTCGGTACGCGGGCCGAAATGACGGCGATCATCTCCAGGCACGCCCCCCAGGAGGTGCTGATTGCGATGCCGAGGATGGGAGCGGAGACGATCCGCGGCATCATGAGGGTGCTCGAGCCGTTTGGCCTGCCGATAAAAATTCTCCCGAGCTTGCCGAGCGTGCTGGACGGGCGGGTGGGGATGGGCGACGTGCGCAGCGTTGCGTTGGAGGACTTGCTTTGCCGCAGGCCCGTGGGACTGGACCCGGCGGGGCTGCGCGGCGTTATCGAAGGCCAGAGTGTCCTGGTCACGGGGGCCGGGGGTTCCATCGGCTCGGAATTGTGCCGCCAGATATCGGCGCTCAAACCGCGAGTGTTGGTCATGTATGAGCGCTATGAGAACGGCCTGTACAGCATTGAACAGGAGCTCCGGGATCGGAATCCGCAGTGCGAACTTGCGGCGGTCGTTGGCGATGTATGTGACAGAACTCGACTGGAGGAGACGTTTCGGAAATGGGACGTGAAGCTGGTGTTTCACGCTGCCGCGCACAAGCACGTGCCGCTGATGGAACTCAACCCATGCGAGGCAATCAAGAACAATGTGCGTGGAACCCGCATGCTGGCCGAGGTTGCCGCGCGCGCCGCGGTTGATCGGCTGGTCCTCGTCTCGACCGACAAAGCGGTCAATCCAACCAGCATCATGGGCGCCTCAAAGCGAACGGCGGAGCTTGTGGTCAAAGCCATCGCGGAGGAAACCGGCCTGAAGCTGGGAGCGGTGCGCTTCGGCAATGTGCTGGGCAGCAACGGCAGCGTCGTACCCAGATTTCTCGAACAGATACGCGCCGGAGGGCCGGTCACGGTGACGGATCCCGGGATGCGGCGTTTTCTTATGCTCATCCCGGAGGCGGTCCAGCTCGTCCTCCATGCAGCGACGCTGATGAAACCCGGCGCGATCTACCTGCTTGAAATGGGCGAACCGACACGGATCGCCGAGATGGCCAGGCACCTGATCCAACTTTCGGGACTGGTCCCCGACAGAGACATAGCGGTCGAGTACGTTGGCCTCCGCCCCGGCGAAAAACTCTGCGAAGAGATGTTTGCGGCCGATGAAAAGATCGAACCATCCGCCATTCCCGGCATCTTGCGGGTTCGTGAAGAAAAGCAGCCCCATCGGCGATCGCTGCTCCAGCGAGTTGAAATGCTCGAGATGGCCGCGGCTGCCGGAGATGCGGACGGCACGGTTCGGATGCTCCGCGAGATCGTTCCCTCCTTCGACGGACTTGGCCGCCAGCACCAGGACCGTGCTTCCTTGGGTGCGGCGCCATCTGCGCCCGGCGGAACTCAAGACCATCCTGCCAATGGGGCCAAGCCTGCCAATGGGGCCAAGCCTGCCAATGGGGCCAAGCCTGCCAATGGGGCCAAGCCTGCCAATGGGGCCAAGCCTGCCAATGGGGCCGAGCCTGCCAATGGGACCGAGCCGGGTATGGCTCTGTTGATGGAACCTCTGCCTTCCAAGTAGACGCGGCCGTGCGCTCAAGGCGCGCGTTTCACGCTGGCTGCCTGGGATTCACGGTCGAAGTTACAGTTGATTATGCGATCTGGAAGTTCCCGCTGCGCTAATGCGTGGCTGCGGCGCCGGCCACAGGTCAAGATGCGTGTCGTGCGCAGTTGCATCCGCTGGTTCGGCCCGGCTGAACGCTGGTCCGCGCGCATCGCGCGGACCAGCTTGCAGGGCGCGTCCGGCGCTGTCCGACAGCCGCTTCAGAAGATCGACGGCTGCGTGTGCAAGCGGAGCTGGTACGAAGGTCGTTTCACGTGGACAGCGTGAGATGTCCCATCAAATCGTTAAAATGGGTGAACGCTCATTTCCTCTTGCGTTGCGATTAGACTTTTTGCTATAGAGCACATGGCTCGAAACGGGCGCGGAAACAGCGGTTCGGAAGTACTGAAAATTTGCCGGGTTTCGCTCGAATAGAGACCACTGGTAAAGAGAATTTCCGCTTGCCATGCGCGCAGACTTTTTGCTATAGAACACGGGACTTGAAGCAAGTGCGGAAACTGAGGTCTGGAAGTGCAAAAAATCTGGCGGGGAACTGAGGCCTGTCTCTTAACCTCTGACGCTCGGATTCGCGCGACGAGGGGGGAGACAGGTGCCGGAGCCCGCCGCAGGTCGGTAGGGGCATCCCAAACGGAGATTCTGTGGAGGGAGGGCTTTAACTTATGACATAGTTGTCCCGCGTGACGATTTGGGATTTGTTTGGCGTTAGAACGATCAGGGAGGAATACAAAATGCTTTTAGGTAAGAGAGTTCTGAGCACAAGCACGGCGATTCTGCTGGCCGTGGTCATCGCGACGTTCGCGTGGTCAGGCATGGCGGCGGCAGAGTCCGAAGAGTATGGAACGGAGTTGCAGAATTATTTCAGCAACGCCAACGCCGGTGCCGGCACGGCCTACATCAATATCACCGCTCCCCTCGAGGGAGCTCCAACGGCCACGGCCCCCTACGCGCGAGAGGGCGAACTTTGCGCAATGATCTACGTCTTCAATACCGAGCAATCTCTGCAGGCCTGCTGCGGATGCCCGCTAACCGCTGATGGTCTGTTGACCCTCAACATCTCAACCCAAGTGGCGGTGAACGCGGTGACAGGGGGCCTCATCCACGACGGCTCGGTCCGTATCATATCGAGCTTGCCAAATAGCACTCCAGCTCCATACGGGGATACGCAGCCCGCATATGCAGGTTGCGACTCCAACACCAGCGTCTGCTGCGATCCAACCGCGGCGGCCGAAGGCTTCGCGCTGGCCCCCACTCCTGAACTGATAGCTTGGGGAGACCATATCCAGACTACGCAAATTACCGAGACGATTTTCCAAGCGGATGTTCCGGGTACGGGGGAAATCACGGACCCCGGGCTGGGCTTGGCGTGCGCCGATGTCGTTAGGTTGGGCAGCCTCCAGGGTACGTGCATTTGCCCGGCCGCACAAGTCGGTTATACTGCCACTGCTAAACACAAGAAGCGCTAGGGCTCATGTTGTGCGTCACCCAGAGCGGGATGTTGATCGGTTGTTCGAATGGCGATTATGTTACCCGCTAAATCGGCGGGAAAAGGAGAGTCAGCTATGTTGAGAAATGGGGCAATTAAAGCGGCGCTGGGAGTGTTGGCGTCCGCAGGTTTGGTTTTCGGTGCGGTTTCTTTAGCGGCTGCAAATTCAACGGCTACGGATCCGTTCGCAGTCAACTATTTCACCAACGCGCAAACAGGCGGTCCAGTCGATACTTTGAGGATCGTGGATCCCGACACGTACGGCTCACCCGTAGATGCCTGCGCGAACATTTACGTGTTCGACGCAGCGGAGGAAATGGAGGAATGCTGCGCGTGCCCGATCACGCCCGCGGGACGTCTTGACTTTAACGTAAACACGCTACTGACCTCGGCCCCCGTAACCGGAGTTCCGCTGAGTACGGGCACCATCAAGATCGTCAAGACCAACACCAACCCTCTTTACGGTGTGCTCGTTAACCCCCTGATAAAGCAGTGCGATCCGACCAACGGAACGAACGGCTTCCCTGGAAATGTGGCGTTCCACGCTCTCACCACTCCGGGTTCTTCGCTTTTCTCCTGGATCACTCACGATCTGAACAGGTTCGCTACGGGCGGAACGGCCGTTGCGGAACAAGTGTTCGAGTCGACGGGCGAGCCTGCGAGCGATTATACGACAGTGTTGGCGCCCGAGTGCTACGTCACCCAGAATAGCGGTGGTTCGTACGGGACCGGTGTCTGCGCTGCTGCTGGCTGTCCGGTTGAGGTTCCTTGATTGTGCGCTTGCGGAGGAACGCACGACCGCTCGTGCGTTCCTCTTTTTCTGTGCTGCAATAGCCGAGGGCGCCAACGGTGTGCCCTCGGCTCGTCCCGGTATCTGAATCAAAACAATAAAGAGGGTCAGCAGTCGTGATTCTTCGTGTATTCATATCGCTTGCACTCGTGTGTGCGCTTGGCAGTTTTGGGAGCGGTCAGGCCCTCGCGAACGACGCGTCGTCAGTCGTTGCTCGGGTGGCCGGACACCCGTTGACACGTGACGAGTTGGAGCAGAAGGAGTCCGCGGACCTGCTCCAGGCCCGGTACAAGTACTACCTGACCGAAAAAGCCGCGCTCGACAAACTTATCGATCAGGAAGTGCTCGAGAGCGAGGCGCGCCGCGAGAAGGTCACTGTGGATCAGCTGCTCGAGAATCATGCCGCCAAGCAGGTGAAGGATCCGACCGAGGACCAACTGGAGGTCTTCTATGAAGGACTGCAGAGCGATCAGCCATATTCTGCCATGCGCCCGCAGATTCTGGACCGCATTCGCCAGCTCCGCCGCACCAAGGCGGGGCTTGCATATGTGAAGGAGCTGCGAAAGAAGGCTGACGTTCATATCGCGCTCGAGCCGCCTGCGGTCTCAATCGGCTCAATCGACGCACCCACTACCGGCCCCTCCGATGCTCCGGTCAGGATCATTGAGTTTGCCGATTATCAGTGCCCCTACTGCAAGAAGGTGGCCGCTGAGCTTAAGCAACTGGTCGAAGGAACGTTCGCCGGCAAAGCATCCCTGACTTTTGCAGACTTCCCGCTGCCGATGCATCATAATGCGGAGAAAGCGGCTGAGGCCGCGCGATGTGCTGGTGACCAGGGTAAGTATTGGGAATATCATGATGGGCTGTTCGACCACCAGACCGCGCTGGAGGTAAGCGACCTCAAGGCGCTTGCCGGGACCCTTAAACTCAATCCGGAAAAATTCGGCCATTGTTTGGATTCCGGAGCCCAGGCGCCGGCTATCGCAAAGACGCTGGCCGAGGGTAAAAAACTGGGTCTGACGGGCACGCCAAGCTTTGTCATCAACGGCCGCTTCATAAGCGGGGCGACGGACTCTGAGACCTTGCGCGACCTCATTGAGCAGGAGCTGGCATCCCCCGAGCCTCGCCAGACGAAGACGGCCGCGAACAACTCGTAGCGGCTGGTTGCGCGGCTGGGGCCCGTGGGTAATGTCGCGGATCATCAAATGCTGCTTGCCGGTCTCGAGCAAAATTCAACCTGGTTCGGGCTATCTTTGGCCGCTCTGAGCCTGTTGACCCGCCGGATTGGTTGAAATTCTGTTCCTGTTTGATTTATGCGGGTGCCCGCGAGTCTTCTGTTGAGCGTTCCGCCAAAAGGAAAATCATGAAGCTGAGTGCAATTGCTTTTGCCTCTATCATAATAGCGGGTTGGGCTGGGGTGGCTGGCGCCGGTGTGGTTATTCAGGGGCATGAGGATGCCACGCGCAGCACCCTCCCCGGTGTGAAGTCCTCGTCCACGCCGTACACAAAGATGATTGAGGGGCAGCAAGCGAAGATCGTGATCGGAACTATGCAGCTCTTCATCGATCTCTCTGCCGACAAGGTTCTTGTGCTGACTAAAGGAAGAGGAGCGTATTACCAACTGCCGTTCCCGCCTCCTTCTACCATTGGCGAACTCATCATGAGACGGATTCTGCCGCCGATGGTCAAATATAAAAAAACCGGGAAACACCTGACCCTGGCTGGATATGGCTGTGATCAATACACAGGAATGGGCGAGATCGACAGCGCTCCTTACTCTGTAGAAGCGTGCTATTCGACCGATGCTCCGGGTGCCCAGGACTACGCCGCGTTTGTGAAAAGCGCCTTGGCGAAATCCGGGAAGGCGTCTGCTGCGGCCTCTGACGAAATTCCGCAGGGAATCCCACTTGAGCTGGACACTACGATAACTACGAAGGAGCCCGTGAGCCCTGCGGTATCGGATCAGAAGCAGGCCGCACCGGAGAAGCCGGCGGAGTTCAGGGAGTTCAGAGTGAAAATTGTGGTCACGAGCGTCGCGTCGCGGTCAATCGAGGCCGGGGAATTCCGGCCGCCTGCCGGACTCAAACGCGAGCCGATTCCCAGGGGGCTCGGAATTCGGGCTAAAGAGATATCCCAGGGAGCGCCCAACTCCAGCGTCCGGCGTGCCGTACTTGTCAAATTGTAGTGACGAATCAGACCTCGTCGTCAAACCTGTTGACCTTCGATATCGAGGGATTCATCGAGTCGTCCCACGAATCGATGCGCGTCCCGGAGGAATATATTTCGGAGCGGCTGGAAACGGAGGAAATTGAGGCCAATACCGGATCGATTCTGGACCTGCTGGAGGAGTTCAGGCAGAAGGCCACCTTCTTTATCCTGGGCCGAATAGCTCGCGATATGCCCCGTCTGGTCAGGCGAATTGCCGATGCCGGGCACGAGATCGGATGTCATAGCCTGTTCCACAAACGGCTGTATAACTTCCAGCGAAACGAAGTCGCCGCGTTTCTCGAGGAAGCAAAGAGCCGACTCGAAGACGCGTCCGGCGGTCGCGTGTACGGGTTTCGCGCGCCCGATTTCTCGATTACCAGGTCGAATCTTTGGGCGTTCGACTTGCTGCGCGAAAAGTCGTTTCTGTACGACTCGAGTGTATATCCAACCGGTCTGCACGACGTATATGGAATCAGCGATTTTCCGACCACTCCCTTTCGCTTTCCCAACGGACTGATCGAGGTGCCATTGTCCACGGTTAGGATATTCGGTCGTAATATTCCGTACGGCGGCGGAGGATATTTTCGGCTCTATCCGCTGGCTGTGACCAAAGCGCTGTTCAGGGGGTCGAACCGCAAAGGGGTAGCCACGGTCGTTTATCTCCATCCGTATGAGGTCGGGAGCATGGTACGCAAGGTCCGCGGAATCGGAATATTAAAGAGCTTCAGAACTTACGTCGGGCAAAAGACCGCCGCCGCCAAATTGCGTGCTCTTCTCAGCGCGTTCTCGTTTGCGCGAGTTATCGATTACCTCGACCAGAAGCCGGTGAGCGAGTTACCGGTGTGACTCCTGACCATGCCCAGGAAGCAAAGGCTGGGGAATTCTTCTCGGGTTTTGCCGCCAAGTGGGACTCGCTCTATGGGGGAAAGCGAAATCTCTTTTGGCGACTGCTCGATAATTGGCTCCGGCGCGACATTCAGGAACGCTACCAACTGACATTCGAGCGCCTCGGGCCCGACCTGCGAGGTCAGACCGTTCTCGATATCGGGTGCGGTTCCGGCATCTATTGTTTCGAAGCCGCTCGGCGAGGTGCGGACCGGGTAGTCGGAATCGATTTGGCCGAGGGAATGATCTCTCTGGCGAGGCAGGACTGCAGCCGGCTGGGACTGGCAGCGTGCGAGTTCATCTGCGCCCCGTTTCCTCCCCGTGACTCCTCTACCAAGCGCCTGGATTCGTTCGACTACGCCATTGTGATGGGTGTGATGGACTACGTAGCCGATCCCGCAGCGTTCCTGTCGGCGCTGCGGCCGCTGGTCCGGAAATTCGCGGTGATCGCGTTCAATGCGCATCATTGGTTCCGGGCGCCGCTCCGCTATTACCGCTATAAGCTGCTGGGTAGATGCGAAGTGTACACTTACGACGAAGAGCAGGTGCGAGGTCTGCTCGCCAAAGCGGGGTTTGGCAAACTTGACATTCTGAGACTGTACCATTCGGGTGGCTCCTACATTGTCACAGCCTATTCCAGGCAACAATCCTGAGCATCCTCAAGCGACCATCACAAACTGAGACACTACCCAGCTACGCGGGCGCGCCTGAGCCAAAAGGGCAGATGAACGTCACCGAAATTCAAGAATTCTACTCGCGCAGAACTGTCGAGAAAGGCGATGACCGCGACGACCTGCTGCTCAACCGGGGTCTTCTCTTTCAATATTTGGCCAACCAGCGCTCTGTTTGCGAAGCCTTGAGGCCCGTCGCCGGCCTGCGCTCAGATAGTAACGCTGCTGTCCTTGATGTCGCCTGCGGCCAGGGCGCGAGGCTGCTCCATCTGATGGAACTGGGCTTCCCGGCTCAAATGATGCACGGAATCGATATTCGTCCTTCCGTCGTCGAGCAGGGGCGGCGAAGGCTCCCGGCTTGCACTTTAATTGTGGCGGATGCCTGCAATATTCCTTACGCTGATGCCGCTTTCGATCTGGTCATCGGATCAACCATATTTGTCCGTGTGACTAAAACGAGCATCTGGGCGAGCATCGCTCGCGAGATGGCGCGAGTCACCAAGCCAGGCGGATTCCTCCTGATCGTCGATTGGCGCTATGGCGGGCGCGGATATCAGGCCATGACGCGGCGATCCCTACGTTCGCTATTTCCAAATTGTGATATCGTTCGGAGTGTGGGCGGCGCTCTCATTCCACCTGTCGGACGCCCCATCTCCAGGTGGTGCCCCTCGTTGTACTTCTTGATTCATCGATGGTGTCCGCCGTTGGTTGGTCTCAAGGCTAACCTGCTCTGCAAATCTTTTAGCTGAGTCGGACTCAAGCCTTGCGCCATCAAGCCAGTGTCTATGGAGAGATCGAACTGAGCCGCGACAAAGGCGTCAGCACCAGGGCCAGGAGGCGGCTGAAACTGACCCTAGCGGTTGGATTGAGCGTGGTCTGCATCATCGCGCCGATGTCCAAGTCACGCGGTGCGAGCTTGTCGAGTTATACAGGCGCGGTTAGCGTCACCCCTGATTCTGGCAACGGCGCCGATAAGATCGTCGTGGCTGCCGCCAACGATGTCATCTATGCGGAGAATTTTTCGGGCTCTACCCCCAACGCCAAGATCAACAATGCGCTGGCCGCGGTCACCTATTCTGGTCAGACCGTAGATGCGACCGGCGTGTCATGCGCGACCCGGATGGCAGCGCCGATCGTGCTGACCGGACCGGTGAAGATACTGATGCCTCTTTGCCATCTCCAGTGTCCGGCGGCGGGTAGTCCTTCGGGGTGCATTCAGCTCCCGGCAAACGGCGCGGGCGACGGTACACACGTAACCTGCGCTTCGCAGCCGCACTGGAACGGGAACGACATGGGAACGGGGTGTTGGATCGATAACGAGCCGTCCTCCGGCTCCGTACAGCCCGCCATCGTGTTCCCGGGCAATCGCGCGTACAACTACGAGATCGACAATCTAGGTTTCAAACGCAACGCGTTGAGTGGCGCGGATATCCTGGTCACCGTCGCCAGCGGCGGCAACAGCTGGTCGATGAATCACATTCACGACATCATCGACCTTCCCGTTTCGGCAGTGACTAGCCCGAATCCTTGTGCGAATGCGACCGGAGTCTGCAACGGGTTTCATGGCGGGCTGACCTATGGGATCGACATTCTGAAAGGCGGTGGTGAAGTGACGAATAACGTCATCGAGCGATTCTACTTGACCGGGGGCGACGGCGGCATTCACTGGGGCGCTCAGGCGGGGAACTCGAATGTCATCCGTGATGGCTACATCGCGGGATACTTTGGTGGATTGGGTCTCCTGCCGGCCATCAACATAGACATGTGTTCCAGTGGCGCTGTGCGATGCGCACTCAACACGACCATTGAGAACATTCAGGTTACAGGGGCAAATCCGGTCGCCGGCGCGGCTGTAGTCGTGCTGAATGGCGGCGGCGAATTTAGAGAGAGCCACGTCGAGGGAACTAACTCACTGCGATTGCTGGCAACGCCTAATACCATTGCCGATGTATCGGCGTGCAACTCTGGCATGGGACCCGGCGGTGATATGACCCCGTGGCTGATCGAGGAAGACACCCTGACGGGCGGCAACGGCATCAGCTCCTCAACGGACTGGCCCGACTACGGCCTTGCCCAATGTGCGTCAGGCACCAGCTTGGCGGCCGGCACCGGTGCATACATCGACGACAGAAACAACAAACTCCTCGATTATAGCGTCGATGGCACGCTGGCTATGGGCACGCTCGAGGCTCCGCCGGGAATTGACTACGTAAACAACATCTATATTTCGTCCGCCGGAGCAGACGTAGGCGGCGTCGATTACAAGAGCTACGAGCCTGGGCAATATGGTCCGAACAATACGAATATCAGCAAGTGCGGAACTTCACCGGCCTTGGCCAGCGGCTCCTCGCCCCGGCGCGGGATAATCCAGCCTGGAAGCGGTACGGTGACCAGTTGCACTATGAACTTCGGCGTACAATGGCCGCGGTCGCCGTATTGCCTCTGCGCCGCGATGACCGGCGCCAGCGCACCGGAGACCTGTGTCGTGACGAATGGACCGCTCAACATGCTCTTCACGCTCGGCGGAAACGTAGCCGGAGGCCGGATCACCTATGACTGCGGATATTGAGCCGCGCCGCTCGCGGGCCTTTTGACGGGCTTTCATCGCGGTTTACCTGCCTCATTATCGAAGAACTTCCCTTGAAAGGAGTAGCCTCGAGCGACTGTTAGGTAAGGAGCGGCAGCTCACTTGACCTTTGCGGACATTTTGGCGGTAGTAGAACTATAAGCAGGTTACTGATGCTGAGAAGACCTTTTGACATAACGAGTCCGAGCCGCGGATTTGACTCCACACCAGCATCGGAAAGACGCCGGATCGTCGATACCAGAGTAAACGCCGCGATGCTTGCCGTGATTGTCTGCCTGGTTGCGCTAGTCTCGCTCCAGAGCCTCTTCAACGGGTTTGTTTTCGATGACTTGACCGTGATCCAGCGAAACCCTTTGATTGGCCAGTGGTCTTTCGTCTGGAAGTCGTTTTTTCGTGACACCTATTGGTTTAAGAATCCTGCCAGCCTTCCGCAGGCATCCTATTATCGGCCACTGCAAAACCTTTGGTTTGCTCTCGGGTTTCATCTCTTTGGCTACAATCCTATTGCCTGGCACGCAGCCAAGATTCTGCTGCACTTGGTAGTGGTATTGCTCGCGTTCCGTGCCGCCGCTGTCTTAAGCGGGGACGTGACGGTGGGGCTGCTGGCCGCGTTGTTGTTCGGTGTACTTCCCGCTCATGCCGAAGTGGTCACATGGATCTCGGCCCTGCCGGAACCCTTGGCGGCCGGATTTGAATTAGCGGCGTTTTCTCTGGCGGTAGAGGGTCCAAAGGACCGCCGCATGCGGCTGGGCTCGGTGGCCTGCTTCGTCGCGGCGCTTTTGTCTTTCGAAGGGGCTATTGTATTTCCGGTTCTGCTGGGCGCGTATTTGTTCATGTTTGGAGAACGGGGCGAGCTGGAGAGTGAGCGCCGTTCCTTGACGATATGGCAAATACTGATGAAATGCGCCCGATACCTGGTAGCGTGCGTTGGGTATCTGATAGCACGCTACTTGGTAATGGGTCTTTACGGGGTGGTCGACTCGAGCCCTGGCGTGGGGCTGGGATATGCGCAAAGAGTCGGTGAATTGCTCGCCACGATGCCCGGGGTCATGTTGTACTACATCGCAATGCTGGGCGTTCCGTGGCTGGCGGGGCCGGCCCATCCGCTGGACTGGGTTAAGAGCTTTTCTTCGCCGCGCTTCTACGTTCCGGTGGCACTCCTTCTGTTGCTGGCGATCGGTAGCTGGCTGGCAGCTCGCCGCAGTCCGCGCCGAAAGCTCTACCTCTTTTGTGCAATTTGGTTTTTTGTCTCGATCGCACCAATGATGAACCTGGGAGGTGTCTGGGATCTGGTACAGGATCGCTATCTCTACCTGCCTGCCTTTGGATGGTGCGTGATCGCGGCCGACTGTCTTGTCCGCTGGAGCCGCTCCGGCAATCGGGTACTTTGGTCGAGTGTGGCGGCGCTGATGCTGATTGCGTGGTCCTTAAGCTTTTGGAAAGTAGAGTGCTATTGGAAAGACACGCTGACTATGTACAAAGCGAGGACCATAATGGCTCCGCAAGCGACACGGTGGCATCAGGATCTGTATGTGGAATACCGGCGGCTGAACGATCTCAAAGGCTCGGAGCATGAACTGGAGGAGATGTTGCGGCTTAAACCGTCGAGTCGTAGGTATCACTTCCTTCTGCATGTACTGGAAGAGCGTTTGGGCAACGGCGCTCGGTCGCGAGCCGAGTTCATGAAGTCCATGCCGGAGGAAATAAAGCGCCAGGTTTCGGCTAATCCAGATGAAGTGCGGTCAGCCAAAACCGGGCGCCCGGAGCGTACCGGCGAAGTTGCTCTGCCCACACCGATACCCCCGGCGCCATCTGCTCCAGCGACCGATCAGTGAGCGGATCACGCGCGCTCCACTCCTGCCAGATGGGGGGAGGGGAGAAGCGTCTGCGGGACCGGTCGGGAAAACGGCATTTCTGGGCGTTGCGTGGCTGCGAGACGTAAACCCGCTCCTCCCGGCGCTGTGGAAAGCCCTTTGCACCCAAAACCGGGCTTGAATTTTCCGTTTGCAGATCGCCTGGTGTTGGTGCTAGTCCGAATCACGATTAAAAATGGAAATTCCGGATAAAATTCCACCGATGGCTGCCGGAAATCTGCAGGTTACGCGACCAGATAGGCTGAGAGCTTCAGTACTGAGCCGTGCCGCTTTGTGGCTGCGCCACGCCCCCGAAAAGATGGGCTTGATTAGCAGCGCTCCGAAGCCGGGATTCTTCGACCAATATCCGCGCTTCTATTCCTCCAGCGTGGTCGGTGCTACGCCGGAGCGGTTGAACGAGCGATACCGCGCCCTGATCAGTTCCAATGAACAGCTGATTCGGGAGAAGACAATTCTCGACCTCGCCGCACATGACGGACGCTGGAGTTTCGCGGCCCTGAAAGCCGGCGCTCGGCACGTCACTGGTATCGAAGTCCGCTCGCACCTGGTGGAATCCGCAATAGCCGCGGCGCGGGAATACGGAATCGGCGCGGAGCGGTACCAGTTCATAGCCGGAGATGTCTTTGATCAAATCGCACTGCTACAAACTAACAGTATAGATACTGTTTTCTGCTTCGGCTTTTTCTATCACACGCCTCACCATATGCTGTTGTTGTCGAAGATTGCCCGGCTGAATCCGAAGCACCTCATCCTGGATACCGCCATCGATCCGTCGACTACTGATTGCATAGTCCGCCTCACGAAGGAGGGAGTTGATCGGGATGCGAATTCTCTGGTGGGCCAACCGGGCGATCCTTTGTACGCGCTGGTCGGTACCCCGAGTCGGAATGCGCTCGAAACGATGCTGACCAGCTTTGGATGGAGCCTTTCCTACTATGACTGGCATCGCGCCGGCATCGGCAACTGGCGCGACCTGCGCGATTACCGAGATGGTTCGCGCGTTTCAATCGTGGCAACCCGCCGCTAGAGTGCTCATGCGCCAACGCTGGCGCCTCGCTCTTCGTCGTGATGCTTGACTGCCGTCCCGGCTAATTGCTCTGTCCTTATCCCCATTGCGATAAGGTCATCCCGGTTCGGTGCTTTCAGAAGTCACAACAACTGCCGTGTGTTCCATCAAGGCGATCCAGGAAGCCAGGTAGAGAAGTACTGCAAGAATCAGCAGGGATCGGATTCCGGTCCACATCGAAAGCGACTCCAGCAAACCTCCAACGAGGGCCCCCAGTAAGTTCGAGCCGAGCGCCTCGCTGCTGAACCGCTCCTGCGCGAAGCTTCTAATGAACACGATGCCGGCGAAAAACACCGGCAAGCACAACACCGCCGTAGCCGATAGTGCTTTGATCCATATGGAACTGAAGAAAAACTCCTCGAGTGGGATAAAATACGCTGCTGAAATTGATATGATTATGCCGACGTAGCCCACAACAATAGGTATGTGTTTTCTCCAAGCGACAAGAACGTTGGAGGCGACAATCAGCACCATTAGACCCGCGATTACGATCGAGTTGACGACCCAGGTTGTCCCAAACAACAACGCTATCCTGCTGATGATCTGTGCTTCCAGCAGAAGGAATCCCGCTCCCAGAAAGAAGAAGTGCCAGCGCATGGAGCGAAGGCCGCCGCCTGTCCGCCGCAGAAAACGCCAAGCGATCAGGATGAGCGCAAAGGAAATGACGATCACGGACGCCGGCAGTCCCGGTTCATGCTGGTAAAAGTATGGCCAGTCGTCAGTTGTTAGTGTGGGCACTGTGCCCAGAGAAAAGGCGTGCTGGGACAGGTACGCCGCGAGTTGCGGGTCAGACAAGGCTCGGTCGAGGCGCTGGTGCGATCCAGCGATGAAGAAGGTGCCGCCGGCAACCAAGTACGAAGATCCAGCTGCCCCGAAATGGATAAAACTGTCTCCGAAGACATCTCGAATTAGTCCGGATAGCCTGGCCGCGATCCACGGAGTCTTAACGCCAAATTTGATGATAAGCAGGCCGTCTGGCTGCAGCAGCTTCTTGGCTGCCCGCAGCGCCTCGACCGTGTAGACATAGTTGTCGATTCGAATGCTTGAGTAATACGAACTCGTCGTATGAGAGTCCAGCAATGAATAGACTATCAAATCGAAACGCTCGGTAGTGTTCTCGATGTAGCTGCGCGCGTCGTCGACGACGGCGTGCACCCGTTGTGAGCTGTAAGGATGCTCAAAGTGAAGGTCGCGGCCAAGTTTCAAAATCAATGGGTCGATTTCCACCGCCGTCACCCGAGCTGCCCCATTCCGCAATGCGGCCGCTACATCGTTCCCTGCTCCGGAACCAAGCACCAGCACTGACGCGGGGCTAGGATAAAAGCGATAGGGCAGATTGTAGGGATTTTCGTTCAACGGCGTGTTTCCAAACAACCTAGGATGCGAAGCTGCGAAATCAGGAGAGAGGTTTACAATGCGCTGGAGCCAACCACCGTTGACGATAAATTCGTAGGCGACGACCTCCCCGCGATCACTTATCGGGCGAACAATCAGCTTCTGGTAGGGTGTCCAATAGGTTGCGCCGCCGCTTGGATCGCCCACACTCACAAGTCCAATACATACGAGGAATGCTAGAACCGAAAGCCAACGCCATAGAGGCAGAGTCCAAAACAGGCAAGCTATCATGAGGGCAGCGACCAGAAACCAGACCGCCGGCGGTTGCCAGAGGAAGCAAAGCAGCGTATACAGAGCGATTCCGAAAAGGCTGCCGAGGATATTCACGGTGTAAGCCGTAATACCGTGCGTGGCATGTTCAAGTAACCAGCCGACAAGTTGCCCAATCGGAACAAAGACAAAAGCGATCAAGCCGAAGATGGGTATCACAAAAAACAGTGCACCTAGGAGGAGCAACAGAGTGTGTGCATTCAGAGGTAGCGATGGCACACCAGCAATGTTGACCTCTGAGACGGCGCCCACCAGAATTGGTAGTCCATTTACGAGGTGGTGCAGGCTTGGCAATGGGAGGCTGCACACGCAGGCCAGGGTGACCAATGAAAGAAGCATCACCGAAAGATGAATTGGACGGCGCGAGAGATAGCACCCAAGGCCGAAGCCAAGAAAGCAGGCAACCAAAACAAAGTTTTTGAAGAACGCAAAGAGCCTGATCTCAGACGAGATCCATCTAATCATCAGAAGTTCGAGAAACAAGCCGGCCACGCTTACCAAGGCGAGCTGCCAGTAAGAAAACCCGCCGAGCATTTCGGGAGAACACTGCCATCGTCCTCGCGGACTGCTATCGTCCGCTGATGGGCGATAAATGCGAAGAGCGTGGTAGTTTACCAAAATGGCGATCAGGACCGTGATTGAGCCGGTCAAAACAACTGGCAATGTGACTGCAAATTCTTCCATACGCACCCCTCGAGGGTATCCTCTAGCCTGCCTTTCGCAGCGAAACGATTAAGCTGTTTCCAAATGCTTCGATGAGATTGGGCGTCACTTCATGCGCTCCACGTCGGTCTTTGTGAAAGGTAACCCCTATTCCAACGGAGGCGCAAAGTGCAATCCAACGAACACGGGACCCTAATTGTATTCGAAATGAGAGCCTCCAAAAGCACGACGCAATCCAATTGCCGCCAGGACAACCATCGCCGGCTCTGCGTGAGTGCGCATGCGAGATTTTGCGGAGCCACCGGCGTTTGGCGCGAGTAATACCATAGCCATCAGGGCGCATAGCAGTACCAATTCCCTCTTCGCTGTGCTCATCGCGCGCACGTTGATGAGCGCAAAAATAATACCCCCAGCTACGAGTATACATTGTGCTATTTGAAACACGACAACGGCCAACATGCTCGGGTCCGAAGAGAGAGAGCTCAAGACTGGCTGGATATCATCTTTCGGGAAACCAGGATTGGGCGCGCGCCATTGCAGCCCGAGCATTCGGCTTAAGCTTGATCCGGCAGGAGCGAAAAGCAGGACCCCCACGCCCTCGGCCGTCACGGCCGCAAGCGCAATCGGCCGCTCGCGAAAAATCTGAATAGCGCGACGCTCGACTTCAGCGGGATCGTTGTCGGGACTGACATGAGGTGGCAACGCGTGCTCCAATTGATGCTGTGCGACAATAAAGCTCTCATGCTCGGCAAATGCAACGACGGCAGCGGCCTTGAATCTATAGAGATCATTAGCTCCGCTGGTCGCGATCGTACGAACGTGGCAACACGAGACGTTGCGAGCGGTCCAGCCGATAACCGCCGCGGCGGGCAAGAATGAGACAATTAGAATTAAACTCAATCTGGTCCGCCACGAAATCGGCAGTACGAGGATTGTCGCGCCGACCGCGAAAGGAACAAATATGCCAGTCGGCCGAATCATGATTGCAAGCGCCAAAAGGACGCTTGTGGCGATCGCAAGAGGTATGATTCGAGACTTGCCTGCGACTAGGATCATTCTCGCTACTAGCAGAATGACGGCTGCCAGAACCAGCTGAAATAGCTGCTCCGCTATAATCGATGCCCCGGTCGCAACAGAGGCCAGGTCAAATGCCATCAAGACTGCAGCCAACAGCGCACTCCAGTAATCAAAGAACCGCGCAAGTATGACAGCTGTAATTACGCATACTGTTGCACCCATCAACGCCTGGAAAGCAACCGCGGTCCTTAGAGTAGGCATCAAGGTGAGAAAGACGGAGTATCCAGGAGGCATTCGCGTTTCGGGCGCCTGACATTTGCCGTTTTCCACCGCAGCGTAGCCGCATCCCGCTTTCAGACCCTCCGCCGGGGCCGCATAGTGCCACGAATCCGCCTGAACTATTGCCCAATCGATCCCTGGGTTTCGCAGAGGGACTAACCTTAGCAGCAGAGCCAAAATAAAGACTCCACCTAAGGCAAGACGATAACGTGCTGCATTCATCTTCGATAGGACCGTATTAGACTAACATTTGCCCCAACGCTCCCTAATGGTCTCCCTGCTCCGGCTGGTTTCTACACCTGTTGGTCTCCTTCGTCAAGTTGACCTTATCCCACTGTCCCGAGTCTCAAGTACATTCACAAAATCGAGCCACTGACTCGAGGATTTGGCCTTGTAAGTTACCTTTGTCATTGCCAGATGGATGCGATCTAGGAGTTGTGCTGTTGAGTGCAGAAATGGTAAACACTCAGGGCGCCAAATCGCTTCGGTAAACAATCATGCCAACTGTTGAGCAGAACTTATTTTTGTGGGGCAAATCGGACGGGTGGAAGGATGACGGCGACATATGGTCGGTAAAGTGGGGCGGAACTGACTTGGAGTGGTGGGTTTCGATCTTCCCCCGCATTCGGAAGTTTCTGCCCGCGCCTACGATTCTTGAGATAGCCCCCGGCTTCGGCCGCTGGACCCAGTTTCTGAAGGGATTTTGCGACCAGCTTATCGCCGTTGACGCCTCGCCGGCCTGCATTGAGAGGTGCAAGGAACGCTTCGCATCGGACCGGCATGTGCGCTGCTATGTGAATGACGGAAAGTCGCTGGCGATGGTGGAGGATAGGAGCGTTGACTTCGCTTTTAGCTTTGATTCGTTGGTGCATGTCGAAGCCGACGTAATCGCGGCCTATCTGCAGCAACTTGGCAAGAAGCTAAAGCCCGGCGGGTTCGCCTTCCTCCACCACTCGAATCTCGAGTCGTACCGGAAATCCATTTGGCTGCCCAAGATGATTGGCGGCCGCAAATCGCCTTGGCTGCCCAAGGCGGTTGGCGGGCTCGAACCGATGGGGGCCAATCCTGGCAAGCCGGCGCCCCTGTCGCGGAGCTTGTGGTGGCGCCGGCGGCTGCAATTGAAGCTGATCGATTGGGGTCTTCTGGTGAACAACTTAGGCCTTCGCGCCGAATCGATGAGCGCCAGAATTCTCATAGAATTATGCGACGCTGCCGGTCTCGATTGCAGGTCGCAGGAACTCGTCAACTGGAACCTTGGTCCATCACTGCCTGACTGCTTTTCCGTGGTGACGCCGCGCCATAATGAGTCGCGCAAGCCACCGCGGCTGCTCAAAAATCCTCATTTCATGGACGAAGCGGAACGGGTGCGTCGCACCGCGGAGTTTTATTCCGCTCTGTTGTAAGGCTCGGTCGGCGAGCGGCGCAAGTTCCCGCCCGCTGAGACTGACGGTGCCGCGTCGAGGACATTAGGAAATCGCACACACCATTGCACACGTTTGTATCGAAAGCGCCCATCGTGTGTCTTTTCGCTCCATCCCGTCTGGACTCGCCGATTGCATTGCCCGATGATGCATCTAACGCGTTTGCGCAAAGTCTGGCGCGCGCACGCGTGGCACGTTAGATGCTCAGTTATCGAAGTCAAAACGCCGATTAACTATGCGATGGCGACTCTCTCGAGCCGCAGAGCGAGGAGAAAATAGGCCGATGGATACTTACCGTGAACTCTGTCTCGGGGTCCCGAAAGAGTACGAGTCGATCCGCGCGAACGCTCATCGCTTCGCCAAAGAGGTGATGCGTCCGGCCGCGATCGAACTCGATCGCATGGCCGATCCCAAGGATGTCATCGCGCCGGATTCCCCGCTAAGACAGGTTCTGAAGAAGGCCTACGGCCTTGGCTATCATGTGGCGGGACTCCCGGTCGCGATTGGTGGGCTGGGACTCGATCCGCTCGGCAGTCACATCCTGCATGAGGAACTGGCGTGGGGATCGGTTGACCTGTCGATAGCTATCGGAGTCGCGGGTTTCCCGGCCATGATTGCCGCCACCAGCGGCAATCCCGATCTGTACGAAACCTTCGTCAAGCCCTACGTAGAGGACCGCGAAGCCGCGATCATAGGATGCTGGGCTATCACCGAGCCCAACCATGGCTCCGATCATCTAATGGTAGGCACGCCCGAGTTTCACGATCCGAAGGTGAAGGGCGAAGTCGTCGCGCGCGCCGACGGCGACTCCTACGTCATCAAGGGCCAGAAGGCGGCATGGGTTTCCAACGGCACCATCGCGACTCACGCGGCGCTCTATCTGAGGATCGATTCCGAATCGCCTCATGCAGCAGCAGGAATGTCCGGCGGCGGCATCGCAGTGGTTCCACTGAACCTGCCGGGAGTGTCGAAGGGCAAGCCGCTCAACAAAATGGGGCAGCGCGCGCTCAACCAGGGCGAGATCTTTTTCGAGAATGTGCGCATCCCGCGCCATTACATGGTGGTGAACTCCGATTCCTATGAGCAGCACACGATGGCGACGTTGACCATGGCCAACGGCGGCATGTCCACCGCATTTACCGGCCTCGCCCGCGCCGCATATGAGGCCGCACTGGACTATTCGAAGGAACGCATCCAGGGCGGCCGCCCCATCTGTGAGCATCAGCTGGTGCAGAAGCGCCTGTTTGAAATGTTCACCAAGGTCGAGGCTTGCCGCGCCCTCTCGCGTGCGGTTACCGTTTACAACAGCTCGTCGGGAATGCCTTCGCTCCAACATGCCATCGCCGCGAAGACCTTCTGCACGCAGGCCTCATTCGAGGTGGCCAGCGACGCCTTGCAGATTTTCGGCGGCAACGGGCTGAGCAAGGAATATCCGGTCGAGAAGTTGTTCCGCGATGCGCGCGCCTCGCTCATCGAGGACGGCACCAACGAGGTCCTGAGCCTGGCCGGCGCGCGACACATCCTCGCCGAGGCCGATGGCCACGGGCACGCATAGCAGCTACGGTCGCATTCAGCTGATCGCGATGGAGGTCGCCGATGGCGCGTGCACAGGGAGCGATTGAGCAGCTGATAAGACTGCGCGTGAAGCAGCATCCACGCGAAACCTGGCTCAAGTTCAAAGACCAGGAATTTTCGTGGGAGCAAGTGTTGAGTAACATTCATCGCGCCGCCAACGGCTTGCTCGCTCTCGGCATCGCGCCTGGCGACCGCGTCGCGATCATGATGGGGAATCGCCCCGAATTTTTGTGGATACACTTCGCGATCGGTTTCATCGGCGCGGTGAGCGTTCCCGTCAACACCTCGCAACGCGGCGTGACATTGCATCACGTGCTCGCGGACTCCGACTCCGCGGCGGTGATCTTCGAAGAGCTGCTGCGCGATTCGGTGATGGCGGTAAAGGACTCGCTCCCGAGCCTGAAAGCTACTGTGGTGGCCGACGGCAAGCCGGGCAAGGGCGTCGATACGACTCTGGATGCCCTGATGGCGCATCCCGATCGGGAACCCATCGTCGATGTCGGCTCAAGCGCCGGTGGCGCAAACATGATGTACACCTCGGGCACCACCGGGCCTCCCAAAGGCGTCATCGCCAGCGGCGGGGATAGTACTGCGCTCGCTGCGGTGCTGGGCGCCATCAAGCTGCGTCCCGGCGAGACCATCTACACCGTGCTCCCGCTGTTTCACGGCAACGCGCTGATGATCTCGGGATTCGGCTCGATGCTTCTCGATGCCAAATTCGCGATCGCCGAGCGCTTCAGCGCGTCGCGATTCTGGGACGAATGCCGCAAGTACCACGCCGTCGAGTTCAACACCCTGGGCGGCATGATTCCGATTCTGCTCAAGCAGCCGCCCCGTCCCGACGATCGCAAGCACGAAGTGCGTGTGGTGCTCTCGGCAGCATGTCCGCCATCGGTGTGGAAGGAATTCGAGGATCGTTTCGGCGTCAAAATTATCGAAGTTTACGGAATGGTCGATTCGCCCGGGTTCCTTATGAACGACGTTGACCGCGTCGGGTCGATGGGTAAGCCGGTCGGCGAGGTAGAGTTCCGCGTGGTCGACGACAACGACAATCCGCTCCCGGCGGGCAAGATCGGCGAACTCGTCTTCCGTCATCCCAAGGGCCGGCTCAGTCATTATCACAAGCTTCCCGATGCGACCGCGGAGGCATACCGCAACGGATGGTTTCATTCGGGCGATCTCGCCAGGACCGACGAGGACGGTTTCTATTATTTCTGCGGACGCAAGAAGGCGTCGATCCGGCGCCGTGGCGAGAACATTTCCGCCTGGGAGATCGAGACCGTCGTCAATCAGCATCCCGCAGTGTTGGAGTCGGCGGCCTACGCGGTGCCGTCGGAACTCGGCGAGGATGAAGTCAAGATCGCGGTCGTGCTGGCGCCCGACGCGAAACTTCGCCCCGAAGATCTCATCGAGTTTTGCCGCGACCGGATGGCCTACTACGCGGTGCCGCGCTTCATCGAGTTTATCGACGAGCTTCCTAAGACCGGCACTCATCGCATCCAGTATGCTGCCCTGAAGGCGAAGGGCGTCGCTGGCGCCTGGGATCGCGAGCAGGCGGGCATCAAGGTCGAACGAACACGCACGCCGGCATGAACCAGCCGCCGTCGAGGCGGCGCAATGGCGGTACAACTTCCGCGACCCGAGGAGGGACAATGGAATTTCAGGAATTAATTGGCACGCGACGTTCGATTCGCTTCTTCGATCCCAAGCGACCCGTCGAACAGGACAAGATTCAGAAAATTCTCGAGGCTTGCCTGATCGCTTCATGCGCCGTCAATGCGCATTGGCTTCGCGCAATCGTCGTCAAGCGCGACGACATACCCAAGGCCGAACTCGAGAAGCTCAAGAACCCGGTGCAGGCCATCGTCATTGAACTCGCCCCCGTCCATATCTACTTCTATGCTGACCTCGGCGTCGTGAATCGGGTCAAGGGCGCCCGTCTCAAGCAGTTGGTCGAGGCAAATATCGTCGGTTCGACCCACGGCTGGAGTATCAAGTTCGTCGATGAGATCGTATATCCGATGATCCTGAAGCCGATGACCGAATCGCCGTACTATCCGGCCATGGCCGCTTTCGATTGCGGCGTCGCGGCATGCCAGGGCCTGCTGATGGCGTTCGAACAAGGACTCGGCGCGTGTCTTACCTCGTTCACCGCGCCCCTCATCGGCGCGATCACCAAGCCGCCCGCCGATTGGTTCCCGCTCTACCAGCTCAACATCGGCTACTCGCTGGAGTCTCGCGAAGCCGGCGGCCAGCGGCCGCGGCCTCCGTTCGAGGAGCAGTACTTCCTCGGCAAGTACGGAAATCCGTTCCCGCGCGATCCTAAAGTCGTCGAGGAACTGAAGAAATCCAAGATGCTGCAAGCGCCGGCGCCGCTTCCGGGCCGCAAGGAGGAACTCCGTCGCCTCGCAAAGCAGCTGAATCTGCCCGAGTGATCGCGGGTTCCAAACGCTTGCGATGCCTAAGCGCATCCTGACGATTCGGCTTGTGCCGCTCGCGTCGGAATCAAGCGCCCGGTTTCAGAAATGAAACTCGGTCTGCCTGCGCTTGGGGAGCTGTTCGATCATCCCGAGCTTGCGCGCGAGTTCGTCCACTGTGGCGCGCGGAGCGAACGGGAGTCCCGGCTCGAGCCTTTCCGCCTCGCCCAGTTCGCGCTTGGCCTCGCCGTCGCGGCCTAGCTGCGCGAGAAGTTGCGCGTACGCCAGATGCGCCCGCGGACACTGCGGATGTATGCGTATCCGCTCGCACACGGCGCGCTCCGGCCCCGACAATCCGCCGCTCTGAGCAGCGCGATCGGCCGTGCGATCCCGAAATGCGCGCGTGGCCGCGAATGCCAGGCACAGCATCAACCCCGCTGCCACCGCGATTATCGCGCGCGTCAGCCATTTATCTAGATCGCGAATGAGTAGCCTCCGTTTACGGGAATCGTCTGCCCCGTCATCCAGCTCGACGCATCGGAGGCGAGGAACAGGACCATGTTGGCCGCGTCTTCCGGCTCGCCCAGGCGCCGAATCGGGTAATGGCGCAGCACCTTTTTCGTGTACTCTTCCACCTCCAGCATACGCGCGGTCGTGGGGGTGCGCGTAGTGCCAAGAGCCACGCAGTTCGCGGTCACTGAATAGCGGCCCACGTCCTTGGCGATCGCGCGGATGAATCCTGCCGCCCCGGCCTTGGCGCCGGAATATATTTCGAGATTCGGCTCGCCGACCCGGCCCGCGTCGGAAATCACGGTGACGATCCGTCCATAACCGCGCTCGATCATCCCCGGCAGCGCCGCGCGGGTGCAGTTGAGCACGCCGAAGAAATTGGTCTGCAGCGCCGCCTGCCATTCGTTGGGCGACTGCTCCCAGAACGGCTTGCCGGAAATGTTGCGCGGATCGGGCCCGTAATTCCCGGCGTTGTTGACCAGGATATCGACCCGTCCCAACGCCCGCACCGCCTGCTCGAACGCGCCCATCACGCCCGCGAAATCGGTCACGTCGCAACTGGCGGCGAGCCCCTTGCATCCGAGCTTTTCCACTTCCGCTGCGACCGCCTTCGCGCGTTCCTCGTAGTAGTCATTCACCACCACGCCGCCCGCGCCGTTGGAGGCCAGGTGCAGCGCGATTTGCCTTCCGACGCCCTGTCCCGCGCCCGTCACGAAACCGATACGCCCCTTCAGATCGAGTATTCCGCCCGCCATGGTATGCTCCTTCATCGAATCGCCGATCTCCCGGTCAACGCGCGGCCGATGATCAGCTTTTGAATCTGAGTTGTTCCGTCCGGCATCGTCAGCATCCGTGCGTCGCGCATGCATCGCTCGACGCGGTTTTCGGTGGCGAGTCCGTTCGCGCCCATGCACTGGATCGCGGTCGATGCGACTTTGACCGCCGCTTCCGTCGCATACCATTTCGCCATCGAGGCTTCCACATCCGCGCGTCCGCGTCCGAGCGCGAGATAGGCGCGATGGCATAGCAGGCGCGCCGCGTCGATCTCGGTCGCCATCTCGGCAACCATCGCGGCGACCAGCTGATGGCGGATGATTTCCTTGCCGAACTGTTTTCGTATCTGCACGTATTTAAGCGCGATCTCGTAGGCGCGCCGCGCGATCCCGACCGCCATCATCCCGGTGCCCGCGCGTGCATGCGAAAACAGCGCAAGCGTGCGCTGGAACGCGCGTTCCGGCGACACGGTTTCGCTCTTCCATCCGCCGAGCACGTTCGTTTCCGGCACTTCGACATCGTTGAAGAACATTTCCGAGGTGGGAAAGGAGCGCAGCCCGATCGTCTGGATCTCGCGGCTGTCGAACGGAGACTCCCGCCGGTCGATCACGAAATGGCGGAATCCCGCCGGCCCTTTGGCGGGATCGGTCTGCGCCAGCACCACCGCGATGTCGGCGACGCTCCCGTTGCTGATCCAGGTCTTCGCGCCGTTGATTACCCAATGGTCGCCGATGCGCTCGGCGCGGCTTCGGATCCCCGACGGATCGGAACCCGCTTCGGGCTCAGTGGTCGCGATACATCCGATCAGGTCGCCTTGTGAGAGCGGCCCAACCAGGCGCCGCGCCAGCTCAGGATGCGCACTGGCGGCGATCAGCGAGGCCGCGCCGGCTGTAATCCCCGACATCCCGGCCAGGCCCGGGAAAGTGGCCGACAGTTCCTCGCTCTGGACGCATCTGATGATCGGTTCGGAGCCGCCGGCCATGATTCCTTCGCTGTCCACGTAGCCCCACGGGATCAGCATCTTGAGCAGCGGCTTGGCGCGCTCCGCGGTCATCTCCAGGTCGCCCCACCGATCGTCGAGCGGGCGGACCTCCGCGTCGAGGAATTTCCGCAAGCTGTCCCGGAACATCCGCTGCTCTTCGCTCAATTCAAAGTCCATAATCGCCTCGCCCGCCCGGGGCTTCATTTCCTCTCCCTGTTAGACCTCCCGTGCCAACGGGTCTTAATACCGGGTGCAGGGGTCACCCCTGCACCCGCGCGACAACGGAGCGCGGCCTTAACATTGGGTGCAGGGGTCACCCCTGCCCCCCCGTGCCAACGGGCCGATTGATCCAGCCTGCAACTACGCGCCCTTGCCTGCGCGCTTCAGGGTTCTGCCTCTCACCTTGAGCACGTCCTCAATCCACGACATACCCGCCATCATCCGCGGAAACCCGACCGTGGTCATGCCGAGCAGCGCGACCTGCCGGATCTCTGCGGGCTTGGCTCCTGCCTCCAGCGCGCGCCGGGCATGGGAATGGACCGCGCCCTCCTGTCCGGAGGCGACCGCCATCCCGAGCTTGATAAGCTGGCTATGCTTTTCGTCCAGCGGGCCGGTCTCGGCGATCATGCGTCCGAGCTCGTCGTAGGCTCCGCTGATTGCCGGAAATTGTCGCCTGAAATCCCGATATCGCCCCGGTAACTCTTTCATCTCGAAATACCTCCCACGTGCCGTGTGGCATCGCCGATGCGAGACCCTCAACGCGCATATGAGCAGGAAATAAAATAGTTCTCAAGGTTCGGCTCGCGCCCGCGGCCAGGAGAGGCCTGACCGCCGCTCCGATTCCGTCATCCCGACCGAAGCGGAGGGACCCCGGATCTTTTTCTCTGAATCTTTTGTCGAGCTTTACGTTTTATTTTCCTCTCCCTGCTAGGGGAGCTCTGCGTAACCGGTCCGTCTCTCCATTTCCTCTCCTCCCGTGCCCACGGGTTAATACTGGCCTCCCGTGCCAACGGGTGCTACGTAAGGGATGCGTAAGGATAACGTTCGCAGGTAAAAGCAAGGGAGCACTATGAAAAGAACAAATCTGACGGTGATCGCGTGCGCGATGCTGCTGTGCGCGGGTACTGCGCAGGCGTCGGGAATCCCGTCGATCGGGTGTGAGGCGGCCAAGCTGACCGAGCAAGGAGAACTGGAATATTACCTGGCGCTGAACAGCGCTCTTATGCTGGCAGGCGGGCCCGACGAGTCGGCGGTGTACCAGGAAGTCTTCACCGCGGAGCTGGCGGAGGCAGGCTCGTGCCGCTACCTCAACAACGGCGACGGCACGGTGAGTGATCTGAACACCGGCCTGATGTGGGAGATGAAGACACAAACAGCAGGCGTGCACGACGTGAACACCGAGTACCAGTGGTCGAGCACCGGCATAGCCCCGGACGGGAATGCATTCACCGTCGTTTCTGGCGATGCTGAACAACGGCGCGTCGACCGACGGTGGGCCCAGCACCCCCATCGTGGGCTGCTTTGCTAATCACTGTGATTGGCGCTTGCCGTCGATCGTGGAACTGGAGGGGATTGTCGATCTCAGCGCGCCCGGCTGTGGTCACGGAGCCCCGTGCATCGACCCCACATTTGACCCCACGCAGGCCAACTACTACTGGTCGGCCACTACCTACGCCGACTATTCGCCCAGCGCGTGGTACGTGTCCTTCAGCACTGGCAGCGTGAGCTACCTCCTTAAGCTCAACGGCGACTACGTGCGTGCAGTGCGTAGCGGCTTGTGATCGATCATTTGGTCATTGGTTTATTGATTATTTGATTTAGGGGTTTGGGGGCATAGCCCCCAAACTCGCCGATTTTTTTGAAATGGCGCAGACGGAACATCTGCCAATTTACAAAGCGGCATACGATTGCTGTCTCTACTTCGAGCAGCTCGCGGCGTGATACGGCAGTAGCAGCAGCTGGTCGAGAAACTCACTCAAAGGGGCGCTCAGATCGCGCCGCCGCTATCTTCCAAGGCTTCGGTGCTCGTGCTCCCTTACTTTTCCGGAAACTCCCACATGCGCGCCTCCCCTTGCGGGTTTTCCCGGGTGGATCTCGCGTAAGGGCCATCGTTATCCTCGGACAGCGACGTCCATTGTTCGCCCCAGTCGGCCTCATCGGAATTCTCGACGATCCCATTCCCGTAGTAGCCGTTCCCGTAGTAGGGGTAATAAGGGAAGTACCGGTAGGAGCCAGGGAATCGGCCCTGTCTCAAGCCCGCCCGATTCCCCATGCCAGCGTGACGGGCGGCGTGGCTCGCGGCGTGCCCAGAGCCCGCGTGGCCGCCGCCATGTCCCCCGCCTCCGCCATGTCCCCCGCCTCCGCCATGTCCCCCGCCGGCACCGGCGGAGCCGGCAATCGTAAGCGCCAAAGCTGCAAACATCGCCGCGGCAATTAATTTGGTAGCTTTCATTGCGATTCACCCGTTACTCACACTATATCATAAATGCGAGTCTGAATCAGGATTCAAAATGGAAATCCCGGCTGACATCTACGTTTGCCCTTCCTGTAAAGGTCCGCTCGCGGGCGGCGCCGAAGCATTCGATTGCGGCGTCTGTCAGACCACCTATCCGATCGTCGATCGTATCCCGGATCTCACCGCGCGAGACCTGGATTCCAGAATCAACCCGGTCCTGCGCGTGATGAATGTGCCCCTGATTTCGCGATTGTATGAGACCAAGCTCTGGTATCCGGTGATCCTGAAAGTCATCGGCGGGAGCAAAGCCCCGTCCTTCGGGCAGCTCATGGACAAGGTCGGGGCTATCGTGGGGGCCGAGAGCGGGATGGTGCTGGACGTTGCCTGCGGACCGGGGACGCTGGGACGCCGGATCGCGTCCCCGACCAGGACCGTGTACGGAGTCGACATTTCGTGGAGCATGTTGCGGCAAGCCGCGGCCTACGTAACTCAAGCGGGTCTCGCCAACGTCCAATTCGCGCGCGCAAGTGTGGACGCATTGCCTTTCCCCGCCGCGTTCTTCAACGTCGCACTGTGCGGCGGCGCACTCCATCTGTTTCCAGACACGGTCGCCGCCCTGCGCGAGATTGCCCGCGTGATGAAACCGGGTGCGCTCCTGGCGGTGACGACCTTTACGCCTGCGCACGTGGGTATCTTGCGCTTCCAGCGCGTCCGCGAGCGTATCGAGGAGCATGGCGGGCGGCTCTTCGAACTGCCGCAGCTCGAAGGATACCTGACTCAGGCAGGTTTCGAGGGCTTCAGACCGCAGCTCGACGGCTCCGTCCTGACCTTCGCCGCGCGCAAGCGGGTGTAGGGTTTTGCGATTGCGGCGGGGCGGGCTATAAACCCCGATGAGTGAATCGAGAATCGCCCGCACAAGGAGCAATCACATGGCCAGCGGACACATTTTGACAAACGTCAAAGACGGCGTCGCGACTGTCACGCTCAATCGCCCGGAGAAACTGAACGCATTCTCGGGCACGATGGCCGCGGAGCTTTACGGCGCGTTTGCCGAATACGACAAGAACGACGAGGTCCGGGTGATCGTCGTCACCGGCGCGGGCCGTGCGTTCAGCGCGGGCGCGGATCTGTCGGGCGGCGGCAACACGTTCGACGCCGACGCGCGTGCGGAGCGCCGCGAACGGCCGGCGCCGGCGATTCGGCCGTGGAACGTGCGCAAACCGATCATCGCGGCGATAAACGGGCCGGCGGTTGGAATGGGAATCACGCTGCCGATGCAATGGGACATCCGCGTCGCGGCCGAGAGCGCGCGAATCGGATTCGTGTTCGTGCGGCGCGGAATAATTCCGGAGGCGCTCAGCCTGTGGACCGTCCCGCGAATGATCGGACTGGCCAAGGCCAACGAACTGCTGATGAGCGGGCGGATTATCAGCGCGCGCGAGGCGCTCGAATTCGGAATCGTGAGCCACGTATGGCCCGACGCGGAGTTCATGACCAAGGTGCGCGAGATGGCGCTCGATATCGCGCATAACACGGCGCCGGTGTCGGTCGCGATAACCAAGCGGCTGATCTACGCACTGCTCGCGGAGCCCGAGGCGGAGAAGGCACAGGCTGTCGATACGAGGGCGTTCGTGTGGTCCGGCAAGCAGCCGGACGCGTACGAAGGCGTCAGCGCGTTTGTCGAGAAGCGCAAGCCCAAGTGGAAGATGAAGCCGTCGAAGGACATCCCCGAATTTATCCCGACGATCAAGTGATCGAGCCGGCCGCAGATGGCTCCGGCGGCGCGCGGGCGCCTCGCGCGGCGTGGCGGCGCGAGTCGGCGCTGCTGATCGCGCTGGCGATAGCCGGCGCGGTGGTCGAGTATCCGCTCGCGCTGGCGATTAAGTCGGTCGACCGATCGGAAATCGGGCGCGCGCTCCCGTTCCTCGGCGTCACTTTCGTGCTCGCATCGCTGGTACCGGTAGCGCTTCGAATCAACGGCGAGCTCGGGTTGCCCGGTGCGCCGCTGATCGCGGCAAAGATCGCGGGCGACAAAATCCATTTCTCAATTCGCAGCCTGGCGAGGATCTCGATCGGCTACGCGATACTGGCCGCGGCGGCAGGCGCGGGCGTGCTGGCGATTGTGATCGTGCCGCTGGTTCTTATTGTGCGCGGCGGCGCCGGCATCAGTATCCCGAAACCGCCGATGTTGACGGTGGCGCCGGGCCGTCTCGCGATCGTAGGAGCTTTGGTCGCAATCGCGGCTGCGGTTAGCGAGGAGATCCAGTTTCGACTGGTGCTGTATGCGATCTTCGGATGGATCGCGCGGCTGATATCGCGCGACTCGAGCGGCTATCCCGGACGCCGCGCGCTTTGGATGGTGACGATAGCCCAAGGCTACCTGTTCGGAATAATTCACCTGTTGCCGCTGGGCGGGACGCTGTTCCATAGTACGTCGAATCTTCTGATCGGCGGATTGGTGATGCCGCAGACGTGGGAGGGTGTCGTGTTTGGGCGCCTATACTTGCGTCGCGGACTGGAAGCCTCGATGATCGCGCACGCGTCGATGGACGTCGCGCTGTTCGGGTTGGCGGCGATCGGAGTGTTGCGGTCTCATCCCGGCGCGGGATGAACGCGCGCGCTCACGAAGGAAGGAATACCGTTGGCGGAGATGCCCTGTCCGGGAATTCGGAAAGCGCCGGACAATAAGTTATATTTGGCCCCGGCGCCGGATTATCCAAGCGCGCAATTTCCAAGGAGTCGTTCCATGCCCAAGGC